>CAZUJZ010000282.1:0-4322 GCA_964620665.1 uncultured Desulfofustis sp. | reverse complement strand
TTGCCGGCATCGGTAAAGAGCATCGGCCAGTTGTTCATCTCGGACGGATAGTAAGAGATCCCGAGAATGGTGGCCAGAACCAGCGCCACCGCAACATTGCCAAAAATGGTCGGCCAGCGGGGTCTGAGTTGTTCGGCAACGGCCGGCGTCAACTCGGTGCTGCGCCCACCGTTCATGGGAATTCCTTTCATTGATATCCTGAAGGGTGTCGATTTGCTTGAGAGAGTCCTGCCGGGGATACGCCCCGCTCAGAGGGCAGCGGTCATCGTTTTGGCGGGACATCGAGGTACCCCGCACCACCTGCGGGATACCTCGATAGTCGATAGTCAATGGCCGGGACGGATCAATAACCGCTCTTGCCGACGATCTCGCTGTATTTTTTCAGCTTCTGTTCCTCGGCGGCGACGGCCTGCAGGGCTGCATCGTCACCCTTTTCCTGGGCGCTCATCTTCTTTTTGAACAACTCGATCTGCCGGACCTCGATCAGCTGGGCGTTGGAGGAAGCGAGAAACGGCCCCCAGCCGTCCGACATCTTGGCAAGGTTGGCGCGCTCCCGTTCGATCTTGTCCAGATCACCGAACCGACCGTACTGAATGAAGAAATAGAGAATTTTTTCCTTCAACTCCTGCGGCAGGTCCTTGCGCCAGACCATCGGGTCCGACGGGATCAGCGGCGAGCGCCAAATTTCTTTGATATTTGCCGCCATTTCCGGTTGAGATTTGGTAAGGCGGGCGTACAGCGATTCGGTATTGTTGGTCGCCACATCCACCTTGGCGGTGGCGACTGCGATGGCGTTGCCTTCATGGTTGGAGGCGACGATCCGCTTGAAGCAATCCTGAGGCTTTTTGTTGTGCATCGCCCACACGTAATAACCGGGAATAACCGTTCCGGACGTCGAGTTCGGGTCGCCGGCGCCGTAGGATCGCTCGCCCTCGCACTTGAGCACGTCTTCCAAACTGTTCAGGCCGGAATCCTTATGGGTGATCAGCAGCGAATAGTACCCTTCCGAACCGTCATCCTTGATGGTCTGGGCGAACACTTCGCCCTCGGCCCGGTCGACCGCCTCGATCGCCGATTTGTTGCCAAACCAGGCAACATCGACCTTTTTAAAACGCATCCCTTCGATCACGCCGCCGTAATCGGACGCGTAAAAGGATTTGACCGGAATCCCCAGATAGGCTTCCAGGTCCTTCATAAACGGTGAAAAACCCGCTTCGAGCGCGGTGCTCGATTCGGTGGAGATAATTCCGAAATTGATCTGTTTCGGCATCTCGGCCATCGCGATCCCGGCGCTCATCAGCAACGCACCGGCGGTCAACAACAATTTCCGCAACATACTCGTTCCTCCTGAATTGATTCGTATTGATCTGATGTACTACACACAATGACAGCTAGGGTTTTCGTTAAACGGCTTCCAGTAACGGCTCCGGCATTTTGCCGGTACTGCCGCAACAAGGGTTTTCGGCCCGGTAGATCTCGGCCAGGTCGCGCTCCCGCAGACAAGACGGATTCCCGTCATAGACGATCTCACCGTCCTTTAACGCGACTATGCGCGGGCACCGGCTCCGCGCCATTTCGAACTGGTGCAGGGATACCACCACGGTCGTGCCGTCCTGGCGGTTGATGTCACCGAGCAGGTTCATCACCAGGTCCGACGATGCCGGATCGAGCGAGGCGATCGGCTCATCGGCCAGGATCAGCTTCGCCTCCTGGGTCAGGGCCCGGGCAATGGCGCCGCGCTGCTGCTGACCACCGGACAACGTGGATGCCCGCTGGTGGGCATAATCGAGCATATTGACCCGATCGAGCGCCTGCAGCGCGCGGATCTTCTCTTCGCGCGGGAACATTTTGACAATTCCTTTCCAACTCGGATTGTGGGCCAGACGACCGACCAATACATTGGCCAGCAGTGAAAGGCGGCCGACCAGGTTAAACTGTTGAAAGACGATGCCGATATCGCGGCGCAGGGCGCGCTGTAATCCGGTGCGTTTACCGGCTAACTGCACCGACTGACCGAACAGCTTGATGGAGCGACTGGCGCTGTCCATGGTCTCCAGGCCGCCGACCAGGCGGATCAACGTGGATTTGCCGGACCCCGAGGCGCCGACCAGACCCACCATTTCCCCGGCCTCGATGGTCAGGTTGATGTTTTTAAGCACCTGCGTGCGCCCGAATGTTTTGTTGAGACCGTCAATCGCGATTGCCACACCGTTCATTTCATGCTCCTCTCTGGGCTGGGGTAAATAAATCCGCTGTCGTTTGTCAGATGCACGTTAGAGAGACGGCGTTAGCTTTGCGTTAGGTGAGAGTTATTGTTTGATCACGTTTCAACTCGGCCTACATGGCATCATGGCGGATCGACGCGGGAGCGGCACACCGGAAGCCCTTGCCGGACCAGAAGCAAACGGCTACATTGACCCGAGTTGTTGCCGATCAGCACGAGGGGTTGCAATCGGCAGAAGGGGGCTGGAACTGGAGACAGAAAAAGATGCAACTGAATCTGTTCGAATGGGATCTGCTCGCCGTCGGTGCCGGCTATCAAGCCCTCGCCGAATTGAATTTTCCCGAGGCGGAGAGACGTTTTCTCTCGGTACTGGGATCGATGCCGGACCATCCGCAGGCAGGCGCCGGTCTCAAGGACACACGTTTCTGGCGAGAATGCTACCTCGAGGCCATGTCGCTACCCGCCGAGTCGGCAGCAATCCTCCTCTGGCGGGAGTTGCAGCACATCTCTTTGCCGGCCCGTCGGCATCACACCACATTGCGCCAACGATTGCTGCGACACGTCCACGACCTGTTGAGCGACCGGCCCGGGTTCTTTCATCCACCCGATCTCTGTCTCGGCCATCTGCTGCTGCTCCTCGGCAATCACCACGCCGCCGAGACCAATCTACGCAGCTTGGCGGAGATGCAGCCCGGCTGCGCCCGGCTGCATCTCCTGCACGCCGAAACGCTGCTGCGGCAGAATCGACGAGAACTCGCCGCGGCAGCTTACGCTCGAGCCCTGTTGCTGGACCCGGAGGATATCGGCAGGCAGCACATCGGCAACCGGCAGCTGGCAGCCTGTATCGAAGAACACGGCCCCCTGTTGACACCGATCTATGCTTTCTTCAGAGGTGTTCTGCCCCTGGTTGAACACCCGCAGACCAGCGACGCCAAAGGCGCCCGTTGTTACCCGCTTCTCCGGTCGATCGAACTGGCGCGTCGCAACGGCGACCATCGGGCACTAATCGACGGCCGCCGGGCACTGAAAGACATGGCCCCGGAGATCTTCCAGGACTACCTGAGCTGGTTGGAAGAAAAGGAGAATGGTTCTTGAGCTGGTCTACGTGCTCCCGTCGCTACACCGATAGTGGCAGCACAATCCCCTCTTTGATGACGCTGCCGACCACCTGGTTACGGCCACCCTCCTTGGCGCGATAGAGGTTCTGGTCGGCGGTTGCCAGAAAGGTCTTTTGAGAAGCGGCGACGGCCGGATGGATGGTGGACAGCCCGATACTGACGGTCACATAGTCGGCCGCCCGGGAATGGTGATGGACGATGTTCAGCTCGGCAATCTTTTTCAATGAATGCCGGGCCACCTGCATCGCTCCGTCATGATCGGTTTCCGGCATCAGCATCACGAATTCTTCGCCGCCATAGCGGGCGATGAAATCGGCCGGCCGGCGCAGCACGTCGGAGAGTGCCCTGGCGATCCGCTGCAAGGCCAGATCCCCCATGGCATGGCCGTAGTGATCGTTGTACTGCTTGAAATAATCGACATCGATCATCGCCAGCGAGAACGGGTTGCCGCTCCGCAGGGACCGCTCCCATTCTTTTTTGAATTCTTCTTCGAACCGCCGCCGGTTGCAGATCTCGGTCAACCCATCGAGATGGGCCAACTGATCGAGCAGCTTGTACTGGTGGATAATGCGCAGATGGTTGCGGATGCGGATCTTGACGATCGGCGGGGAAAACGGCTTGGTGATATAATCCACGGCGCCGAGCCGCAGCCCGAACTCCTCGTCTTCAATAGAGTTGAGCGCGGTGACGAAAATGACCGGAATGTTCTTGGTCTTGTCGTTGTTTTTCAGATACTTGATGACTTCATAGCCGCCCATTTGCGGCATGATCACATCGAGCAGGATCAGATCCGGCGGCGTTTCGCTGAGCGCATGCTGGATCGCTTGGTCGCCGTTGCGGGCCAGTACCGGGACATACTCGTCCTTGAGCAGGTCGGCCAGGACCTTGAGGTTTATTTTCTCATCATCGACAATCAAAATACGCGGGTTCTCGAATAGCATCTTGTCAGTCCGTCCGGTGTTCCAGATGCTGCAGCAATT
>CAZUJZ010000281.1:0-4374 GCA_964620665.1 uncultured Desulfofustis sp. | reverse complement strand
GCGTCCTGGTCGCCGCCGGATTGACGCTGTCGTCTGCCCCGGCTCGCGGCACAGACCGTTCGCTCTTTTGGCAAGATCTGACGGTGCAGGCCCGGCTCGACAACGACGGCCGACTGCATGTCAGGGAAACCCATACGATGATCTTCTCCGGAAACTGGAACGGCGGCGAACGCTCCTTCGCCCTGCGGCCCGGGCAAAGCCTGCGACTCAACGGGCTCTACCGGCTCGATGACGAACGTGGCCCCGTTCCGCTCAGCAAAGGCTCCCTGGACGATATCGACCGCTACAACTGGCATGGGGACCGGCGACTCAGATGGCGCAACCGCCTCCCCGGCGACCCGCCGTTTGACCGGCATCGCCTGGCCTATCTGATCGACTACACGCTCTCCGGTATTATCATGCCGGCCGGCGACCACCGTTTCATCCTCGATCATGATTACGCCTTTGCCGACCGCCCCGGCCGCATCGCCGCTTTCGCGCTGGAACTCACCGCCGACGACGGCTGGGAGCAGCAGGGGCTCCCGCTCGTCATGAGTCGGCGCGACCTGCCGCCTGGCCAGAGCGTTGTCGTCAGGACCGACCTCCGGTATCACACCGGCATCCCGTCCGAGATATCCCGGCACCCCGTTGCCTCCCGGCTCGGCGGTAATACGGCCGCACCCGCCCCGAGCTGGCTCCGTTTCGGCTCCGCTCTTTTCCTGCTGCTCGTGCTGGCCGCCACAACCCGATCGTTTCTCCGCCATGAATCATCACGGGGCCGCTTCGCCCCGCTTCCCGACCAAACGGAGATCGATCAGGCCTGGCTCGAACGTCATGTCTTTCATCTGCTCCCGGAAACAGTCGGGGCAACCTGGGATAAGAGTACCGCCACTGCTGAAGTGGCGGCGATACTGGCTCGCCTGGTCCTGGAAAACAAAATAAGCAGTCGCCTGGAGCCGGTCCGGATACCGCTTCTTGGCTGGCGAATCCCCGGCCAGAATACGCTGCACCTGGAGCTGCTCCAGCCACGCTCGTCAGTGCACGGTTACGAACGGGCCTTGATCGACGACCTGTTCGTCGCCGGAGATCAAACGGACAGTCGGCGGATCCGGGCCCATTACCGGCAACAGGGCCGCCTGTTCAAGCCGGTGGAAACGATCCGCGACCGGCTGGAGCGTCGGGTCAAACAGCTGACCGAAAGCAGCACCCGGCCGGCGAACTATCGCTGGCTCTTCCCCCTGGCAGCGATGATGTTGGCAATTCTGCTGCTCCTGGTCAACGGTATCGTCCATCGCAGCGAACTTGCAACGACCGTCATCGGTGCAATCGCCGGGGTCGGCACACTGATCGTCGGCCTTGCCGCAGCCGCGGCCTATCGCACCCGCTCCGACCGACTGCCCCGGCGCGCCCTGCTGCTCGTTGGCACGTTGTTGCTGCCACCGGCCGTTTACCTGCTGCTTGGCCGGCAGCCGATCTCGGGCCTGCTGATCGTCGGCCTGTTGCTGCTCTACGGCGGTCTGATCGACATGGTCCTGCTGGTAGCCAGAAATCGAGACAGTCGCGCCGGTATCGCCCTGTGCCGGAACCTTGCCGCCGCCCGCCTTTTTTTTCAACGTGAACTGCGCACAAAAAACCCGGCGTTGCGTGACGAATGGTTCCCGTACCTGGTTGCTTTCGGGCTTGCCCCGGACATCGATCGCTGGGTCAGGTCGTTCTCGGCAACCGCGGCGCCAACGGTCTTTTCGGCCGACAACCCGGCTGCATCGAGCGCCGCTTTCAGTGGCGGCGGCGGCCGCTTCGGGGGCGCCGGCGCGAGCGGTTCCTGGGCGGCGGCGGCAACGGCCCTGGGCGCTGCCTCCTCCTCGTCCTCGGGAAGCGGCGGCGGTGGTGGTGGCGGGTCATCGGGCGGAGGCGGTGGCGGCGGCTGGTGATATGGGCGAAGCAAACAGCCCTTCGAGCTTGATGACAGGCCCGCGCGCAGCGGTTGAAACCTGCGCCGAACAACTCGGTCAGCTATCGACGCGACCGACCGGAATGGTCAAGCGTTTTACCGTCTGATCCGGCGGGAAACAAAGATGCGGCGGTGTTCTTATTGTTCCAGGCGATAGCCCTGGAGCAGCCGGTAATACATGGTGCGCAGGACCTGCCCGTCTTTGGTCACCGGCAGTTCGTGAATGGCTCCCATCCCGGCCATACGGTTTCGGAAATAAGGGAATTCGACCCTGATCCGGCTCGTTGCCACCACCAGGATATCCCGGCCAACCACTTCCTGCGGATCGGTCCAATATTCATACATCAACCCATCCCAGGTAAACAGATGCCAGCCGGCCGTCTCCTCGATCCCCCGACTCCGGCTGATATCCGGCATCCCGATCGCGTTTTTGCTGCGATAGAAAGCCAGACCGCTGCTGATCTGGTAGGGGTCCATGCCGACCACCAGCGGTCTTCTGCCGGTTTCCGCTTCGACCGTTTCGACGATCTCTTCTATCTGTCGGGCAAATTTCTGCCAGCCGCTCAGGAACGGCCGCGACGGGTGGGGCAGCAACGGCAGTCCGAGAACAACGTAGTGCAAACCGATCGCGTAGACAATGACAAGGACGATCGCAGTATAACGCCAGAGCCGTTGCAGACCGGACACGAGGCGGCGGCAGCAATCTGCAGCCGAACCGACGACGGTAGCACCAAGCAGCGGCAGCAACGCCAGCCACAACGGGGAGGTCCAGTTCAACTTGACCTCCCGGGTCAGGCTGAAAAAAAGAAAAACCGTCAACGGCAGTGTTACCATGAGCCAAAGAAACAGATAGCGGCTACGCACCGTCCCCCGCCCGTCCGGGAGCACCGTTTCCGGTTCATCGACCGCAGCCAGTAGACGGCCACCTCTGACCCAGAACAAAAAGAGTCCGACCAACCCGGCCGGCGTCAGATTAAATGCGATATAACCGAGCAGCCGATCGGTGGAGAAAAACGGCTTATCGGCCAGTCGCTGCTGACTCTGGAACAAAAAGGACGCCCAGTCATGCTGGTAGTTCCAGATCAGAACCGGCAGGAAGAGGAGCAGGGCGAGCAACAAGGCGCCCAACGGCTCTCCCCGGAAAAACCAGCGCCTGGCACGCCGATCGATCAGCATGAAGCAGCAGGCGGCCGGGCCGAGCAGCACGATGGTGTATTTCGACAACAATCCAAGCCCGAGACTGAAGCCCACGCCCAGCCACGCATCGGAGCGGTTTTCGACAAGGGCCCGGTAGAGGAAATAGAGCAGTGCCGCCCAGGCCGCATGCAACGGCGCATCGGGTGTCATCATCAGACCGATGCCGAAATAAAACGGCAGAATACCGACAAGCAGCAGGGCGCCGAGGGCAGCACTCCTGCCGCAGACCCGCACGGTCAATCGGTGAACGAAGAACGCGGTGACAAACCAGCAGATAAAAGCACCGATCCGTACTCCGAACTCGGTGGTGCCAACCAGCACGGTACCCAGCCAGACCAGCAGGGCGACCAGCGGTGGATGATCGAGATAACTCAGGGATGGATGCTGCGCATAGGCCCAGTAATAGGCCTCCTGCTCCATCAATTCCGGCAGACCCAGATAGACGAGCCGGAGCAAGAGCACCGCCGACACTGCGCCGATGAGACCAAACCGCACCCGCACCCGCCGCGACAGGCGGCTGAAACCGGCTGAGCAAACGATCAGCACCGGCAGCACAAAACAGATGCTGCCGACTACCGCCGCCGGCAGAAAAGCGGTGAGCGGGCCGGCCGGAGTGCGGGGCACGGCAAGCTCGAACACCGCCCCCTGCATGCCGATTGCCCAGACCAGGGAAACCAGAGCGGCCGGCAACCACCGCCCCATCGGGACAACGGCACGATTGGTGGCGGCGCGAAGCAGGGCCAATCCGCTCATGACCGACGCAGCGGCCCCGGTCAATGCGGCCAGGTGCGCCGTTTCCGGACTGATACCGAAATGCAGCAGCAACGCAAACAGCAGCCAGTTAAGAGCGGCGCCGCAGCCGGCCGTCAGGCCGAAGTGCCATGTCATGGAGCGGGGGCTGCCGGCCCCGGCCAGATGCACCAATTGTTTGAGATAATCGAAGATGATCTGTTTGTTCATCTTGGAAAACCCCTCGAAACGATCACGAAAAACGATCGGCACCTCACAGACCCGAAAGTCGTCTTCGGCGGTGGCCAACAGCTCAAAACCGATCTTGAATCCCGGCACGTCGGGTCGCGTCTGAGCCAGACGCCGGCGAGAGACCGCAAAAAAACCGGCCATCGGGTCATTGACCGTGGTAAACAGCCGGGCCGGCAGGCCTGCCAGCCGCGATGCGATCTTTCGCGCCAAAGGCCATTGCGGAGTACTGCCGCCCTCGACGTAGCGGCTGCCGAGTACCATATCAT
>CAZUJZ010000280.1:0-4386 GCA_964620665.1 uncultured Desulfofustis sp. | reverse complement strand
TTGTCAAAACGGCCAGATTAACGGGATCAAGATCGTGCCGGTAATAACCACGAGCAGGTTGAGCGGGATACCGAGTCGCAGATAATCGAGAAAGCGATAGCCTCCGGGGCCGAAAACCATCAGGTTGGTCTGGTAACCGATCGGTGACGCAAAACAGGCGCTCGCGCCGATGCAGACACCGATGATAAACGGTTTCGGGTCCGCCCCGACACCGAGCGCCGTGGAAATTGCGATCGGCAGCAGCAACACAGCGGCGGCATTATTGCTCAGGATCTGCGTGCAGATACTGGTCAGGACAATGACTCCACCGAGAACGACAATGATCGGCATATCGATGAACAGCCTCAGAAACAGATCGGCATACAGGCTACTGGCACCGCTTTTTTCCATGGCCAGACCGAGGGCTATGGTACCGGCGATGAGCAATAACACGTCAGCCTGCAACGCGCGATAGGCATCGCGCATCTGCAGGCAACCGGTAACAATCATCAAAAAGGCGGCGGTCAGGGCACAGGTCATGATATCCGCCAGACCGAGTGATGCGGTAGCGATCATACAGACGAAATTGATGATCGCCCACCAGGCTTTTCGCTTATGGACGATTTCTTCGTAGACATCTTCGATGAGCAGATAGTCCCGCTCACTGCGCAACTCTTCAAGCTTCGATCCGGAGCACCAGATCAGCAGGATATCGCCGGTCTTCAGGCGTACATCGTGGATCTGCTTCTCAGCCAGACGCAATCCCTGTCGTTTAACGGCAATGATGTTGATTGCCGGATCACGGGCCAACTCGGTCCGGGCGAGCCGTCTTCCCAGAAGCGATGACCCCGGGGCAATCAACAATTCGACGATGATCGGCGCATCCTTCTGGGCGCCAAGCGTCAACTCCTTCTCAGAGAAGGGAAGTTCCACACCGTCCATGTGCAAAAGAGCGACCAGATCATTGAGCGATCCCTTGACCAGGAGAATATCGTTTTCTTCAATGGGTTTCTGATCGCGACTCGGGTAATAGATGCGGTCATGACGTGTCAACTCGATCACTTCCAGGTCCGGAAAGCGTTCCTGAAAGGCCGGATGCGGCTGCTGCCCTATCAATTGGCTGGCAGCGCGAATCTGCAGTTCGGCGAGATACTTCCGGTGCTCGCTGTCCTGCATCTGACAGATCGGATTGGCCAGCGACGGCAGCAATCGTGGCGCAGCAACAACCAGAAAGACTATCCCGGTAACGGCAATGGGAACCCCGACCAGCGACAGCTCGAACATGGATAAGGCGCCGTAGCCATGCTGAGCACTCAGGTCACTGATAATGATATTGGTTGAGGTGCCGATCAAAGTGCACGTTCCGGCCAGAATTGATGCATAGGAGACCGGAATCAAAAATTTCGAAGGGCTCAAGCCGAGATCACAGCACATCGCCATCACCACCGGGATGAACAGCAGGACGATCGGCGTATTGTTGATAAAAGCCGAAGCGAAACCGACGGATAGCAGGATCAGAGTGAGGGCCGCCGTCAGATTTTTCCGGGCCACCTTGATCACCTGTCGACCCAGAAATTCCACGCCGCCGGTCCGCATCAAGCCACGGCTGACGACAAACATCGCAGCCACCGTGACGACGGCCGGATTGGCCAGGCCGGACACCGCTTCACCCGGGGTGAGCAGCCCGGAGACAATCAGCACGACCATGATGCCGATGGCCGTCAGGTCAACCGAGATTGTCTCGGTTACCAGCAGGTACAAAACGACCACGAGGATCAGACTGATGATCCAGATATCCATAGCCTCTCCTGCTCCGCACACGAATTTATCACCACTGCTCCCAAGGCGACGAACAACAGCACCGCCCGTGGCCGAATCAATCAGTTTCCTCGCTGGGGCTGTCGTTTTTTTCGCACGTAAATCGTTTTCTTCACCCTGGCCACCAAGTGCTCCTGATCGTCACGAATAAGAACCTGGAACCGGGCAAAATATTTTTTTCCAGCCGCGGTCTGCTGCCTGATGAGGGTCAGGTCTTCATCGGTTATCGTCAAGACCGCCGACACGGTCCCTCGACCGGCTGTGACGAATTCAATCTCGGCGGCCTTGTCCCAGACCAGATAGGATTTCCCCAGCAGGTTCATGAGCATCAGCATCAGATGCGGATCGACCATCGCATACAGGCTGCCGCCGAACTGAGTGCCGACGGCATTGCGGTTGTACCACCGCAATGCCATGGATACTCGAATCTCCCGCCAGTCGTCGGAAATGGATCTCACCCTGATACCGGTGCCAAGATAGGGAGGGTACACGTTGAGTATCAGTTTCATCAAGCGAGGCGTTAGCTTCATCCGTTCATCCAATCATTATGTCGTCTGTGGCTGGTCGTTATTTGGTACCGTACCGTCGCTGCCACCCGGTTGCAGAAACTCAAGCGAACAACGGAAAATGGTTCCCCTTCTTTTCACAACGTGCTATGCTATGTTCTTTATCAGAGCAGGCCCGTCATATCAACCGCTCCCGACAACCGACTGACAGCTGACGTAACGCGCCCCCTCCTTTCAGTACATTATTGTGTCAAATCATAATCAACTGCAACATGACATCAGCGCTGCAATCTTTGCCGCGCTCCCTGAACCGTTTTTCGTTCTAGACGAGGAGGGCCGCTATGTCCACATATTTGGCGGCGCCGATCACCGGAACTACCACCGGGGGGAGCACCTGCTCGGTAAGCGCATCCACGATGTGATCGACCGGCACAACGCCGACATCTTTGTCGCCGAGATCAAAAAAGCGATAACGTCAAACGAAGTGCGCACGTTTACCTATCAATTGTCAGCGCAGGATATCAAAGGATCGGAAAAGCTTCCGGGTCCGGCGGGGAAGCAGTGGTTCGAAGCCCACATATCGCCCATCGCCGCCACTGCCGAAGAGCCGCGGAGGGTTGTCTGGATCGCCTTCAATATCACCAGACTCCACAATACCGTGGCCGAAAAGGAGCTCCTGATCACCAGCCTGCAAAAGGCCATCGGAGAAATCAAAACGCTCCGGGGCATCCTGCCGATCTGTTCCCACTGCAAGAAGATCCGGGACGATCGTGGCTACTGGAATCAGCTGGAGACCTACATCAAAGAGCACTCGGAAGCCGACTTGAGCCATGGAATCTGTCCGGAATGCCTGAAAAAACACTATCCCGATTTCACCTTTGACGTCTGAGCGGGCGCTGCTGAACCGCCGTCTGCAGGCAATCAGTTGTTTCGAGACAAAAAGAGGTTTTCGATACCGTTTTCGGAGAACTCCTGGTGATAGCGAGCGGCGATGTCATCTTGCGCCTTCATTCGAGAAACCGGATCCATGTTTCGCACTGTTTCAAGTCCCTGATCGTTGATCAGGTCACGCAAGGCCAGTCGCTGTCCCAGTTCTTCCCAAAAAACGTCATCTTCGAATTGCTCGATAAACCTGGTATACGCCCCCATTTCATCCAGTTCTCTGGTCGGAAAATATTCTTCCAGCTTACCGTCATAGGTGACCAGGTGCCCACAGCCGAAGTCTTCGGCATAAGACATGATCTTCTGTTCCAGCTTATTGTAGGGCTTCGTTTCCGAATCGCTGTCACCGCCTGCTTTGAATGAATTCATGACCCACTCGGCTATCGCAAACACGTCGAGCATCAAGCGATATTCAGTTTTCGAAATTTTTATTTTCATATGCCCCTCGTCGGATCTCCGCCTTGTTGGTTGAAAAGAGCTCGTTTGCGCCCGCTGCCGGAGCTCTGGGCCCTCGATCGGTCGTAACGGTGTAACCTTTTCGCCGTCTTCTTCGCGATACCGATAATACAATTTCCAACTATTCTGTCAGCTTTGCTCTGAAGACGCAACAATCATTTGTTTCAAGCCGGTGGATGATCCGGAACAGAGAACTGAGATGGCAATGAGATATAAGGAGGAAAACACCACTACGGAGAAGATGCTCAGTCGAAACACGATCAGGGAGGAACTGAAAGGGATTCAGTTCCTCCCTCTCGCTAGAAATGGAGGTTGATATGGCAGTCGTCTTCCATTTTTTCTAGCCAGTCACAGCATTCCGGTCGGCACGGCACAGGACTTTCTTGAAAATTCCATCGCCGTCCAATCACCTCGATGCAGGCTAAAACTTGGTCCGCCAGCAATTGCCTCGCTCTGCCTGCAACGGAGTAGTCTCCTTCACCCTGATCTTGAACGAACATTCGAATGGATCGGCGCACCGTTCTTTTGAATCAAAAAACGTAGGTATAATATAGATCTGTCCAAGGGAAAAACCATCGGCTAAATACCTATTGTTTGATAGGTGACGAGCTGACACAATTTTGTAGTGCTTAATTGTTTTATGACACCCTTATACTGTTCAGTCCCCCCCCGGGTGCGCCGACGT
>CAZUJZ010000279.1:0-4393 GCA_964620665.1 uncultured Desulfofustis sp. | reverse complement strand
ACCGCCAGCACGACGAGCAGGCCCCAGGTCATGCGCAAAGACGAGTTGAGCAGAGACGGCCCCTCGTTGCCGAGCGCCCAGGCGTTGCGATAGCCCATGAGCAGTACGGGTGAGAGGAAAAAAGACAGGATGCGGCGGCTGCTCATCGATACCTCCGTCAACCGAGTTTTTCGAGCCGCGCTTTGGTACTGACCACGTCGGTCAGTCTGATGCCGAACTTGTCACCGACCATGACCGCCTCTCCGCGGGCTATCAGGCGGGAATTGACATAGAGGTCGAGGGGCTCGCCGGCCAGTTTGTCCAACTCGATCACATACCCTTCGCCCATTTTCAGCAGATCGCGCAGCAGCAGTTTGCTGCGCCCGACCTCAACAGACACCTGGAGCGGAACGTCGTAGAGAAACTCGAGACTACGACTATCCGGGGTGTTGCCGCCGTCGCGAGTCCCTTTGGCTGTATCGCCTGATGACGGTTGTTCATCGAGCAGTTCCTTGAGTTCCTCGGGGTCGGGACGGGCAGTGCTGCCGTCGGGTTTCTGTTCTTCCATGATCGTTTTGTGCTCCCTGCTTGACTGTCGGTTCTGCAGCAGTGCTGCAGTTTCATATCAGTGACGGACCCCGGTGATGCTGACTGCCTTTTTCCCTTTGTGCAGGCCCGGGACGGCAAAAAATTTCGGTTGCTCTTCGACCAGGATGGTCAACGGTGAATTCAAGTCGTATTCGACGGGGACGATATCTCCCTCGCGAAAATCGAGGACTGTGCCGATGGAGAGATCGATAACCCCGGAGCGGGCGACGACGGAAAGGGCGATTTCCTGTAATTCGGCAATGAAGATATCGGTCCAACCACCGTGCTTCGGGGTGTTGACGCTGAGCAGGTTTCTGAATTCCTCGCGGAACGGATCGAGGGCCGCCACCGGGAAGACCAGCTCGAAGCTGCTCGTCGCCTCGCTGACCGTGATGTTGAACAGACCGACGACTACTTCGGCGTCGGGTTCGGTAATCGAAACCAGCCGCGGATTACTCTCGATCTTGTAGAGCTTCGACTCGATCGAGGTGATCGGCCGAAAGGCCCGCTCGAGATCACTGCAGGCTTTTTCCATGGTGGCCTTGAGCACCGTCAATTCGATCTTGGTCAACTGCCGCTCGAGTTGCAGCAGTTCCGACTCGGCCGAGGCCCCAAGCATGATCTCGACCAGGGAGAAGGAGAGGTGCTGGTCGTAGACGATCAGTGCGCCGTGTTTGAGCGGAGAGAGATTGAGCACGCCCATCGAGCCGGGGTTTTTCTTGGCCAGCAGATAATCCTGGAAGGACAGGGATTCAAGGCCGACCCGGGTGATGGCAAAGGTACGCTGAAGCTGGTTGGACAGCGATATGGCGTAGTTCTGGCCGAAGGAATCGAGAATGATATCGAAGTTGGGAATGCGGATCTGGCTGTCACGCTGGCTGGCAGAGGTAATGGTGAACAGGTCGATCTCTTCGCAGGCGAGAAAGCTTTGTTGACGACCGTCGTCACCGTCCTGGTCGACGGGGATTTGACCGCTCTTGATCGCCTTCAACAGATCGGCGATTTCCTGTTTCGAAAGGACCGGTTCCACGGAGAGACCGCAATGTTTTGGTTATTGAGCCATTTGCAAAACAATCTTTTCGCCCAAACTCTGCGTTATGCTCAAAATTTTATCCTCGGAATATCATGTATATGCCTGCGGTAAAATTTTTCGCATGCCTTGATTTCGAACGAAAATCTAAGTTTTGCAAAAGGCTCTATTGTACGACGAACTCGGTGAAATAGATCGATTTCGCCTGGCCGGTCTGCATCAACGCGTTGATTTTGCTGAGCAGTTCCGCCTTGAGTTGTTTCTTGCCCTGGAGATCGCGCAACTCCTCGAACGTCTTGTTGCTGACGAGCAGCAGGATCGCGTCGCGAACCTGGGGCATGCGCCGGTTCATCTCGTCCTTGGCCTGCTCGTTGGTCAATTCAATGGTCAATGCCGACTTGACGTAGTGCGTTTCTTGATCACTGATGATGTTGACGACGAATTCGGCAATATCGACGGTCGGGCCGATATCGGCCTGAGGATTGACCACCGGTACGGGTACGCGCTGTCCCGGGTCATCCGTTTCTGCATCTTTGGAGGATTTCAGCATGAGATAGGCGGCAACACCGCCGCCGATCAGGATGATGAGCACGGCGGCGCCAATGACGAGCAACAGTTTTTTATTGAGTTTGCCTTTGGCAGGCGACTCTTTTGCCTTGTCGGGTTTTTCGGCCATGATCTCCACCCTTTCGTGCCGGTAAGACGACAGGTGTCAAATTTTTTACAGTGGGACGGATTCCGAAGAGTTTTCTGCAGGAGTCGTGCCTGAAACGTTTTTCACCCGCAAAACAAAATCCACCCGGCGATTGACGGCGCGGTTTGCTTCACTGATGTTGGGGACGAGCGGCCGGTCGGCGCCGTATCCGATGGCCGACATCCGGTCGAGGGGCAGGAGATCGCCCTGTTCGAAGAAGCGGGCGACCGAGACGGCGCGGGCGATGGACAATTCCCAGTTATCGGCAAAGATTTCCGATTTGATCGGCAGATCGTCGGTGTGGCCCTCGATGCGCAGGGTCATCGGCAGCGGCCGGATCAGATCGGCAAGCTGCCGCAGGGTCGGATAGGCCGGTGGGTTGAGCCGGTGGTCTCCGGGCTTGAATAAAACCGTATTGTTGACCCGCAGGATGATTGTCTCCGCATCCTGCTGGACCGCATCGACATCCTTGCCCAACTCCAACTCAACGATCTGGGCCTTGAGCCGTTGATGGATCTTCCTGGTCAACTCGATCTGGTACGGGGTGAATTTGGTCTTCGGCGGTGAGGGCAGGATCGGGATGGCGAACTCGACCTGGGCCGGTCGAGGGTGTACGCCGAAGGCTTCTTTCAACGACCCGGAAGCCCTGGTGAAGCGGACCGGGTCGAGGTTGGCCATGGACAGCAACAGCACGAAAAAGGTGAGCAGCAGCGTGACCAGGTCGGAATAGGTGACCATCCAGGCGGGGACACCGGGGGTCTCTTTCTTTTTTTTCCGCGGAGACTGCTGTTTGGCTGCGTTTTCTTCGGCCATGACGATGTCTTACCGGCTAAACGTTGACTCACGCATCTTCGGAGCAATGAATGAATGGAGTTTCTGCTCCATGATCCGCGGATTCTCGCCGGACAATATGGACTGCATCCCTTCGATGATCAGGGTCTTGATCAACATCTCGGATTCGGAACGAAGGCGCAGCTTACCGGCCATCGGCAAAAACATGACGTTGGCCATGACGGCTCCGTAGAACGTGGTGAGCAGCGCAACCGCCATTGCCGGCCCGATCTTTGACGGGTCATCCATGGTCTGCAGCATCTGCACCAAACCGATCAAGGTGCCGACCATGCCCATTGCCGGTGAAATGGTACCCAGGGATATAAAGATATTGGCGCCTTTTTCATGGCGCTGCTGGATGTATTCGATCTCGGTGTTGAGCATGCCGCTCAGGGTATCCGGTTCCTGGCCGTCGACGGCCATCTGCATCGCCTTGACCAGGAACTCGTCGTCAATCTTCTCCATTTCACTCTGCAGCGCCAGGATGCCTTCTTTCCGCGCCTTGTTGGCAAACCCCATCAACTGCATGATCATATCGTTGATCGAGGCTTCTTTGTGCAGCACCGTTTTCTTGGCGACGTTGATGGCATCGAGCAGGTCTTTGGCGGGATACTGGACAAAGGCGACGCCGGCAGTGCCGCCGACCACGATCAATACCGACGGGACATTGAGAAACATGGTGAGTGGACCACCCTGGAGGATGGCCATCAGCATCAGCCCGAAGGCGACGCCCATACCGATAATTGTCGAAAGATCCAATGTGCCTCCGCGATCGAGCGTGATAAAGAGATACGGGATGGCCGCAGAGCAGGCCTTGTCCCGTTGAATCCATATGATTTCTGACGATTACCAGGCGGTAATCCTTTATATCATAGATTTTTGGCGGTTGAAACGCAAGGATACAAATTTTATTACCCCACTGCCCGGTGCCGGCACAAAAAAAGGCGGCCGGGATAGCCGGCCGCCTGATAAAGCATGCGTCAAAAGATTGACAATCAGCGCTTCAGGTTAATCAACTCGTTGAGCAGTTCATCGACGGTGGTGATGATCTTGGAGTTGGCCTGAAAACCGCGTTGGGTGGTAATCAGGCGGACGAATTCGGTTCCCATATCGACGTTGGACTGCTCCAGGGAATTGGTGAAGATCTTGCCGAGTTCCGGGCCGGGCAGACCGACTCGCGGGGCCCCCGTCGACGCGTTGGCCAGGTACATGTTGCTGCCGGCAAGCTCCAGTCCGCCGGGATTCTGAAACTTGGCCAGGGTCAGCTGGGC
>CAZUJZ010000278.1:0-4430 GCA_964620665.1 uncultured Desulfofustis sp. | reverse complement strand
AGTGTATTGTGTCACGTGACACTTGTCAACATGATTTGGAAATTACTGCATAACGCCGGGCATAAGGCGCGGCGGTCTTTTGCCGTCGCCCTTAATGCCCTTGTTGGGCCAAGTGCTCTGCCCAAGGTTTGATCTTATTAAGCAATGGCGCAAGATTGATTTCTGCTACTTCCGTATCGTATGCAACCTGAGCACGTAGCCAATATCCGTTAGACAAACCAAAGAAACGGCACAATCGCAAATCCGTATCAGCTGTAATAGAGCGTTTATTGGAAACGATCTCACTGATACGCTGGGCGGGAACCCCAATCTCCTTGGCCAAACGATATTGGCTCAGTCCCATAGGCTTTAAGAACTCTTCTAACAAAATTTCACCTGGAGTGACGGGATCTAGTTTTCTCATATCAACCTCTTCTCAGTGGTAATCCACGATTTCAACATTTTCTGCACCTGCATCTGTCCAATTAAAACAAACTCGCCACTGATCGTTGATGCGGATGCTGTATTGACCAGTACGATCACCTTTGAGTGCTTCAAGATGATTGCCGGGTGGCACTCTTAAATCATCAAGCAAATTAGAAATTTCGAGTTGTCTGAGCTTGCGTCTGGCAATCTTCGCAATGTTATTGAATTTCTTAACATTAGTGCCTCTTGATAGCGCTTCAGTATATTTGCATTCGAATGATTTAATCATGGATCGCATAATAACGCATGGCATGATTAACGTCAAGCGTGATTAAGATTACGCAACGCGCGGGTTGAGCTCGTTCTCGATAGTTGATGGGCAACTTCCCAGGATAAATGATGTTTATCGCTGGTGCGGGGGTTCTGGGCCAATATACAAAACCAATATCAACTGAACTTTTTTTTGCGTAGTTGTGTATACTGTCCCCTGAACTAGCTCAATTTCTACCTTCTCGGGGGGGAGCTAAAGCTGTTGTGTCAGCGGGCGCATGCTCCTCGCGCTCAGCTGGATATAAATGTTGGGCATCAGTGCCCTTCATTTTTGAAATAAGTCAGAATGGGTTCCAGTCCGCTCGAAGACAACGCGGTCGGACTCAACCAGATAAATCAACAGCCAGTCGGATTCAATGTGGCATTCCCGTCGCCCCTTCCAGTTACCAATCAACTTATGGTCACGATGAATGTCATCAATTGGCTCTTCGGCCACTAAAGAACGGATAATTATTTTCAATTTTTCAAGATTCTTACCGCGTTTTTTCATCCGCTTAGCGTCGCGTTCAAACTGCTTTGTATATGCGGGTACCAGCATTAGATGCCTAACTTTCTGAACATATCGTCGGCGTCATTGCAGATGATCAGGTCCCGTCCGGCATCCGTATCGGAAAATGTCTTGCGAGTGACCTCGTTAGGAATGAGTACGTCAAAAGGCAGCCCTTTTTTCAATTCGACCTGCTTATAAAACAAGGTAATCGCTTGGGTTGTAGTCAGCCCAAGCTGCTGAAATATGTGCTCAGCTTTGTCCTTTAAATCTGGTTCAATTCTGGCCCTGATGGTGGATGATTTGCTCATGGTTTGCCTCCATTTGATTTTCTATAAAAGTAGCTCAAATGGGGGACATCGTCAAGAATTACACAAAATCGATTAAATTGCCCCAACGCCCAAATAACCAGCGCAAATGGAGCACCAGCGGATTTTGCGTCTGAGTTCATTTGCTTGCTAGCGGATGGCTGATAGATACTTGTAGAGTTTACGACATACCATATCAAGTTCATCTTGCCATGCCTCGTTGTCATGATGGATCAGAGGACCGTCTCCAGAATCGACATAGCCTTTCAGAAATTCTCCGATTTCCCTGTTTGCACGTTTTCCTTTCCCGGTTTCTTCAACCATATAGCCACCAAGCGCATGTAATGCCCCTGAATAACGTTGCTTTGTAGTCTTGCTCTTTGAATCCAGTACGGCCCAGTTCCAAAACGCTTGAAATTCTTTGATGAGTTCTTCTGCTGTATTTTCTTCCAGCCTTGGTTCAACACCGTAACGCCAGTCTTCTATCCATTTTTTATTTGGTTTCATATTTAACTTTACCCGCTAACCAAAGCCATAAGCAGCCTTGCAATGAACTCGGTTCATCATGGCGGCTACCCTCGTTCTCCAACATGTTGTCATGATTTTGCTGCAACATCCCTGAATCTCATATAATTGTCTTGGCATGATATTTTCAACACAATAATGCTTCGATTTGGATATCACGTTGAAAATTGATGATAGATGCCCAACGAGGATACCCATGATCGTTACTTCCCCTCGTTTACATTCGGCGTATGAAGAAAAAATGCATGATGGCAAAATTGCCAGGGATGTACAGCACAGGTATCTCAAGTGGCTTCGCTACTATCTCGATTTTTGTTCGAAGTACGGACACCCACCTGGTAAGACCGCAAGTCGCCGATCTTTATCGAGAAACTGCAAGAGAAAAAGCAGGCTCAGTTCCAGTAGGAAGAGGCCAAGCAGGCAATAGAAATAGAAAAAGGAGCCAGCCGAATCGGCTGACTCCTTGTCATTACTTGGTGACCCCAAGGGGACTCGAACCCCTGTTCCCGGCGTGAGAGGCCGGTGTCCTAGGCCACTAGACGATGGGGCCGTCTGGGCGAAAGCGAAATTTTTACCTAAACGGCAAGCGATTGTCAAGTGATTGTTCGCTATCGGCCGAAGCGGTGGGTGATCTCCCTGAGGTGGTCGGCCAGCTTCTCGGTCAGAAATTCCGGGCCGCAGCGCCAGCGCCAGTTTCCTTCCGGGACGCCCGGCGTGTTCATCCGGCAATCGCTGCCGAAACCGAGGATATCCTGCAGCGGGGTGACGGCCAGGGCGGCGGTCGACGAGAGGGCGAGGTAGAGCAGATCCTCGTGGATCGGGCTGTCGTCGTGCATCCGCCGGTTGGCATAGCGTTTGATGAACTGCCGGTCTGTGTCGCTGAGCCGCTCGGAGAGAAACCAGCCGAGGGTGGTATCGTTATCGTGCGTGCCGGTGTAGACCACGCAATTGGGCGAGGCGAAATTGTACGGCAGAAACGGGTTGTGCGGATTGCCGTCAAAGGCGAACTGGAGCACTTTCATGCCGGGAAAACCAAGGGTGTCACGCAGATCGATGACCGCCGGCGTGATATCGCCGAGGTCTTCGGCGATGATGTTCAAGGGGCCGAGCGCGTCCCGCATGGCATCGAAAAAGTCTGCTCCCGGTCCCGGTTCCCAGGTGCCGTTCAGTGCGGTCTTCTCTTCGGCGGGTACCGCCCAGTAGGATTCAAAGGCCCGGAAATGGTCGATGCGGACGACATCGACCAGGTTGAAGACGCTGCGCAGCCGGGACTGCCACCAGCCAAGCAGGCGCCGACGGACGGCGGGATCTTCGCTGTGCCAGCGATAGAGCGGATTGCCCCAGCGTTGCCCGGTGGTGCTGAAATAATCCGGAGGGACGCCGGAAACGCGCTTGGGCTGAAGGGTTTTGTCATCGAGCTCGAAAATGTCCCGATTGGCCCAGACATCGGCGCTGTCGAGGCCGATATAGATCGGGATGTCACCGATGAGTTGGATCTTTCTCTCCGCCGCCCGTTTTCGCAGGGCCTCCCATTGGCAAAAGAACAGGTATTGCTCGAAGCGAAAGTAGTCGATACGCCGGCGATAACGCTCCCGCGCTTTGGCGATGGCCGCCGGTTCCCGGTGGGCCAACGGTTTCGGCCACTTGAACCAGGGGGCCTTGCCATGCGCTTCTTTCAGCGCCATGAACAGCGCATAGGTGTCCAGCCAGTCGCTGTGTTCGGATTGTTCCGCGAACCGGGCAAGGCGGTCTTTGCGGCGGGAGGTCAGATGGACAAACGCATCTTCCAGCAGCTGTTTTTTGAAGGCGTCGACGCGGTGATAATCGACCACGTAGGGTGAAAAGTTGTCGGCCGCAGTGAGCTGATTTTTTTTGATAAACCCCTCTTCATAGAGTGATTGCGGAG
Source organism: uncultured Desulfofustis sp. (assembly GCA_964620665.1). Classification (GTDB taxonomy): domain Bacteria; phylum Desulfobacterota; class Desulfobulbia; order Desulfobulbales; family Desulfocapsaceae; genus Desulfofustis. The sequence goes on along the minus strand of CAZUJZ010000278.1, from coordinate 469 downwards.
CGATCAGCAGCGGAGATCCGGCCCGGGCGGAAGTGCTCATGTACGGTGAGCTGTCGAAGACCAGACTGGTCGGGCAGGTCGGCAGGATCTGCCAGTAGCGTTGACCGGCCGCGGCCAGATAGTCGAGAAAGGTCGTTGCCCCGGGGCCGATATCACCGATACCGAAAGGACTCGGCAGAGAGGTCAGGTGAACCAGGATGCCGCTGGCTCGCTCATGGTGAAGAAATGAGGTTGTTGGGTCAGGTTGTTCCGGTGTCGTCAGCATTCGTGGTTCCTCAGGTGGTAACATGGCACCGGCCGTTGCCGGCCAGGAGAAAAAAACAGTGGGCAGCTTGTTTCTGGCGTTATTGGTGCTATAATATCGTGACAGGATACAAACGGCCGGTCGACGGAGCACCTGCTTCAGTTCGTCATGTTGCACATGGGCCGGCGGGTCCGAGAAAGTATCATGGTTCTTGCGTTTTGTTAA
>CAZUJZ010000277.1:0-4449 GCA_964620665.1 uncultured Desulfofustis sp. | reverse complement strand
TCGACAACGTCAGCTTCGGTCTCGAACTGTCCGGCATGAGCAAAGACAAACGCCGGGAACGCGCCCTGGTGGCCTTGGAGCAGGTCGGCCTGGAGAGTTGGGGCAACGCCTACCCCCGGGAACTGAGCGGCGGTATGCAGCAGCGGGTCGGACTGGCCCGCGGCCTGGCCGTCGACCCGGACATCATGCTGATGGATGAGGCCTTTTCCGCCCTTGACCCCCTGATTCGCACGGAAATGCAGGACGAACTGCTCAAATTGCAGGACCAGCACCAGCGCACCATTATCTTTATCTCCCATGATCTGGACGAAGCGCTGCGCATCGGCGACCGTATAGCGATTATGGAAGGCGGCCGGGTGGTCCAGGTCGGCACTCCCGAAGAAATCCTGCAGAACCCGGCCGACGACTACGTCCGGGCCTTTTTCCGCGGCGTCGATCCCACCGGGGTCATCTCGGCCGGCGATATCGTCCGCGACACTCAGCCGACGGTCATCTGGCATACCAGCCAGGGCAGCCTGCGCGCCACGCTGGAAAAGCTCAACGACCTCGATCGGGAATTCGCCTATATCCTCGATTCCCAGCGTCGCTTCTGCGGCATTGTCTCCACCGACTCGCTGCGCGACACGCTGGAGCGCAAGACCAGCGCGACCAAGATAGAAGACGCCTTTCTTCCCGAGGCGACCGCTGTCCTCGAGACCGACAGCCTGCAGGATATCCTGCCGCTGGTCGCTTCCCATTCCTGGCCGATCCCGGTCATCACCGAAGAAAAGAAGTACCGGGGCGTCGTGTCGAAGAACCGCTTCCTGCGAACCTTGCATCGTGCGGAAAACGGCGACCATCAACAAAAAAGCACCGAATCGGGAGAAAATTGATGTTTCTGTTTGAAGATAAGATTATTCCGCTCGATGAATGGGTCAGCTCATTCATTGACTGGCTTGTGGAAGGATATCGCTGGTTTTTCCAGATGATCAAATGGCCGGTCGAAGTCACCCTGACCGGTCTGGAGAATGGACTGCACACCGTGCATCCCCTGATCATCGTGGCACTGGTCGGCATTATCGCCTGGCGGGTCTCCGGTCTCAGACTGGCGCTCTTCAGCATCGTCTCCATGGTCCTCATCGGTATGCTCGGCCTCTGGCCGGACACCATGACCACGCTGGCGATGGTCTTCTCATCGGTCATCTTCTGCACCATCGTCGGCATCCCGCTTGGACTGTGGGCCGGACGCAGCGATCGGTTCGATTCGATTCTGCGGCCGTGTCTCGATGCGATGCAGACCACGCCGGCGTTCGTCTATCTGGTACCGATCGTCATGCTCTTCTCGGTCGGCAACGTCGCCGGCGTCCTGGCGACCATCATCTTTTCGCTGCCGCCCATCGTCCGTCTGACCAGCCTCGGCATCCGGCAGGTCCATCCGGAACTGGTCGAAGCGGGGCTGGCCTTCGGCGCCACCAATTGGCAGGTCCTGCGGCGCGTCCAGATACCACTGGCCCTGCCGACCATCATGGCGGGACTGAACCAGACCATCATGATGGCCCTGTCGATGGTGGTCATCGCCGCGCTGATCGGGGCCGGCGGACTCGGTGCTCCGGTCGTCCTCGGTCTGAACACGCTCGATATCGGTCGGGCAACCATCGGCGGTCTGGCGATCGTTCTGATGGCAATCATACTCGACCGTGTAACCCAATCCATGGGTAAGAAAAAATAACAGAACACAAAGGAGGAATTCTGATGATGAAAAAAATCGTACTTGGTGCGGCAATCGCTCTGCTCACCGTTGGGGGAACCGCCCCTGTCACCTCGGCAGCCGAAACACCGGGGCAAGGAATTACCGTGAATCCGGCCCGGGCCACATGGAATACCGGCTTTTTCCAGGAAGCTCTGATCCGCCGTGCCATGGAATCCCTCGGCTATGAAGTCAGCAAACCAAAAGACCTGCAAAACCCGATTTTCTACAAATCGGTCACGCTGGGCGATGTCGATTACTGGGCCAACGGCTGGTTTCCGATGCACAATGCCCAGCTGCCGAAAGACTTTGACGAAAAAGCGGAAAAAGTCGGCTATGTCGCCAAGGCCGGTGGTATGGGCGGCTACCTGGTCTCCAAAAGAGATGTGGACAAATTCGGTATCAAAAGTCTCAACGACTTTAAACGAGACGACGTGAAAAAGGCCTTTGACAGCAACGGCGACGGCAAAGCCGATCTGACCGCCTGCCCGCCCGGCTGGGGCTGTGAGAAGGTGATCGATCATCACCTCAACGCCTATGGACTCAATGACCACATCAACGCCTCCAAGGCATCGTATGAAGCCGGTATGGCCTCGGCCCTCGGTAATTACAAGGATGACAAGCCGGTCTTTTTCTACACCTGGACCCCGAACTGGACCGTCTATAAATTCAAGCCCGGCGAAGACGTAATGTGGATCAACGTCCCGGAGATCAAACCCAGCGACGCCCAGAAAGGATTCGAAGACCGCATGACGGTTTCCGGTGTTGAGGGTGCGGTAACCGATCCCGTCAAGCTTGGCTTCGTCGCCTCGGATATCCGCGTTGTCGCCAACAAGAATTTTCTTGCCGCCAATCCTGCCGCGAAACGGTTCTTCGAGGTTTTCACCCTGCCCCTGGAGGACATCAACGCACAGAACACGCGGATGAACGAAGGGGAGAAGAGTGACAAAGACATCGAACGTCATGCCGATGAATGGATAGCCGACAACCAGGAAACCTGGGACATGTGGCTTGAAGAGGCTCGCAACGCAGCGATGTAACACTGCTACCATCCCTGCGGCCCGGGGCGGTATTTGCCCCGGGCCGTTCTGCAGCACCAACTCGCATCCCGCACCCCGGCCGAGCACGCCTGGGTGATAAAAAGACTGGAAGAGAACTGCACAATCGTTTAAAGAGCGAAACGGCAGAACTGCTTTCAGGAGAGCTCATGGACACCAGGACAACGCATATACACGAGATTACCAGGCATCTGCGTATCTTGTTCAAGTCCATTCAGGCCCATGCCAAGCACGTCGAATCGACCTGTGGCCTGAGCGGCGCAAAACTGTGGATGCTCTACGAAATTAATGGGAACCCGGGGATCAAGGTCTCGGAACTGGCTACGGCCTTGACCATTCATCCGTCCACCTGCAGCAATATGCTCGATAAACTCGAGCAGCAGGGGTTGATCAGTCGCGACCGTAGCGGCAGGGATCAGCGGAGCGTCCACCTGTCCCTGACCAAACAGGGCGAATCACTCCTCAACCAGGCCCCGAAACCGGCCCAGGGTGAGTTAAGCAAGGCTTTACAGCGCCTTTCCGACGAGCATCTCTCCACGCTGCACAGCGGCTTGTCCGGCCTCGTCGAGGCCATCAACACCGACGACGACGAGGATGATGATGCTCTGCTACCGATCCCCGGTGACTGACAGAGCTGAAATCAATACCCCCATTCACCGGCCCCGCCTTTCTCCGGCAAACGATTATCCGGATTACGCATTTCACCGTCACTGGTGACAAACACGGCGGCCCGTCCGGGCAGCGGGCATTTGGTCTCGCAAATGCCGCAGCCGATACACAATTCATCGACGACATAGGGGTGCCGAATCTCCTCCTGCCGACCCGTTTTCCCATCGACCACCATCACCGTTCGGAACTTGATGGCCTTGTCCGGTGTCGGACAATGCTCCTCGCAGACGATACAGGGAATGCCCTTGGCGTAGGGAAGGCAACGATCCGTGTCGAACCAGGCGTTGCCGATCTTGGTGCGATGCTTTTCAGTCCGGGTCAGTTTCCTGATCGCCCCGCTCGGACATACTTGCCCACACAGGGTGCAGTTGAATTCGCAATAGCCGGTCCGGGCAACCAGGCGCGGCGAAAATATCCCTTCAATACCCGCCTCCAGCAGAACCGGCTGCAACCCATTGCCGATACAGACCTGGATGCACTCGGCGCAGCGGACGCAGCGCTGCAGAAACTGCGTCTCGGCCAGGGCGCCGGGTGGCCTGATCAGCAGCGGATCCGGTGCCGCCGCAAGCCGCCGCACCCCAAGGATCGGCGGCACCACACAGCCAAGGGCCAGCACGCCGACCAGACGCCGCCGCGACAGCGACACCCCGGCACCTCGACTGCCCGGCAAAAACGATCGAAAAGAGATAATCTGTCGCGGGCAGCGGACCAAACAGTCCATGCACAGGATGCAGTTCTGCGAGTCGACCCGCCGCTGCTCATCGATCGCCCCCATGCGGCAGATCCGGCTGCACAGCCGGCAGGCCCCGCACTCTTCGTCACCACCCTGGAGACCGGTCGGCCCGAGCCGGGCGAGCCAACCGAGCATGGCGCCAAGTGGACAGATGTTGCGGCAGAAAAAACGACGTTGCATCACTTCCGCCAGAAATACCGCCGCCAGCATGGCCAGGCTGAGCAACGACAGGGCAAACCATTTCCGTTCAAAAGGCAGCACCG
>CAZUJZ010000276.1:0-4544 GCA_964620665.1 uncultured Desulfofustis sp. | reverse complement strand
TTCCTGGCGTCGGTGGCAGATGGGGAGAAATTTACGGAACAGCGGGCTTCGGCTTACAAAGTGATTGCTTATCACCTCAGGCTCGGCAATCTGACAATACTCAACCGTGTTGGACGGTACACCCTCCATGAAGAGGGTGCGTTCAGCAAATTTACCGACAGAGTGGTCGCCCAGGAGACGCTACAAAGCAGTTGCTCATCACCTTAGGGGAGCTGAAAAATTCGGAATTTTGTTCAAGATCGAGGCGAGCAGGAACATTTTACCGCAGGCATATACATTATTTTCCGAGGATACAATTTGATTGCACAACGATGAGGTTGGGCAAAATGACAATTTTTCAAGGTTCCTCTTATACTCAGCTGGTGACAACACGCTGAGGCCATACACTAAATTTCTCATCGGAACACACCCGCATGAGCATTTCACTCCCCACCCTGGAAGCGCCGGACCTGAATCAGCATAAGGTTTCAGACGACAAATTGTTATTCCGGTCAATTATCGTCCTGTCGCTGATCTGGTTCTGGCTACTCAACGGGATGGACCTTGTCGCCACGTACCATCCGCACGACGATTCGTTGTTTATCAACCTGGCGAAAAACATCATCAGCGGTCAATGGCTTGGACCGTACGATGAAAAGACATTGATTAAAGGACCAGGGTATCCCCTGTTTCTGGCCGCTGTCCATCACCTGGGCCTGCCGCTGTTATTTGCCCAGCAATTGCTCTACTGCCTGTTCAGCATTTTGGTGATCGTGGCCCTGCGCCCATTGGTGGATAACAGGTGGCTACTGCTTTCAATTTTCGTTCTGGTTCTGCTCAATCCGTTCATATATATGTACCCTGGATCGGGGCGGGTATTCCGCTTTGGCCTGTCCATGCCGCTTGTTCTGGCCACGTTTACCTGCATGTTCGGCCTGGTCACGAGAATCAGAGGGTCCTTTAAGAGCAGGTTTTTCTGGGCCACCGGTCTCGGTTTCTTCTTCTCCTACCTGTGGTTCACCAGGGAAGAAGGTATCTGGCTCCTGCCCTCGCTCGGTCTTACCATACTTCTCTTCCTTATTGCCGATGCCGGCTATACGAGGAAACAGTTCGTCCAGAGGTTACTGCTCATCACCTGGATTGCGGTCATCCACCTCGGTCTTGCAACCATGTTTACAACCTTGAACGAAAAACATTACGGACATCCGATAATCACCGAACTCAAAACACCGCAGTTCAGCTCTGCCCTGGGATCCTTGATGAACATCGATGCCGGAACGGTAAAGAGGCATCGCCCGGTAACCGATGAGGCCAATGAGCTTGCCTTTTCCGTCAGCCCCACTTTCGCCGAACTGGAACCGTTTTTTTCCAAACACAAAATGAGCGCCTGGCCAGACTCCTTTTATATTTGGAAATTAAGAGTGCACGCACGCCAGGCCGGTCATGCCGATACTCTGTCGGACGCCCTTGCGTTCTATGGCAGGATCGGTGATGAGATTCAAGAAGCGTGTCAGTCGGGAGTCATACCATGCCTGGACAGGGCGCCGACCCTCAGACCTCCGTGGCGTTCCGAGTACAACCGATACATCTGGCCGGTTTTTTTAGAAATATTCGGACAATCAGTGAGTTTTTCCCAATTCAATGAACCAAAAATGAGAGTCTACAAACGCTTGAGCACCAACAAAGCTTGGCTATTGGAGGATTACATTTTTGTGACTGGAGAACACCCGGCCCCTTCGAGCAGAAAAGTGGCCAACAGTCTTCCAGACTATTACAGCCATATGAAGACGGAAAAATTCAGGATTCTGCTGGATATTGCCAAAACGTACAAATGGCTCGCACCGGTTTTGTTCACCATCAGTGTGCTGCTTCATCTCCTTTTGTTCGGCAGGGAGTTGATCAAAAGGAGATTCTCGTGCGAAATATGGCTCTTATTTGTCATTCTCGGTGGACTTATTTCACTGGTGGCAATGCTGACCTTTGTAAAAATCACCCTTTGGTCGGTGACAAGACCGCTCTTTTCAGCCTATCCGGTCGTTCTGCTTTATATCTCAGTAGTCAGCATCACCTGCGTACGGGCCTGGAAAAAACGGCAGAGCTAGAGGGCATTGGCACCAATTCCCCCCGGTTCCGGTTGCCCTGGAATGTGCAGCTCGTTACCCGGACCGTTTGATAGCGATTGTCAGAAGCTTCAGTGATATAGTCGAGGACCTGATCGCCTGCGCTGCGCTTTGGGGCGGCAATGCACGCTGTCCGTGTCAGAGTTTCAAAAATCCCTATCCATTTTAAGCTTACCAGATCTGATCTAAAGAAAATTGGTATCTGCCTCAACTTGAGATGCCTATTGTATTTTTTTCGATGATGACCTGTCAGTCCTGATAAAGACCATATCAAAGTGAGCGTCAGATCTGATCTCAATTTTTACAAGTCAGGTGGCCGAGGATGGGTCAAAAACCTATCCGCCATTGATTGGGATTGTGCTGTGACCAGCAGCGTCTGGCTGCCGTGGCACTGGTAAGAAGATGGTTGCCTGTTGACCGTTCTGGTGATAAACTATCGATATAGCAGCAGACGGGAGACGCTCCACGATGAACCTTTGCGGTAGATAAGCCATGGGGTCAACGCTCGCTGAACATACCGGCCCGAACAATCGGCCGGACGACGAACAGATCAAAGCCCGCAACCTGGACGAACTGGTCCAGCGGTTTCTCCAGCTCGACACCGAACTCAACTCCAATATCCCGACGACCTTGTGGATCAGCGATCTGCACGGCGAAGGGGACCGGTTCAAATCAATCCTGCGCGGCCGCTTCGGGGTTCTCTATCAGACCTGCCGGGAAGCGCTGCCGAACACCTTTTCCTCCGACAAGATCCAGCACCTGGTGCGGATCATCCGCCGGCAGTTTTACATCGAAGACCCGAACATCTCGATGGACAAGCAGGACGTTATCCTCTGCCTGATCGAGGTCCTCAAGTACAAGACGAACAACGTTCGCTACCGGGTCGAAGACATCGCCATGCCCGAGTTTCAGGAGACCATCGACAGATTGCTCTCCGGGCTGCCGGTCCCGGATCCGATCTTCGAAGAGGAAATTATCTCGGTCCGTCTGATCCATCATCTCTGCCATGCCACCCGCAACGTGCTGCTCGACCGGATTCAGGTTCTCGGCGATGTCTTCGACCGGGGACCACAGCCTGACAAGATCATCCGCTTTCTCTCTTCCGCGCCCTATCGCCGCATCGTCGATTACGTGTTGGGCAACCACGATATCCTCTGGATGGGCGCAGCTTCAGGGAACAAATCACTGATCGCCGAAGCGATTCGCATTACCTGCCGTTACGATCATTTCGAGTTTATGGAACGGCTCGCTTTCGACGCTTCGCGCCTTGCCGCTTTTGCCGAAAAGACCTATCCGGCCGACCGGGTAACCGGCAATTTCAAGGCCAAGACCGAACGTGGCCGGGCCATGGAAAAGGCCCTGGCGATCATTCAGTTCAAACTGGAAGAGCAGACCATTCGCAAATACCCGGAATATGAGATGTCCTCACGGCTGTGGCTCGACAAACTGGCCGCACTGCTGAAACAAGGCGATACGGACGGACTCAACGACACTTTCTTTCCGACCATCGATCTCGACGACCCGGGCCGGTTGACCCCGGAGGAGCAGGCGGTGATCGACGACCTGACCGAACAGTTCCGGACCAACAAAAAACTCAAGCGGTTGCTCAACTACCTGTTCACCGTCGGCAAGACCTATTCGACCTACAGCAATATCCTCAACATCCACGCCCTGGTGCCATCGACTCCCGACGGTGATTTCGAAGAATTTCTCGGGCGCAAGGGACGCGCGCTCCTCGATTTCATCCAGGCGACCATCACCAGGGTCGGCAAAAATTATATCGCCGGCGCCCCGCAAGACCCCAAGGACCAGGCCCTGTTTTTCTATCTCTGGTGCGGGCCCCGCTCGCCCTTCTTCGGCAAGCACGCGATGAAGACCTTCGAGCGCTATTTCTTGATCGACAAAGAGACCCATACCGAAAAGACGCTCTATTGGCAGCAGAATCTGGCGACCGACAGCTTCAAACGCAAACTGCTCGCAGAATTCGGCGTCAAACGGGTCGTCTACGGACATACGCCGGTCAACTATCTGAAAGGCAAGCACATGGCCAGCGAGGACGGTATCGCGATCAATGTCGACGGCGGTTTCGCGGCCGCTTATTACAACCGCGGCCATTCCCTGGTGCACACGCCCCACCAGTTCTACGGCATTATCCTGCCGACACCGGACGAAATCAAGGAGGCCGAACAAAAATTCGAATCGGCCCCGCTCGATATCGAACTGATCGATGAATTTCAACACCCGATGAAAGTCAAGGAAACCGCCGAAGGGAAAAAGCTGAAAGACGAGAGAGAAGCGCTGATGCACCGGATCAAAGCGCTTGCAGCAGCCAACGGTCAGGACTTTCTTCACCCCCCGCTCAACACCGACTGAAAAATGGATACCAACTTCGGCTTTCTTCACCCTTGGCTCAACACCGACGGATAAATGGATACCAACTACGGC
>CAZUJZ010000275.1:0-4548 GCA_964620665.1 uncultured Desulfofustis sp. | reverse complement strand
GCCGATCGGGTCGGCAAGCTCGGGGTGGAGACCGCCTTTCTGGTGGCGGCCCATGCAGCGGCCCATGCGGCGGCCGGCAATCGGGTCTTCCCGTTTCATCTCGGGGACATGAATCTGGCCACGCCGCCCCATATCGCCGACGCGGCGTGCCGGGCGTTGCGGGCCGGCAAAACCGGCTACACTCCCAGTGTCGGTATCCCCGAGTTGCGCGAGGCGCTGGCCGAGGACTTCCGGCGGACCCGCGGCACCTCTTATACCATCGATCATATCGCCATTCAGCCCGGCGGCAAACCGGTCATCTCCAAGTTTCTGCTGGCATTGATGAATCCCGGAGACGAGGTCCTCTATCCGAATCCGGGTTTTCCGATCTACGAGTCGCAGATCCAGTTTCACGGAGGGGTGGCGGTGCCCTATGGAGTCGTTCCGGGTGAGACCAATTTCACGTTCGATATCGACGGCCTGGAAGCGGCGATCAACGAGCGCACCAGGATTTTGATCGTCAACGACCTGCACAATCCGACCAGCGCCGAATGCAGTGGTGCGGACCGGCGGCGTATTGCCGAGTTGGCCGTCCGTCATGATTTGATCGTACTGCTCGACGAGGCGTATTTCGATCTTCATTACGACGGCCAGTCGACGTCGATCGTTTCCGAGCCGGGTATGGAAGAACGCAGCGTCATTCTCTATACCTTTTCCAAACGCTTCGCGATGACCGGTTGGCGCCTCGGGGCGGCACTCGGGCCCAAGGAGATCATCAGGATCATCGGTAAGATGAATGTCAACGACGAATCGTGTGCCAACCATTTCGTCCAGTGGGCGGCTGTCGAGGCGTTGACCGGCGATCAGCAGCCGGTTCGGGAGATTCTTGCCGAATTGAAACGACGGCGTGACCGCTGCGTCGATCTGCTCAACGATATTGACGGAATCACCTGTTACCGCCCGGACGCGACCTTTTATCTCTGGCCGGATGTCACCGGCGCCATGGCCAACAAGGGATTCACCACCTATCAGGCCTTTCTGGCCGCCATCCTCCAGGAAACCGGAGTGTCGATGTGCGCCCGTTCACATTTTGGTACGCCGTTGCCGGGGGAAGATCGCTTTTTCCTGCGGCTGGCCTATTCCGGTATCGGGGTTGATGAGATCGAGGAAGGGTTGCAGCGGCTCAAGGCCTATCTTGAAGGGTAGTCGTATCGAGCCACAGAGAAGTGTGCGCCGGCCGAAGGCCGTGACTGACACCTCGGACGGAGCAGGAGGATTCGCATAACACACAAAAGGAGCACCTGGTCGTTACTTCCACCGGTTGCCGCCTGTTTCGGCTGACAGATGGTTCGGCCGGCAAGGCGGTGAGGTGCGCCGATCTAGTAGTTCTGCACGTAATAATCGTATTTTTTCAGGTAGATTTCCGACAGGGTCAGAAAAGCGGTGACGATGATCGGCCCGTAGATAATACCGAGGATTCCATAGACGCTCAACCCGCCGATGATGGAGAGGAATACCAGCATGGTGTGCATTTTCACCTGGTCGCCGACCAGTTTCGGTTTGAGCAGGTATTCAATGGGCAGGGACAGGGCCAGGTAGAAACAGAACAGAAAAATGCCGGCGCCGATCCGGTCGTTGAAGGCGAGAATGATCGAAGCGGGAATCATCACCAGGCCGATACCGAAGATCGGCAGAAAGGCCAGGACGCCCATGATAAAGCCCCAGAGAATCGGCGAATTGAGACCGAGAATCGAGAAGACAGCACCGCCGAGGATACCCTGCAGCAGGCCGCAGATGCCGTTCCCCTTCAACACTGCGGAGGCGATCTGCTCGAATTTTTTCACCAGCAGCCGATCCTCTTCGTCGGGCAGCGGAGACATGCGGATCAGAAAATCGATGAGACGCGGCAGATCGATGAGCAAGAAGAAGATGACCAGGATCATCATCACGAAAAGAAACAGGAATTGCATGACATTGGCGGCCCAGGCGCTGGCCTGGTTGTACAGCATCAGCCCGCCGACCTTGACAAAGGCCGACAGGGTATCGGAGATCTGCGAAGCATTGAAGTTGATGCCGATTTCACTGAGATATTGTTGGGCTTGGCCGATCAGTGGGCTTTCCTGGATCAGGATCTGGAGTTGCAGCCAGACTCGGCTGTCCCGGCCCCATTGATAAACGGTCAGGGCCTCGTTGGACAGAGCGCCGACAAAAAGGACAACAGGGATGAAAACGATGGCGGTGATCAACAGACAGGTCAGGATTGAGGCCACGGTCGCCGGCATCCATCGATCGAGGAACAAATAGATCGGCCGGAAAAAACTGGACAGCAGGAAAGCCAGTACCAGAATCGACCAGAACGGAAACAGGACCCGGCCGAGAAAAAACAGGGATACCAGCAGCACCAGTAGAAAATAGCGAACCTGCATCGGGCTTGGTCCGTTGGTCGGATAATGGTGCCGGGCGATCTGATCGGTCATGGTGGCGGTGCGTGTCCGCGTGCTGTGCGGCGCGATTGTGTTTGCATTTAGCAATCGTGCTGAGTTATTTTGGTATCCCGAATGGCCTGTCGCTACTGGTACAGTATAAACCGACAGGATTCAATTAAAAAGTAAAACTCGTTGCGCACGGAGACGGTATCATGTGGAAAGATATTGACATTTCACTGGAGAAGACGGCGACGCCCAAACCCAGACCGGCTGTCGAAGCACTCGGCTTCGGCAAGCATTTCACCGACCACATGTTCCGGATGGACTGGAATCGTGAACACGGCTGGCACCAGGCCAGGATCTGCCCGTATCAGTCGTTCCAGCTGGATCCCGCGGCAACGGTCCTTCATTACGGGCAGGCTATTTTTGAAGGCCTCAAGGCCTATCGTGGAGAGAACGGCCAGATTTTTTTGTTCCGCCCGCTCGATAACCTGGAACGGATGAATCGGGGTGCGGTCCGCATGAGCATGCCGCGGTTTCCCGTCGATCTGGTGCTCCAGGGACTCAAGGCGCTCGTCTACCTCGACCGCGACTGGATCCCGGGCGCACATGGTTCCTCGCTCTATCTGCGACCGACGATGATCGGCGTCGATCCGTACCTCGGCCTCAAGCCGGCGGACAACTATATCTTCTATCTGATCATGAGTCCGGTCAGCTCTTATTATGCAGAGGGTTTCAGCCCGACCAGGATCTACGTCTGCCGCGATTATGCCCGGGCGGTCAAGGGCGGGGTGGGCGAAGTCAAAACTGCCGGGAATTACGCCGCCTCGCTGCTTGCCTACGAGATGGCCAACAAGGCCGGATATACGCAGGTGCTCTGGCTCGACGCCTGCGAGCGCCGTTATGTCGAAGAGGTCGGCACCAGCAATATTTTTTTTCTGCTCGGAGACACGTTGGTCACCCCGCCGCTGAGTGGCTCGATTCTCGGCGGCATCACCAGGGACTCGGTGATCAATCTGGCCCGGAGTTGGGGAGTCGAAGTGGAAGAGCGGCCGGTGGCCATCGACGAGGTGCTTGCCGCGTCACAGGATGGGACGCTCAAGGAGGCCTTTGCCACCGGCACTGCGGCGGTCATTTCCCCGGTCGGTGAACTGTTCTGCGACGATACGGGGTATCCGATCAATCAGGGTGCCGCCGGCTCCCTGGCCGAGCGGCTGTTCGAAGAGCTGCAGGCGATCCAGTATGGCCGGAGCGAGGATCCTTTCAAGTGGACGATGCGGGTCGGTTGAGCCGGCCTGATTGCCTCTGTCGCTTGCACTCTGAACGAAAATCCGGGAAGATAAACAACCGTACGGGGCACCGGAAAAAAAACTACCGGTGCCCCTTGATTTTTGTTTAACCACTCATATAGTTTGGCTGTTCTGAGACAGCCCCGGTTCGTGGGCGCATCGGGCGGGACTATGCCTGTTCGGGCGAGACGGTCCCGGTAAATACAAACATTACAGATCGAAGCAGTATAGGAGGAAACAATGAAAATTCGTCCGTTGAATGACCGTCTTCTTGTTCAGAGACTTGAGGAAGAAGAGAAAACCGCCGGTGGCATCATCATCCCCGACAGTGCCAAAGAAAAACCGGCTCAGGGCAAAGTTGTCGCTGTCGGTCCGGGTAAAGTCAACGATTCCGGAGAGCGCGTTGCTCTGCAGGTCAAGGCAGGAGATGTTGTCCTGTTTTCCAAATACGGCGGGACCGATGTGAAGCTTGACGGCGGGGACTATCTGATCATGCGTGAGGATGACGTCCTGGGAATCGTGGAATAGCAGTGTTTCCCCGGGAATTATTGTTTTAATCGTACTTTTTAATGCTTGAAAAGATAAAGGAGAAGTCCAATGGCAGGAAAAGAAATTAAATTCGGTGTCAAAGGCCGTGAAAAGATACTCGCCGGCGTCAATACCCTGGCAAACGCCGTCAAGGTGACCCTCGGCCCGAAAGGCCGCAACGTGCTGCTCGAGAAATCCTTTGGTGCCCCGACCATCACCAAGGACGGCGTTACCGTTGCCAAAGAGATCGAGTTGAAAGACAAGTTCGAGAACATGGGCGCCCAGATGGTCAAGGAAGTTGCTTCCAAGACCTCTGATGTCGCCGG
>CAZUJZ010000274.1:0-4618 GCA_964620665.1 uncultured Desulfofustis sp. | reverse complement strand
GAGATGATCTCGTAGCGTTCCGGCGCCGAGGCGATGCGGGCCAGCTTGATCGCCGCCTCGTTGGCCTCGGCCCCGCTGTTGGCAAGAAACACCTTGTCGGCAAAACTGGCGGCGACGAGCAGCTCGGCAAGCTCGGTCTGCGGCTCGGTATAATAGAGATTGGAGACATGGACCAGCTTGCCGGCCTGGCGGCAGATCGCCTCGGTGACCAGCGGGTGGCAGTGGCCGAGACCGCAGACGGCGATGCCGGAGAGAAAATCCAGATAGTCCCGGCCGTCGGCGTCGGTGAGCCGGCAGCCGCTGCCGGAGATCATCGCCGCCGGGTAGCGGGCATAGGTTGGACAAAAGACCCGGTCGGCCCGCTGCTTTACTCGCTCATTGGCGCTGCTCATCAGTATATCTCCGTTCCGACACCCTCATGGGTGAACATTTCCAGTAAGATGGCGTGCTCCAGCCGGCCATCGACGATATAGGTCTTGTGGACGCCCTGGCGGAGGGCGTCCCGGCAGCAATTGACCTTCGGGATCATGCCGCCGGCAATGGTGCCGTCACCGATCAGCAGGTCCAGATCCTGCGCGCGCAGGGAGCGAAGCAACGTGCCCTCCTTGTCTTTCACGCCCTCGACATCGGTGAGCAGGATCAGTTTTTCCGCCTGCAGGGCGCCGGCGATTGCGCCGGCGACCAGGTCGGCGTTGATGTTCAGGGCCTGGCCGTCTTCGCCGACGCCGACCGGGGCGATGACCGGGATGAAGTCCTCGCGCTTGAGCGTGGTCAGCACCTCGGCGTTGATTTTGGTCACCTCGCCGACCCGGCCCAGATCGATGATTTCCGGCGGCGCCTCGGCCAGTGCGTCCGTGTCGGCGCTGACGTTGATCTGCAGCTTGCGGGCGCAGACCAGATCGCCGTCCCGGCCGGACAGGCCGACCGCCTTGCCGCCGCTGTGGTTGATCAGGCCGACGATGTCCTTGTTCACCCGGCCGACCAGCACCATCTCGACCACATTCATCGTCTCGCCGTCGGTGACCCGCATGCCCTGGACATAACTCGGCGTGATCTCGAGCCGGTCGAGCAGCCGGTTGATCTGCGGGCCGCCGCCATGGACGATGACCACGTTGACCCCGATATGGTTGAGCAGGATCACGTCGAGAGCGAACTGGCGCTGCAGGTTCTCATCGACCATCGCGTGGCCGCCGTACTTGATCACCACCGTTTTGTGGCGGAACTGCTGGATGTAGGGCAGTGACTCGATCAGGATCTTGGCCCGTTCAATGCTTGCTTTCATGTATTCACACCGGGTAAGGGCAACCCGTTTGCGACTGCCGTGAACCATGCGATTTGCAGCGCATATTCGAAACAGCCTGAGAGCTACCTTGAAACATTTGAATTCCCCCCGGCGCCCTTTTTTTACGGGAGCCGTCGCGCTATCTTAATGACTTGCCGACACTTAGTAAAGCACTCTTTCGAGTCCTTTTTTACCGCTTTGCTTTCCTTTCTCCCCATGGTACGTTATAACAGGCTCGCAATTTGCATCCTGACCGGTTCCCGGATCCAGTCAACCCCAGAGAACACTATGTATCGATATAATATTACAACTTATTTTCTGGCCATTACGTTTCTCTGCCACCTCTTCGTGAGCGTCGGTCCATCGTCTGCCGTCGACAACCCGATTTCTGTCGAGGCCGACCAGATGTCCTCCGCGGCCGAGAGCGATACCATCCTGTTCACCGGCAATGTCGACGCCAAGCAGGGCGACCTGCGCATCCGCTCGGACGAGATGACCGTCTATTACGACGACCCCGAGACGCCGGAAGAAAAAAAGAGTGTCGACACCACCCAACGGATCGAGAAGCTGGTCTGCGTCGGCAACGTCGAGATCACCCGCGAGGACTGGCTCGGCACCTCGGAGCACATGACCTATCTTGCCGACTCCCGCCAGGTCGTCCTGACCGGCAACGCCAAGGCCTGGCAGGGCCAGAACATGGTCACCGGGGAGAAGATCGTCTACTACATGGACGAAGGACGCTCGGAAGTGGTCGGCGGCGCCGCGGTCACCGCCGGCGGCGATGACAAGGAGACCGAAGAGAAAGGCGGCCGGGTCAAGATGACCATCAGGCAGGATTAAAGGCCCATCATGTCCCTGCTGGAAACGAAGAATCTGGTCAAGCGTTACGGCCCCCGCACCGTTGTCGACGGGGTGAGCCTGCAGGTCAACACCGGCGCGGTGGTCGGCCTGCTCGGCCCCAACGGCGCCGGCAAGACCACCACCTTCTACTGCATCGCCGGCTTTATCAAGCCCAACAGCGGCAACGTCCTGCTCGATGGCGAAGTAATCACCAACCTGCCGATCCATCGGCGGGCCCTGAAGGGGATCACCTATCTGGCCCAGGAGCCGTCGGTCTTCAAGAAACTGACCGTCGAGGAAAATATCCGTATCGTACTCGAGCCGCTCGGGCTGACCACCAACGAGATCAACAACCGCATCGACGCATTGCTGGCCGAGCTCAAAATCGAGTACCTGCGTACCAACAAGGGCCACGCCCTGTCCGGCGGTGAGCGGCGGCGGGTGGAGATCATGCGGGCGCTGGCCACCAGGCCGCGCTTCATCCTGCTCGACGAGCCGTTCGCCGGCATCGACCCGCTGGCCGTCGGCGAGCTGCAGAAAATCATCCGCACCTTGAGAGAGCGCGGCCTCGGCGTGTTGATCTCCGATCACAACGTCCGGGAAACGCTGCAAGTCTGTGATTTTGCCTACATCGTCAACAACGGCTCGATCCTGACCAGCGGCGTCGCCAACGATATCATCGAAAGCGAAGTGGCCAGGAAGATGTATCTTGGCGAAAACTTCACCATGTAAGCAATCGGTCAAACCCCATGGCACTTGAACTCAGACAGCAACTGAAATTGGCCCAGAAACTGGTGATGACCCCCCAGTTGCGCCAGGCCATCAAGCTCCTGCAGCTCAACCGCCTCGACCTGTCCACCGCCCTGCAGGCGGAAATCGAACAAAACCCGGCCCTGGAAGTCGAAACTTCGGCGGAAGACGGCCAGGACGAGCCGTCATACGGCCTGAGCACCACCGCCGAACCGGACCAGACCAGCGCGCCGGAAACCGATCATACCACCTCGGTCGCCGCCTCCGACACCCTGCCCGACACCAATTGGGAGGAGTACGCCAACAATTTCGACGCCAATTTCTCCTTCTCCAAGGAGACCCCGCCGGCGGACGCCCCCAGCCAGTTCGACTTCATCTCCGAAAAACCGGGACTCTCCGCCTACCTGCAGTGGCAGCTGGCCCACAGCGAACTGGACGAGCGGGAATGGGAGATCGCCCTGTATATCGTCGGCAACCTCAATCGTTACGGCTTTCTGGAAACCACCCTCGAAGATATCATTGAAAATACCAAGTGCACTTACGACGAGGCGGATTACCTGCTGGAAGTGGTACAGGAACTCGACCCACCCGGCATCGCCGCACGAAACGTCAGCGAATCGCTGAAACTGCAGCTCGAACGCCTCAACATGGGCAAATCACTGGCCGCCCAGATCGTCACCGAGCATCTCAACCTGCTGGAAACCCGCAACTACAAGATGCTCTCCCGGCTGACCGGCCGGAAAAAGGCGGAAATCGTCGAGGCGATCAACTTCATCACCGCCAACCTGACCCCCTTCCCCGGCCTGCCCTATGCCGAGGAGGCCACCAACTACATCGTACCCGATGTCTACGTGGAAAAAATCGACGGCGAATACGTCATCAAACTCAACGACGACGACCTGCCGAAACTCAAAGTATCGAGCTACTACCAGGATCTGCTGCAGGCCACCACGCCGACGACCACCAAGGAATCAAAGACCTATATCGCCGACAAGGTAAAGAGCGCCGAGTGGTTCATCCGCTCCATCCACCAGCGGCAGCGCACCATCTATCGGGTCATGGAGTCGATCCTGCGCTTCCAGCACGACTTCTTCGACAACGGCCCGGCCGCTCTCAAGCCGCTGATCCTGCGCGACGTCGCCGAGGACATCGGCATGCACGAGTCGACCATCAGCCGGGTCACCTCCAACAAGTACGTCCACACCCCCCAGGGTATCTACGAACTCAAGTTCTTCTTCTCCACCGCCATCCCGCGCGAAGGCGGCGACGCGCTGGCCGCCGAGTCCATCAAGACCCGCATCCGCCAGATGATCCAGGAAGAAGACAAGACCAAGCCGCTCTCCGACAGCGCCATCGCCGATCTGCTCGCCGACCGGAACATCCAGCTCGCCCGGCGCACCGTGGCCAAGTACCGCGAGCAGATGAAAATCCCGCCGGTCAAGCACCGCCGGCAGACCAACTGATCCCGCCGGCGCCCGTCACCAGCAATAATGAGCCTTCTCGAACGGGTCTATTTCTTCCACAACGAACTGACCCGCAACCGCTACCCCAACGCCCGCACCCTGATGCGGGAATTCGAGATCTCCCAACCCACCGCCCGCCGCGACATCGCCTACCTGCGCGACCGCCTGCTGGCCCCGCTGGCCTACGACCAGAAAAAAAACGGCTTCTACTACGAAGACCAATCCTTCAGCCTGCCTTTCGTCAACAACTCACGAATCGTCTTTCTGCTCGGCATGCTCAGCC
>CAZUJZ010000273.1:0-4629 GCA_964620665.1 uncultured Desulfofustis sp. | reverse complement strand
TCAGATGATTCCTTACGCCTATCACGCCCGCTGTCAGCGAAGCGTCTTCCTCTGCGGCATTTCGCGCGGCAAGCCCCGGTACAGTGCCCACAAGACTCACTACGCCATTGTCAACGGAGACTGTCACATTCTCTGCATCCACAAGAATGTCTCTATCCAAAGCCGCGACAATATCCTGCGCAATGGCTTCGTCATCCAGTCGTTTGGAAGGAACCACGGCGATCTTGTTTTCTATCCCCACGATTCCACGCACGCCGGAAATCCTGTTTTCTACAAACCGTTTCTTCCAGTGTCCGTCCACGTTGCCTTCGAGCGTTACCACGCCTCCAACGGTTGTGATTGTAAGTTCTGTCTCATCCACCGCGGGTTCCCATGCAAGAATATTCGTTACTCTTTCCTGGATTTCATCGTCACTCGGCAGCGCGGGAGGAGACACGTAACTTACCGTCAGGTCCTCCACCACATCGATTACGCCCACTATGTTCCAGGCTGCCGATCGGGCGGCAATCAAATCACCGTATGTCGGCACTTCGCCTGACAATGTCACCGACCCGTTTTCCACGGTGACGCTCACCTTCGAAGCATCAATCCGGTCATTCCAATACAACTCATCCACAATATCCTTCTTAATTGTTTCGTCACTGCGCGGCATAACTACCTCCTTACTTGTCTTCTTTGCCGGGACGCCTTTTCCCGGCCATCGTTAACGCAAAGCGAAACAGAATTTCTCTTCACCAACAATCGGGGATAGTAACCATCTGCAAGGTTAAAAAACCCCACCGCCCCTCAGGGTTTCCACCCTCCGTCATCAGGGGTAAACCGCATTGCGCGTTTTCACCGGGTCGGATAAGTTTGGTTGATGAAACTGTAAACGGCACAAGCTGTTGCCGAAAAGGAGTTGAACATATGAATAACAGAATCCTGGCCAAAGCGCTGGTCACAGTTGCAATTCCCGCGCTTGCGTTGCACGCCTCGCACGCGAATGCAAAAGATTATGAAGCAGACCGGAACAAGATGGTTGAACAACAGATCGCTGGACGAGGCATAAGTGATACAAATGTGCTCGAAGCCATGCGATCCGTGCCCCGGCACAAAATGATTCCGGAAAAATACCGCCGGGCCCCTTACGGTGATAATCCCGTGCCCATCGGTTACGGACAGACCATATCCCAGCCCTACATTGTGGCCTATATGACCGACATCCTTGATATCGAATCCGGAGACAAAGTCCTTGAAGTAGGCACAGGCTCGGGGTACCAGGCCGCGGTGCTGGCAGAGATTACAACAAACGTGTATACCATCGAGATTGTCCCTGAACTGGCGCAATGGGCGAAGAAGAAACTTCCCGAAGCCGGGTATGACTCCGTCACAGTCCGCGAGGGCGACGGCTATCACGGCTGGAAGGAGAAAGCGCCGTGGGACGCCATCATAGTAACCGCGGCTGCCGAGCATATTCCTCCGCCGCTGATAAACCAGTTGAAGAAGAATGGAAAAATGTGCATCCCCGTGGGTTCGCGGTTCGGCACTCAATATCTCTTGCTGGTAACCAAAGACGAAAAAGGCGAAGTCACCACTCGCAACCTGATGCCGGTCAGGTTCGTCCCTCTGACAAGGGGCAAAGAGGAATGACTTTTCCCAGCACAACCTGCCCGCGGCCCGAGTCAGGCCGGAAAGAAACTCTTTTCCTGGTAGGGATCGTCTCTGCAGCATTGCTTGCCTATGAGCTTCTTCTTACACGTATCATGGCCGTACAGTACTGGTCATACTTCGCTTCGATGATCATAAGCCTTGCCATGCTTGGCTTCGCGGTAAGCGGAACGCTGCTGTTTCTTGCAGCCGGAACCAAGAACGGTGCCGGCTTCTTTCTGCCCTGGGCAATCGCGCTTTTCATTGTTTCGTTGCCGCTTTCCGCCCGCCTTTCACAGGAGATCGAGTGCATTCCACTTATGATTCTCTGGGATGCAACCCAGCTTGGCGCATTTGCGGCAAACTACCTTGTGCTCTCTTTGCCGTTTTGCTGTGGCGGATACATTTTAGGATGCTTTTTTCTTTCCGAAAAAGCGGATGCGGGACATGTATACTTCGCGAATATGCTGGGATCCGGAGCGGGTGTGCTCATCGCCCTGCTCTTTCTGTGTGAAGTCCGGCCCGTATATGCGTTGAGCATGACGGGGTTTCCGGTTGTAGTAGCTGCGTGGTTCGTGTTTCGAGGACGCAGCCATCGCTCGCTTTTTCTTGCAGCCATGGTTCTTCTGCCGCTTCCGTCTTTCTTTGTCTCCGACCCGCCGCTGATCTCGCAATACAAAGGGATGAGCAACCTTTTGCTGGTCCCCGATGCCAGGATAGAACATTCTTCCTGGAACCGGTATGGCTACATGACCGTAATGGACAGCAGCACCATACGCTACGCGCCCGGCCTGAGCTTGACCTACGGAAAGTCGATCCCCGATCAAAAAGCTGTCTTCATGAACGGAGGAAGTCGCGAGGTCGTATGCGGATGGGAACGGACCGACCTGTTTAAGGACTATTTCGAATCCATGATAGGAGCGGGATCATACCTGTTCCACGATAAGCCCAGGGTCATCATTGCAGGATCAGGCGGCGGCATGGATGCACTGTCCGCGCTCATGCACGGGGCTTCACGCGTTGATGCGCTGGAGAACAATACCGCAATGGCACAAGTGATGACCGGCCCGCTCGCTGAGTTCTCCGGCGGTCTGTATGCCGATAAAAAAGTAAACCTCCTTATCGCAGGAGCCCGTCCCTATGCGAATCGTACAACCAATGTGTACGATGTGGCGGTCATCCCCGCCAAAGGCTCATTGTTTGCCTCCGCGGCAGGCACCTCGGCCCAGGACCCGGATTATCTTCTTACAAAACAATCGTTGTGGGATTTCTTTTCCTTGCTGTCCCCTGACGGAGTAATCGCTATCGAAACATGGATCAATCTACCGCCGCGGCACGCAGCGAAAATTTTTTCCACTGCAGCAGCAATGTTGCGGGAACACTCACTCAACCCCTCTGAACATCTGCTTGCCGCACGTTCGTTGCGAACCGGGTTGCTTCTTATATCCCGGTCTCCGGTCGGCAAAGAGCGGGTCAATTCCTTTGCCGAGTTCTGTGATAAACTGTCCTTTGACCGGATATACCATCAAGGCATCACCAGCGATGCAGCCAATAAATTCAATCGCGTGGAGGGCGCTCCATACCACAACTTATTCACACGCATCATTGATAACCCGGCCGATGCATCCAAAACACATCTATTCCGGATAGACCCGGTTTCTGACGACAGCCCCTATTTTTCTCATTTTTTTCAAGTGGAAGGCTCTACCTGAACTGCTGGCAGGCGCCGGCAGGAATATACCCGTTCATATAGGCTGGGGCTACATGTTCGTGTTAATCACGCTGGCACAAGCCATTCCGCTGGGAGTCATCCTGATACTGGTTCCGCTTTCTGTAGCTCGCAATTTCAGGCCCTCGGGATACAGGCATCGAATCCGGCTGTGCTTCTACTTTGCGGCTCTAGGGGCGGCTTTCATGTTCGTTGAACTCACCGCCATTCAGCAGTTCGCCAGGTTCCTTCCGCACCCCGTCTACGCCTTCGGAATAACGGTAGGGCTGGTGCTTCTGTTCTCCGGCATAGGCGCGCTGGTATCCCGAAACCCGGCGGCTACGAATGGCCGTGTTTTTGCATCCATTGTCATTTTTGCTACAGTTCACCTCGTCCTGTGGCAGCTCTCTATTCATTTTCGCAGCCCGGGCCTCTTTTTTGTCGATGTGTTGACTATTGCGGTACTGGCCTTTTTCATGGGAATGCCGTTCCCGAAAGGTATCACCAGACTCCGCGCATGCGCTCCCGAATGGATTCCCTGGGCCTGGGGCATCAACGGATTCGTCTCTGTCCTGGGAGCGCTCGCTTCCGGGCTTTTTGCGCTCTCATGGGGGTTGACGGCTGCTGCCCTGGCCGGTGTCGCATTTTATCTTGCAGCCGCGTTGACATTCCCGCCGATGGAAAATTAGCCCGCTGCGAGCCTTGCCCTCTCTCAGGTCTTTCGAATCCCTGCTTAGGATTTATCCTTATGGCCAACCCGGATACTATTCTGATATATAAAACATGATAGATTGACTTTCAAAGACAACTGGAGAACCGTCAGTAACAATGTTTGACTACGAATCAGGAGGGCGGCAGATCAGTCGCTGTCATCCGCGCAACCGTTGCACAGGAACCTGCTGGAAACAGGTACTGGTAAAAATAAAATGAAAACTGACAGATAAAGAGAAAGAGTGTTAGACGGGATTTACGGGATCAACCCCAAGTCATTCGACGGGGCAGGCAGGATGAGGGAATTGTCAAAGCGGCGCTGCAAGCGCCTGATTGACAACAGCTAAACCCCATCTCTTTTTTTATCCTGTTCATCTTGTTAATCCTGTCCAATATATCTTTTCCGGCGACTTCAGGAAGGCATATATGGGAGGGTTTTCACAATGTGATAACTTGTTGCTATGTAAGGCCTTGCATGGGTAGCCTGAAAGAACTTTTACCACAACCGAAACATGCCGGGGGAGACCAAATGAAAGAAGCGATGTTTTACGAACCTATTGCGGAAAACAAAATCAAGTGCAGCC
>CAZUJZ010000272.1:0-4686 GCA_964620665.1 uncultured Desulfofustis sp. | reverse complement strand
ATCAATTCCCGCAGGGGTTTCGGCACCATGCTCCTGAGTCTGGTGGTGATGGTCTGTTCGTGTTTCTGCCAGAGGATGCCGAGGCAGATGACGGCCAGGCCGATTATTGTGAGGGCGAACGGGAAGAGCATCGAGTCCTTGAAGACGTCGTAGGCCAGGTGGCCGAGGTAGCCGGCGACGCCGAGACCGCCGAAGACGGCGAAGACGCGGCGGGAGAGGATGGCGCCGACGGTGATCAGCAGCAGGTTGATGCACAGGTAGAAGAATTTGCTCAGTTCGCTGTCGGAGTGCTGCAGCGACAGGCCGCCCCAGAAGGTGAGCACGCCGAAGAGGTAGAGCCAGAAAGCGTAATCCTTGCTGTGCCGGGAACGGATGTCGATCCAGAAGGCGAGCAGCGTCATCAGCAGGCCGAACCACAGGGAGACGAGCTTGCGCAGCTCCCAGTTGGTGTCTTCCCGGCCGAAGACAAACGGGGTGAGGTCCATGCTCAGGTACCAGAGCGTGACGGCCACCGGCATAATCATAAACGGCAGGCGGTAGCGCCAGAGCAGCGCGGCGCCGGCGGCCAGTGTGGCCAGCTCCATCAGCAGCCAGTTCCAGTCGATATGGGTGTGGTATTGGCGATAGACGCGCCCTTCCGGCCAGAGGCCGATGGCCGACTGCAGGCCGTAGACGGCCAGCGGCGTGAGCACGACGACAAAGGTTGCGACGATACCGGCGGGAATGGTGTAGCGGCGTTTGAGCAGGAATTCGGTCAAGGTTATACCGGCGATACCGTAGGCCAGCGCGATGGCCAGTAGGCCCCAGCCGCCGAAGCGCTCCCAGCCGAGCGTCATGAACAGGGTCATGGCGCCGATGGCGATCAGGCCGCCGAGATAGTAGAGGATATGGGTGACGTGAAATCGGGGTTGGTCTTTGGTGTGGTCGGCGAGAAAGGCCCAGAGGCGTTCGGCCTGCTCTTCGCTGAGCAGGGCGTGCTCGGTGGCCTGTTTGAGCAGGCCGCGGTTGACCTCCATGCATCCCTCCGGGGTTGGTGGCCGGCAGCCGTGGGAGGCGCGGGCCGATGGTCCGGACCAGGCGGCCTACAGGATCTGGCTGAGAAAGAGCTTGGTCCGATCGCTTTGCGGGTTGGTAAAAAAGGCCTCGGGTTCGTTCTCCTCGATGATCTCGCCGTCATCCATGAACATCACCCGGTGGGCGACGCTCTTGGCAAAGCCCATCTCGTGGCTGACGACGATCATCGTCATGCCCTCCTGGGCGAGGCTGATCATGACATCGAGCACCTCCTTGACCATCTCCGGGTCAAGGGCCGAGGTCGGCTCGTCGAAGAGCATCACCTTGGGCTTCATGCACAGGCTGCGGGCAATGGCCACGCGCTGCTGCTGGCCGCCGGAGAGCTGGCCCGGATACTTGAGGGCCTGCTCGCTGATACGCACCTTCTCCAGGAAGTAGCGGGCGATCTCCTCGGCCTCCCGCTTCGGCGTCTTGCGTACCCAGATCGGGCCGAGGGTCAGGTTCTCGAGCACGGTCAGGTGGGGAAAGAGGTTGAAGTGCTGGAAGACCATGCCCACCTCGGTGCGGACCTTCTCGATGTTCTTCAGGTCCTTGGTGAGCTCGATGCCGTCGACGACGATGCGGCCCCGCTGGTGCTCCTCGAGCCGGTTGATGCAGCGGATCAACGTCGACTTGCCGGAACCGGACGGCCCGCAGATAACGATCCGCTCGCCCCGGTGGACGGTGAGGTTGATGTTTTTCAGGACGTGGAAGTCACCGAACCACTTGTGCATCTCCTCGATCTCGATGATCGGATGGGTGTCGCTGATCGTCTCTGCTTGCATACCTGCTTCCTTGTCTTATTCGTGGCGGGTGCCGCGTTGGTGCGTTGGTGCCGCCGGCCTTGCGGCTACCGGCCGGTATCGAGTTCTTTTTCCAGTTTCCTGCTGTAGTTGGACATCGCAAAACAGCAGATAAAATAAATCAGGGCCACGAAGATGTAGGCCTCGGCCGAATAGCCCATCCACTTCGGGTCGCTCAGCGTGGTCTGGGTGGTCTTCAGCAGGTCGTAGAGGGCGATGATGACCACCAGCGAGGTGTCCTTGAAGGCGGAGATCAGGATACTCACCGACGGCGGAATGACGATTTTCAGGGCCTGGGGTAGGATGATCAGCCGCATCGTCTGGAAGTAGTTGAGCCCGAGCGACTCGGCCGCCTCGTACTGGCCGCGGTCGATGCCCTGCAGGCCGCCGCGCACCACCTCGGCGATATAGGCGGCGGTAAAGAGGATGATCGCCACCTGGGCGCGCAGGATCTTGTTGAAGGTGACGCCTTCCGGCAGAAACAGCGGGAAGACCACCGACGACATGAACAGCAGGCTGATCAGCGGTACGCCGCGGATCAGCTCGATGTAGACGATGCAGAACGACTTGATCACCGGCATCTCCGACTGGCGGCCGAGCGCCAGCACCACGCCGACCGGATAGGCGGCGGTCAGGCCGAAGACGGAGAGCAGCAGGGTCAGCGGCAGCCCGCCCCAGTTGGCGCTCTCCACCGGGGTCAGGCCGAACAGGCCGCCCTTGAGCAGCAGTCCCATGACAAACAGGCCGGCCAGCCAGGTCCAGGCGAGTGTCTTGTTCCAGCGGGTGCGCTCCCGGCTGTAGAAGAGCAGCGCCACCAGCAGGCCCATGGCCAGCAGCGGTCGCCACTGCAGGTCGTGCGGGTAGAAGCCGAACAGGATGAAGCGGATGTTGGCGCTGATCACCGACCAGCAGGCCCCGTCGGTGGCCCGGCACTCCTCGCTGCCGGTCAGCCAGACGCTGTCGATAAAGGCCCACTTGACCGTGCCCGGCACGATCAGCCAGAGCAGGTAGAGGACGGCCAGCGTCAGCAGGGAGTTGAACCAGCCGTTGAACAGGTTGGCCCTGATCCAGCCGATGACGCCGATCTCGGTGACCGGCGGCTTGATCTCTTCGTAGTGCTGAGCAGTTGGAGTCGATTTCATCGCGTCTCTATCGCTCCACCAGCTTGATCTTTTTGTTGTACCAGTTCATGAACGCCGACGTGGACAGGCTGAAGATCAGGTAGACGATCATGATCAGGGCCACGCCCTCGATGGCCTGGCCGGTCTGGTTGATGGTCGTGCCGGCCACCGACACGAAGTCGGGATAGCCGATTGCCACCGCCAGCGAGCTGTTCTTGGTCAGGTTGAGCATCTGGCTGGTCAGCGGCGGGACGATGACCCGCAGGGCCTGGGGCAGGATGATCAGGTGCATGACCCGTCCCGGGCGCAGGCCGAGCGAAGTGGCCGCCTCGCGCTGGCCCTTGCCGACCGACTGGATGCCGGCCCGCACCACCTCGGCGACGAAGGCCGCCGTATAGAGTACCAGGCCGAGCAACAGGGCGGTGAACTCCGGGCTGATGGTTATGCCGCCCTTGAAGTTGAAGCCGCTGAGCACCGGCACATTCATCTCGGTCGGTGCGCCGCCGAGCCACCAGGCGATGGCCGGCACGCAGAGCAGCAGCGCCAGCGAGGCGGTCAATAGCGGGAAAGTCCGACCGGTCGCATCCTGCCGCTTGATCGCCCAGCGCCGCAGCAGCCAGACAGCGATACAGCTCAGCACGAAGGCGGCGGCGGCGTAGCCGAAGGCCGGATGGTAGTGCGGCACCCCGAAGATCATGCCGCGGTTGCAGAGAAAGACGCCGGGCAGCAGGTCCAGGGCCTGGCGCGGGCCCGGCAGGATCTCGTAGAAAAAGGCGTACCAGAAAAAGAGCTGGAGCAGTACCGGAATGTCCTGGAACAGCTCGATATAGGCGGCCGCCAGCTTGGAGAGCAGCCAGTTGGTACTGAGCCGGGCGATGCCGAGGATGGTGCCGAGCACCACGGTCAGTATGATGCCGATAAAGGAGACGATCAGGGTGTTGAGAAAGCCGACGAGCAGGGCCTTGCCGTAGGAATCGGCGGCCGAGTAGTCGATCAGTGACTCGCCGATCTCAAAGGCGGCCTCTTTCTCGACGAACTCAAAGCCGGTGGAGATCGACTGCCGTTCGAGGTTGATCAGCGTGTTGTTGATCAGGTAATAGCCGAGCAGCGCCACGCCGGCCATGGTGACCAGCTGGTAGAGGATGGAGCGCTTGGTGGGATCGCGTAAAAACGGTATCTTTTCCGGAGCTGTCGTCGCCTGCATAGCCGCTTCCGGGCGCCGCCCGGGACCGAAGCCCCGGGCAGCGCCGAAAAGATGAAACGTCGTAAAAAGGGGCGGCTACTTGAACGGCGGCGAGTACATCAGGCCGCCGTCGGTCCACAGCGCGTTGAGACCACGCTCGAGCATCAGCGCCGTGTCGACACCGACGTTGCGCTCGAAGATCTCGCCGTAGTTACCGACTTGTTTGATGATATTGTAGGCCCATTTCTCGTCGAGGCCGAGGGCCTTGCCATTGCCGGGCGAGACGCCGAGGAAGCGCTGCACCTTCGGGTCGGTGCTGTCCATCATCTCGTCGATATTGGCCGAGGTGATGCCGAGTTCTTCGGCCTCGATCAGCGCCAGCACCGAATAGTTGACGATGTCCATCCACTGGTCGTCGCCGTGCCGTACCGCCGGGGACAACGGTTCTTTCGAGATGATCTCCGGCAGGATCTTGTAATCCGCCGGATTCGGGGCGACGGCCCGGATGCCGGCAAGCTGGGAGACA
>CAZUJZ010000271.1:0-4751 GCA_964620665.1 uncultured Desulfofustis sp. | reverse complement strand
CGATCGTTTCATCGATGCTCATCACGGGTATCACCTGGCCCGGCAGCGGGCCGACCAGCTGGCTGCCGATGCGTTGGCTGCTCTTGACCCGTTCAGGCAATCGAACGATGAACCGTCGCTGCTTATTCTCGAAGAGCTGGTCAGGTATGTTCTCAGTCGCCGAAATTAACGATCGCTCCGTTATGGAACATCCCGTTAGTCAGAGCATGGCACGGCTGTCGGCACCACTTCGAGTCGCTTACGAAGGAGCGGGTCCCCGGCGTGCAGATCACCGCTTCTCTCCGACTCAGCACAGGACAATCATCTGATATGGCTCGAACCGTCACCGGCAAACAGAAAAAGAAGCCGGTTCGGACAACCCGGACCCGCCGTCGCCGCACGCCTGCAGCTTCCCGGGTAACCGCGCGTCGCCTGGTGACCTACGGTTTGTTGCTGGTGCTGCTCATCGTGTCTCTCGGTGTCGCCGGCTACATGATATTCTTTCGCGTGGCGGTGGCCGTGGCCGCGGAGCCGCCGGACGGGCAGAGTCCGGTGGTCATTTTCGAGGAACCGAATGCGCCGCCGGTTCATCCCGTGGAGCCGGCGGAGCTGCCGGAGCCCCCGGAGCTGCCGCATCCGCCGCATCCGCCGAAAATCGCCATCATCATCGATGACATGGGGTATCACCACGATATCGACAAAGACTTGCTGCAGCTCGATCTGAACCTGTCCTTTTCCTTTCTGCCCCATGCGCCCCATACCAAAGAGCTGGAAAACACGGCATACCGGCTTGGCCGCACCGTTCTGCTCCATCTGCCGCTC
Organism: uncultured Desulfofustis sp.; assembly: GCA_964620665.1. Lineage (GTDB taxonomy): Bacteria > Desulfobacterota > Desulfobulbia > Desulfobulbales > Desulfocapsaceae > Desulfofustis. The sequence goes on along the minus strand of CAZUJZ010000271.1, from coordinate 3,950 downwards.
GAGGCGCGCAGTTCGGACTATGATCCCGGTCCGGGAGCGCTCTTGCTGTCTCAATCGGCGACCCAGCGCCAGCGGCTGCTCGATGACAACCTGCGTCAGGTTCCCCACGCGGTCGGTGTCAACAACCATATGGGCTCGCGTTTCAGTGCCGACGAGCGCGCCATGTCCGAGCTGGCGATGTTGCTTCTCCGGCGGCAGTTGTTTTTCGTCGACAGCATGACCATTGCGGAGAGTAAAGGGTATGTCGCGGCCAGGAAGCAGGGCGTACCGACGGTGAAACGAGACGTTTTTCTTGATAATCTGCAGGAACGGGAAGCCATCTGTCGCCAGATCGAACATCTGGTGACCATCGGCCGTTGGCAAGGCAGCGGTGTCGGCATCGGCCATCCCTATCCGGAGACCCTGGCCGCCCTTGCCACCTGCGGCCGGGAACTGCTCGATCAGGTGGAACTGGTCGGAATCGAGCACTTGGTCAACGGTGCGCCATGAAGATCGGCATCATCGGTACCGGACGGCATGGCAGCAGATATGCCGGGCATATCGTCAATGATTGCCCGTCGCTGGAGCTGACCGCCATTGCCCGACGCTCGCAGAGCGGCCGGGATCAGGCCCGCTGCTGGCAGTGTCGCTGGTTTGGTGATTGGCGCGAGCTGGTTGCCTGCCGGGAGGTCGATGCGGTTATCTGCGCCGTTCCGCCCGCCGAAAATCCGGCTATCGCCACCTGTTGCGGGGATCACGGCAAACCGCTGCTCGTCGAAAAACCGCTGGCGATCGACGGCGATGCCGCAGCGGCGATGGTCCGCCGGTTGCGCAGTCAAGGCGTGGCCTTGACGGTCGGTCAGACCCTTCGCTATAACCCGGTGATCAAGCGGCTCTGCGAGTACCTGCCTCAGATGGGTCGTTTGCACACCGTCTATGCCAACCAGCGGCTTGAGCCGTCGACCCTGTCCTGGCTCGATGAGCCGGCAGTGGCCGGGGCCGGAGTTACCCTGCATATTGCGGTCCATGTCTTCGATGCGCTGCACGTCATTACCGGCCGGAAAATCACCAGGGTGTCGGCGAGTTGCCGCAGCGTGTTGACGAAAAAACTCGAAGATCTGGCCCTGATCCGGGTGGAAATGGAAGACGGGGTGGCCGGGTTGATCGAGATCAGCAAACTCAGCCCGGTGCGCAGTGGTCGGTACGAGTTGGTCTGTTCCGCAGGACTGCTGCAGGGAGACCAGATTCTCGGGCAGGTGAGCCGGCTGGGCGGTGACAGGGAACCGGTCAGCGACTGCCTGCCGCCGACTCCGACCATTGTGCCGTTGTTGCAGGACTGGCAGCGATTCCTGCAGGGAGGCGGGCCGAACCCGGTATGCGGCGAGGATGGGCTCTACGTGGTGCGGGTCGCCGAGGCGTGTCTGCAATCCTCGATCGGCGGCGGTTGGGTCGAGGTTGCCGTCGATTCCGTTTAACCCAGGATTGAAGCGATTGCCACCGTCCAGGCGCTGCCGGCGGCCAGCAAGCTGAGCAGAACCGCGGCGCTGCCCATATCTTTGGCCCCTTTAGCCAGATGGTTGAATTCCGGCGAGGCTTTGTCGACAATGGCCTCGACGGCCGAGTTCAGCAATTCGACGATCAGCACCAGCGTGTTGACCAGCAGCAAGACGATCTTCATCACGGCGCTCACCGGCAACAGCAACAGGATCGGCAGCAGAACGATAAAGAGCAGCACTTCCTGCCGGAAGGCCGCCTCATTGACAAAGCAGGTTTTCAGGCCGCTCAGTGAGTAGCCGGCGGCGCCGATGATTCTGGTCAGTCCGTGTTTGTTTGGTTGCTTGTCCATTTTTTTCGGTGGCAGCCGCGGGGGCTCAGGGGGTGCGTACGGTGCCCAGATCGGGCAATTCCCGGTATTTTTCCATATCGGGCAGCTGGCCGACGACGATCTCGCCGGCCAGGGTCAGCCAGGCGTGGGCCTGAAACCCGTCCTGACGGTCCTTGGCAACACCGACATGGATTTTGGCCGGGTAACCGTAGCTGGCAAACAGTCGCTGCCCGGCCAGAGAATTGGCCAGACAGGTGGTGCCCGGGACCACCGTGGCGGCCGCTCTGATCAATCTGGCCAGACGTCCGGCATCCAGGTCTGCTGGGGCCGCCGTCGCTGCCGGTTGCCGGGGGCGGTTGCGGAGCAGGCGCTGCAACGGGATGACCAGCAAGGCCAGCCGATAGTAGACAAGCAGTCCGACGGCCCGACAGAAACAGCGTTTTTCCGCTGTCGGCAGTCGCACGAACTTACGCAGTTTCTCCGTCATCCAGGGTGATCAGGCGGTTTTTCAGTAATTCGTCGAGAAACGCACAGAGATCAGCGCTGCATTGCTGCTCCGAGACCTCGTAATCGGCCATGATCCGTTCCTTCAGGCTGAGAAAGGTGGCGGGTTGCGCCAGTGCGTTCCAGATGGTCGTGCCGACCTGGTCGAGGCCGCTGTAAATTCCGGTATCGATATTGAGAATCACCGTCTCCCCGTCAAGCTCCGTGGAAATGGCATCCTTGGCCCGGCGGATCAGCCGGTCCCGATTGGTGTGGAGCGCTTGGCTGAAGGTGATCTGCATCGGTTTTCCCCCGCTGGCAAGCTCAGTGTTTGAACGAACGCTGTCCGGTGAACATCATGGCCACTTTCGGTTCGGCCTGATTGCAGGCCTCGATGGTTTCGAAGTCACGCATCGATCCGCCGGCCTGCAGAATGGCGCTGACGCCCTGCCGAATGCCGACATCGGCACCGTCCCGGAACGGGAAAAAGGCATCTGATATCATTACCGAACCGGGCAGGTCGGCGCGGTCGGCACGCACCTGCTCGTCGATCGCCTCTTTCTCCTCGCCCGGTCGTTCGCCGCGGGCGACGGCCAGTTCCAAGTCGGCATAGGACAACTGGTGCCGGTCGAAACAGATCATATCGGCATACTTGATATAGGCCTTGTGCACCGCGATTTCGGCAACCCCGACCCGGTCTTGCTCGCCGGTGCCGATGCCGACGGTGCAGCCGTCCTTGATGTAGAGGACCGAATTGGAGGTAACACCATGCTCGATCGCCCAGCCGAAGAGCATATCGTCGATCTCGCGCGCGGTCGGCTGCCGGTCGCAGTGATAGGTCGTTCCCTGCCACTGGGCGGTGGCCGGTTTCAGGTCGGCCGCGGTGCGAATGGCGTTGACTGCCGATTGCTGGACAATGATGCCGCCGTCGATAAGGCTCTTGAAATCGACGAAGCGGTAGCGCTCGAAGTCGGCCAGCCGGTCGATCCGATCCATCCTAATGACCCGCAGGTTCTTGCGCCGGCTGATAATTTCCAGGCTGCCGTCGGCAAAGTCGGGAGCGCAGACCACTTCCAGGTAATTGTTGGCCAGCAGTTCGGCGGTGTCGCGGTCGCAGGTGCGGTTGAGCACGACGGCTCCACCGAAGGCGGCGATCCGGTCGGCCCGGTTGGCCCGGTCGAAGGCCTCTGCGAGTGATGTGCCGTACGCCGCGCCGCAGGGGTTGTTATGTTTGAGGATGACCGCGGCCGGCCGCGCCATCAGGTATTTGAGGATGTTGAGTCCATTGTCGATATCGGTCAGGTTGATCTTGCCCGGATGTTTGCCGACCTGTAGCATGTCTTCGGCGGTAATGGCCGAAACGAGACCGTTGCCGGGCTCGATGAAGGAGCAGTCGCCGAGGACCAGATTGCCGTTGATCAGTTCGTAGAGGGCGGCTTCCTGGTCCGGGTTTTCACCGTAGCGAATGCCGCGTTCCTCATGGCTGCCGTCTTCCTGGGGGATATTCCAGGTGCGTTTACGATAGACCAGTCGCTGCTCCCCGAAGGTAATGGTCATCTCCAGCGGGAAGTGGTCGCCGAGAATGGTTGAATACATTTTTTTGATATCGCTCATGGGGTGTCTCTCCAACAAGGTAATAATCCATCAAAACCAACGGCGGGAC
>CAZUJZ010000270.1:0-4785 GCA_964620665.1 uncultured Desulfofustis sp. | reverse complement strand
CAGCCTTGATAGTGAGCGGAGGACAGGTTAAAACCTGTCCCGCCGTTGGTCGAGACTCAGCCGATCAGGCCGCAGCGCAGCAGCCGGAGGGAGGATCAACCAGCCCATCCGACCACGCTGCCGATTTTCATGCTTCGTTGTGACCATCAGTCATGGGGGTTATAATACGTGTACTCTCTTTGTAAAGAAACGGACCCTGCGATGCAAGAGGATTTGACTCTGGCGGCCTACGATTACGACCTGCCGGAAAACCATATCGCCCATGTTCCCGCCGACCGGCGGGACGACTCGCGACTGCTCGTCCTCAATCGCAGTACCGGTCTTCGCCGCCACCTGCACTTTCGCGATATCACCGGCCTCTTTCAACCGGGTGATCTGCTCGTCGTCAACGACACCAAAGTCTTTCCGGCACGATTGTTCGGCACCAAGGAGTCCGGCGGCAAGGCCGAGCTGTTCCTGCTCTCCTATCCCGCCCCGGTACCAGGTGAGGGAACGGACGAAGTGCTGCTTTTCGACAGTGAGGCCCTGATCAGATCTTCGCGCCGGCCGGCCGTCGGCTCCCGGATTATCGTCTCCGATTCCTGCTCCTGCCACATCCTGGCCGATCGCGGCCGCGGCACATGGCTGATCCGTCTCGCCGTCTCTGCAGCCGCCGGACTCGACCGGTTACTCGGAGAAACCGGTCACATTCCGCTCCCGCCCTATATCAAGCGACCGGCAGGTCCGATCGCCATGGACGCTCAGCGCTACCAGACAGTGTATGCCAACCGCCCCGGTGCCGTGGCCGCGCCGACCGCCGGTCTGCACTTTACCGCCGATCTGCTGGCAACCCTTGCAGCGCGGGGCGTCCAGCGGACGACGGTAACCCTGCACGTCGGCTACGGCACCTTTGCCCCGGTGCAGAGCGAGGACATCCGGAACCATACTATTCATCGCGAATTTGTCGATATCTCTGAAGAAACGGCAGCGGCGGTGGCGGCAACGAAACAGGCAGGCGGCAGAGTCTGGGCGGTGGGTACCACCACCGTCCGAGCCCTGGAATATGCCGCCCTGCGCACCGGTTCCGTCGAGCCGGTCTGCGGCTGGTGCGATCTTTATATCACCCCGGGATTTTCTTTCCGGGTGATCGATCATGTCATCACCAACTTCCACCTGCCCCGCTCGTCACTGCTCTTTCTGGTGGCGGCGCTCTGCGGCAGAGACCGGCTCCTGGCCTCTTATCGGGAAGCGATCGGGCTTGGCTATCGATTTTATTCCTACGGCGATGCGATGGCCATCATCGGCTGAGTCGCGATACCGGCCATGGCAGCTATTTGGTGGCCGCAGCCGGACAGCTGGCGCATGGTGTTTCGGTCTGGCAGGGCGGCGGGGCCGCCGCCGGCGGGGTCGCCGCCGGCGGGCTTTCCGGCTTTTCCTTCGGCTTATCCTTGGTTGAGGCATAGCCATCGCTATACCAGCCGCCACCCTTGAGCTGGAACGAAGTCATCGAAACCAGTTTCCGCACCGATCCATTGCATTTCGGGCAGCTCTTCAGCGGCGGATCACTCAGTTTCTGCTGTACTTCAACAACGGTATGACAGTCTGAACATTGATACTCATATACCGGCATGGCACCACTCCATCTTGTATTTCCCCCTATTGCCCGGGCTATTGTCACCGGACCGAAGCGAGCTGGGGCGCAGGTTGCTTTTCCGGACGCTACTGTAATGATCCCGCCTACAGATGTCAACACAATCACTCGTTTTTCCCGGCACCTCTTCGATTCCCGGCAGCCGGCTCCGGCCGTTGCCGCATGGTATCGGACCGGCATACACTCGCCCATACTTGTTGTTGTGCCGCCGATCTGGTATAGATTACAGGTCTGCCGCCTCCTGCAGCCGTCAGAAGGCGGCAGCAACAATAATGGAAACATAAGATGATCGGCATCTATGATTCGGGAATCGGCGGGTTGCTGTTAGCCAGGAAACTGGGAGCGTGCCATCCCGACCGGCGCATCAGCGTGTTTTGCGATACCGCGGCCTTTGGGCTCGCCGCCCGGCCGCTGGAACAGGCCGCCGAACAGTGCCGGAGGGGGCTTTCTTTTTTGGCCAAACAAGGAGCGCGGCTGATCGTCGTCGCCTGTCATGAAACGGCGACAGACCTGCTGGCTACACCGGATAAACCGCCGGGGTCCACTCTCCCGGTGATCGATGCGGCCAGCGTTACCGCCCAGGTGGCTCAAGCGGTTTCAACCGGTGGGAGAATCGGTATCATCGCCACCAGGACCGTTATCGAAGGCGGCGTCTACGAATCACTGCTGGGCACATCGACCGCTGCCGACACCCTCTTTTTTCAGGCCTGCCCGCTGCTGCTGCCACTCATCGAAGAGGGTTGGTACAACAAGGTGGAAACGAAGATGATCATCAAACGCTGCCTGCGCCCATTGAAGGCCCTGCAAATCGACACACTGATTCCGGCCTGCTCCTCCTTTCAGCTGGTCCTGCCTCTCATTGCGGCCCGCGCCGGTCGCCGGACACGGGTTATTGATCCCGGCGCTGCGCTGATCGATGCGGTAGCCGCTCGGATGCCGGTTAAAACGGGCGCCGCACAACCCACCCATCTCCGCTATTCGATTCGCGTGACGCAGCATCATGACGGGATCACCCGGGCACTGCAGACCATCTTTGGCCGATCAACCGATCGTTATGAGGTTATATGACGCCCTTATCGCACGCTATCCGCCGCGCTCTGCTACCGGCAATCCTACTGTTTGTCCTCACTCCGGTGCTGCCGCCCCACGCCGCCGGCGCCGAATCTGCCGAGCAGGTGGTAGAGCGTTTGCAGCTTCGCTATCAACAGCTGACCAGCCTCCGGTTCCTGTTCACGCAGCAAACCAGCGGCCAGTTCGCCGGTCGGCCAAAAATCGGCAGGGGGAGTGCTATCCTGGTCAACGACGGACAACAGACACTGATGCGCTGGAACTATGACAGCCCCGATCAGCAGGTCATCATCAGCGACTCGGTTTCGGTCTCCATGTATTTCGAGGATCTCAACCAGATGATCATCGCGCCTGCCGATACCGCACAAACCGACGTACTGCTCTCATTTTTCACCGGCGACCGCGCCCTGGACGAGAGTTTTCTGATCCTGCCGCCCGAAGCAGAGCCGGTTGCGGCAGCTGCCGACAGTCCGCATCAGCTCAGCGGCGCACAACTCGTCCCCCGTCAGCCGCACTCGCAGCTGCGCAGTGCCCACTTGTTTATCGACGACGATTCGCTGATCAGGCGTATCGACTTGATGGACCATTTCGATACGAGGACGATCATCGATCTCGACTCGATCGATCTCGATCCCATCGATGTGCAGGACGCGGCGGCCATTGAGCGAATCTTTTCTTTCACCCCGCCTCCCGGCACCGAGATCATCAGGCAATAAGGTCAAATGCCGCGGCACGCACCGGCGGCCCCTGAGGAGCGCAGCGGGCCATCCAATCATTTCTTCAACAAAACGGACCACAACCATGCCATCTGACAACGACACCTTCGAAGCATTGCTGAAAGCCAGCGAGGAAACCACGTTCAGGAAGCTGTCCCCGGGGCAGAAGCTGACTGCAACGATCGTCGGCATCGACGGTGAAACATTGTTTCTCGATGTCGGAGCCAAAAGTGAAGGAGTCATCGAAACCTCGGAGTTCACCGATGAAAACGGCGAATTAACGGTGACTATCGGCGACAGTGTCGAAGTCTACTGCCTGAAAAGCGGCCCTTCCGGCCAGGTTTTCACCAGACGGCTCGGCGCCGGCAGCGCCGGCGCCCACCTGGAAGAGGCCTGGCGCAACGCGATTCCGATCCAGGGAACGGTCAAGGCGGAAATCAAAGGAGGCTTCGAAGTCACCGTATCCTCGTCGGTCCGGGCCTTCTGTCCCTATTCGCAAATCGGTCTGCGGCGAGTCGACGACCCGGCCGCAGAGTATCTCGGCAAACAGCTGGAGTTCCTGATCACCCGCTTCGAGGCCGATGGTCGCAACATCGTCGTATCCGCCCGCGCCCTGCAGGAAGAAGAGCGGCGGCTGAAGCGGGAGGAACTGCAACAGACCCTTGCCGAAGGCCAGACCGTAGATGGGGTGGTCTCGTCGATCCGCTCCTTCGGGCTGTTTGTCGATATCGGCGGGGTTGACGGCCTGGTACCGATCTCCGAGATAGGTTGGAGCCGGATCGACGATCTGGCCGACATCTATCAGGTCGGGCAACCGGTCAAAACGGTTATCAAGGGACTTGATTGGGAGAATGACCGAATCAGTCTGAGCATCAAGGAAACACTACCGGATCCCTGGCAACAGGCCGCCGCCGAGTTCGGTGTTGGCAGCCGCCATACCGGAACTGTCTGCCGGTTGGTTCCGTTCGGCGCCTTCGTTAGCCTGGCACCGGGTATCGACGGCCTGCTCCATATCTCCAAACTGGGCCAGGGACGCAAGGTGAATCACCCCCGGGAGGTGGTTGAGGAAGGGCAGCGCATCGACGTGGTCATCGAAACCGTTGATCCTGACGCCCGCAAAATCTCCCTGGCACCGGCCGACTACGTGTCGCCGGCTGCTGCTATCGAACAGGAATACCAGGAGTTGCAATCGTACCGAACGACGCGTCAGCAAAAGAAAAAAGAAAGCGATTCGCTGGGCAGCTTTGGTGCTCTGCTGAAAAAGAAACTCGACCAGAAAAAGAGCTGATCGACCGGCCGCAGCACCAATCGGTCGCCGGAGAGTTTCACAGGCTGTCTCAATGAGGGCGATCGTCCTTGGCCGCCGGCAGA
>CAZUJZ010000269.1:0-4815 GCA_964620665.1 uncultured Desulfofustis sp. | reverse complement strand
AAACGCTTGTGACTGAGAATCTCAACGATGGAGGGCCAGAGAAACTGGCTGACGAACTGCGGGACCGACGGGCGGTAATTGCCGCTGGTACCGGCGTTGGCCGACATCTGCCGCCACAATCGGGTCAGTCCCATATAGAGCGAAACGATGGCCAGCCCCAGCGATGGAACCATGATCAGGACGATGAAGAAGATGTTTTTCGCATACCACTTGAAATCCCAGGCACCAAAAAACTGCTGGTAACCATGATCGGCAAAATGCTCCTTGCTCGGAATGTGCATGCCGCCGGAGATCAGCCACATGACGAAGATGACGACCACCGGAATACCGATCAATACCGGCAGGCCTTTGGCCGACGACGCCAGTTTGGCCAAGCCGGACGGCCAGCCGAAATGGGTATAGGCATAAGCCCTGATCGCCCCGAGCACATCACCCGGCTTGGCGCCGCGCGGGCAATAGGTGGTGCAATCGCCGCATTGATGGCAGAGAAAGACATCGGGATCGGCCAGCAATTTGTCCTTCATCCCCCACTGCGACCAGATCATCTCCTTGCGGGGAAACGGTTTCTCGTCCGTGGACAAGGGACAGCGAACCGAGCAGGTGGCACATTGATAGCATTTTTTCAATGTATCGCCGCCGGCACCCTTCAAATACTTTATAAACGTCAAATCAGGTTGAACAGTCATCTTTTGCCTCCTGTTATCTTATCAGCATAGGCCGTCGAGCCGGCTCGGTAAATTCATACCGCTCCGCCGCGGAGATACCCGGGCGGTGCGGCGTGATAAAACACAGGTTAGAAGCCTTTAAACGGATTCGGACCCATTTCCACTATTTCATCGACGAAATCATTGACGATCTGCGGGATCTTGTCGTAATCGGTGATGGCCACCTGGACCGCCGCACACCGTTCCGACTCGAGCCCGAGGGTGGACAATGTCTCGCCGATATTTTCCATCCGTTTGTCGGCGATTTCCGACCCTTTGATAAAATGGCACTGATAATCGTCACCATAGGTGCAGCCGAGCAGCATCGCGCCGTCCATACCGGCAGACAACGCGTCGCGGATCCAGGCCATGTTGACGGACCCGAGGCAACGGACCGGGATAAAACGGATCATATGGTTGATGCCGTTTCTCTTCATTCCGGCCATATCGATAGCCGGATAGGCGTCGTTCTCACAGACAAAGATCACGATGCGCAGCCGATCGTCGTCGTCTTCAGGGACTTCGACGGCTTTGATCATCGAGCCGATCATATCGATATTGTAATCCTTGAAGCCGATGATCCGTTCCGGACAAGCGCCCATGCAGGTCCCGCAGCGGCGACACCGGGTATTATTCGGCAGCGGAGTGCCCTTGGCGTCATCGTCGAGCGCGCCGAAGGGACACTCTTCGGTACAGCGTTTGCACTGGGTACAGCGCTGCATGAAAAATTCCGGGTACGTGGTGTCACCGGAGCGCGGATGAACCGACACGCCGCGATCGGTTGATTCCAGACACTGGATCGCTTTCAACGCGGCGCCGGTGGCATCGTCGATGGTCTCGTCGATGGTCTCCGCCTTGCGCACACCACCGCAGGTATAGACGCCGGTCCGCCGCGTCTCGTAAGGAAAGCAGATAAAATGGGAATCGGCATAGCCGTCGAACAGATCGAGGTCGGAAAAGCCCGGGCCCTGTCGATAGGCGAGGTTAACGGTGCTCTTTTCCTTGGTGGTCGGCACCATACCGGCTGCCAGCACGACCATGTCGACATCGAGAGAGAGGTCCTCCCCAAGCAGCGTATCTTCAGCCGTTACCCGGAGTTTTCCGCCGCTTTCCTCTACCTTGGTCACCGCCGCTTTGGTCATAAAAATACCGTCGGTCATCTGGACGGCCTTATAGTACAGCTCCTGACTGCCCGGGGTGCGGATGTGCTGGTAGAGAACATAGGCCCTCCCCTCGGGGTTGTCCTGGCAGACATACTGGGCCTGCTTGAGAGCAACCATCGACGTCACCGAGTTGCAGTACGGGAAATCGTTATCGTTTTCCTTGCCGCCGGGACTCTGAATAAAAGCGACATTGGCCGGTACCGTTCCCTCTTTGGCTCGTTTTTCGAATTCGACGTTGGTAACCACGTTGGCCAATTTTCCGTAACCGAGATGCTCGTATTCAGAGACATCGGCCGGTGTCCAGCCGGTGGCCAGGACAACGGCTCCATGAATTTCCGCAGCAGGATCAACTTCCATGTAGTTGTGCAGGCCGCCGTTGGGATCTTCCATCTCCCCTTTCTCGATCTTCTCTCGCTCATCGACCGTCACTTTGCGCGGAGCATCCCAATCGGTCTTGGTGCCGGTCGTTTTCAGCGAGACCTTGAAATCCCCGGGAGCGCCGGCGATACGAGCGACTTCGGTGCCGGTTTTAATGGTGATCTTAGGATCATTTTTGACGGCGGCGATCAATGCCTCGACCGGGTTGTCTTCCAGGTCGGTCCACGGGGCCTTGGTCGGAAAAGATTTCCGCCAGTTGGCGGCCTGACCACCGATCTGGTCACTCTTTTCGATCAAGGTGACCTCATAGCCGGCACCACTTGCTTCTTTGGCCGCAGTCAGGCCGGCAATACCGCCGCCCATGACGAGAATTTTCCGGCTCACGTTCTCGAGTTGGAACGGTTCGGCGAGATCGGTTTTCTTAACGCGGGCACAGGCCATGCGCAGATAATCCGCAGCTGTTTCCTGCAGAAACGCGGCTGCCTCGGCATGCGGTTCTTCGCCTTCGGCCGGGCGCTGTTCAGTCCACACCACCTGCTCGCGCAGATTGGCGCGAATAACGATCTTGTCGTCGCCGAAATCAAATTCCTTTTGCATAACCCGGGGCGAACAGGCGCCGATCACCACCGCGTTGACGCCGTCGTCGGCGATATCTTTTTCTATCAGAGCACGTCCTTCCGGGCCGCAGAGGCAGGCGCTGGTTTTACACTCTATGGCCATCTCGCCACTGACGACCTCGCTGAGTCCATCCATGTCGAGCACATCACCGATGCTGCAACCGGAACACAAATAGGCGCAATATTTTTTATCCATTGTCAATTACCTCCTGGAAACCTGAATTGCCTTCAAAGCGGCAGCTGTGGATGATTGCGTACAGGTGACGACATCCGCAGCTTTTTTCGCACAACCGGCACCGATCATGCCCTTGTCGAAATCGGAAATGACAAAACCGTTGTCATCAAGGGTTACGCCGGCCGGCGCGCCACCTTCCTGCAAGGACGGTTGCATCCCGGTTGCCAGGACGGCCATATCGACTTTCTGATGCGTCTTGTCACCGGTGACTGCATTTTCCGCGATCATGGTAAGGCCGTCCGACTCGACGACGATATCGGCAACCTTGCCCTTAATAAAGAAGGCATTCGGGTCGGCCATCAGTTTTTCGCGAAATTTTTCGTATTTACCAGGTGTCCGAAGGTCAATGTAGAACACGTAGATCTTGGCTTCCGGGTATTGTTCACGGATATAATTCATCTGCTTGAAGGTGGCCATGCAGCAGATATAGGAGCAGTATTCCAGGTGGTTCTCATCACGTGAGCCGGCACACTGGAGAAAAGCGATCGACTCCGGTTCCTTGCCACTGCCGGGAACAACGATCTTGCCGCCGGTCGGGCCGTTCGGCGCGGCCATCCGCTCGATCATCATATTGGTGACGATGGCCGGGGACTTCCCGTAATTGAGGGTGTCGAGCTTCAGCGGATCGTAGGGGTCCCAACCGGTTGCCCAGACAATCGAAGCGACGTTGAGGGTGATCGTCGTCGGCTTCATGTCCAGATCAACGGCGTTGTATTTGCACGAACTCTTCACCGCCTCGGCGCCGGCGGCGGACAGTGCGCTCTTGTCGATCACATAACGCCGCGGAAAGGCCATCTCATGTGGCAGGTAGGCGGCTTTGCATTTGTCCATGCCGAAATTGAACGGGTTGTCAATCTCGTCCGGACAAGCTGCTGAACAGTCGCCGCACGCGGTGCAGTTACTGTTTACGTATCGAGGTTCGATGCCGATGGTCACTTCATAATTACCCGGACCGCCGCTGACCGATTGCACACTGGCCATCGAATACGTGCGAATCCGTCGATTGTTCTTGATCCGTTTGAAATTGATCTCAAGACCACAACTCGGGGGACACATCTTCGGGAAGTATTCGTTGAGCTGCGCCACTCGTCCACCGAAATACGGGTTCTTGTCGATGATAAAGACATCGTTCCCGACCTCGGCGGCCTCAAGTGCTGTTGTCAGCCCACTGATACCTCCGCCCACGACCAAAATTGCACCGGAGGTGCCTTGCTCGTCAGTCATACCTTTCCTCCATGGTTACGCTTGTAAAAATGAACCGTCGATACCAGGCCCCCTGAGCACCACTGCAGAAGCCGCAGTATCAATTAGTCAATAAAGACGCGAACGCAATGCTGCGCTTTTTCACTCGGGAAAACCGCATCTGGCAATGCTGCTTTCCCCATTGAAAACGCGCTGACACCATAGAAAAAATCTCCAGGAGCCAGAGCCCCTGGAGATTTTTTTTACATCATGCTGATCGACGTGTCATCCCATAAATTAGAGCCAGGGATCGGTCTCGATGATGCTCAGGCATTCGACCTTCTCGCACTTCCACTCCTCGGATTCCGGATTGAAGGTGGAGTTGACGAAACAACGCCAGTTTTCATCATCGCACATCGGGTAATCGGAACGATAGTAGAATCCGGGGTAACGGGACTCTTTCCGAAATTCCATGTGCCGGATGTGGGTCTCGACACACCAGATGCGGTGATAGTTCTCCCAGCAGCGAAGCAGTT
>CAZUJZ010000268.1:0-4832 GCA_964620665.1 uncultured Desulfofustis sp. | reverse complement strand
GTCGCTCTCTCTGGCGCGCCGATGGGCTCCCCTGATCTCTGCCGCCACTCTGGTTGAGGGATGGCCAGAGTGGCGGCATCCATCATTTCCAGCTTACCCCGCCTTCCGGGATTTTCTCATAACACCCATGACGGGGCGTCACAACGAACAATGAAAATCACCATCGTGGTCGGACGGGCTGGTTGATCCTCCCTCCGGCTGCTGCGTTGCGGCCTTAGTTAATGCTGCCTAACAATAAAAATATTTTTAAATAATATAAGGGAAGGCTAACAAAATGTGTTGACAGAAACTTATTGCACCGGTAAGGTCATCGAAAATTAGCTAGTCCTAAAAACAAACAGGAGGTGTCTTATGAAGATGAAGAAGATGAACAAGATGAAACTGCTGACCATGGCCGCGGCTTTGATTTTCGCCACCGCCGGGGGCGTCAACGCCCATACGCCGCTCTGCTCGTGCTTTGACAACGGCGACGACACGATCACCTGCGAAGGCGGCTACTCTGACGGTTCATCCGCGTCCGGCGTGGCCGTGCGGGTGGAGAGCAGTGATGGAAAGGTGCTGCAGGAAGGGGCCATGGACGGCAATTCCGAATTCACCTTCGACCGGCCGACCGGCGAGTTCAGCGTCGTTTTCGACGGCGGTGAGGGACATAGCATCGTCGTTCCGGGCAAGGAAATCGTTCAGTGATCGGCGTCCGACACACGGCAAACACCAACTAACAAGGAGAAACGATAATGAAAAAAACGCTCGTGAGCACCCTTGCCGGGGCGGCCCTGCTGGGGGCGGCGGCCGCCGCGTCGGCCCATTTCCAGATGATCTATACCCCTGATTCGGCCCTGAACAAGGGCGGCAGCATTCCGCTCAAGCTGGTTTTCACCCACCCCTTCGATGCCGGCCACACGATGGACATGGGCCAGCCGGAGCAGTTCTTCGTGGTCCGCAGTCGGGGCGAGAACGAACCGCAGCGCACCGATCTGCTCGACACGTTGACACCGATCGGCTGGCAGAGCCTGACCAACAGCGGTAAGGCGTTCGAGACCAGCTATCAGGCCCGGGGCGGCGACCACATCTTCTGCCTGGTGCCGGCACCCTATTTCGAGGCCGAGGAGGATTCCTATATCCAGCAGTCCACCAAAATGATCGTCAACGTCGGCGGCGAGCCGGGCGCCTGGAACGAGCCGGTGGGCTTGCCGGTTGAGATCGTGCCGCTGGCCAAGCCGTACGACCGTTGGACCGGCAACGTTTTCCAGGGTCGGGTATTGTTCAACGGCAAGCCGGTGGCCCATGCCGAGATCGAGATCGAGTACCTGAATCACGAGCCGTTGCTGGAGAAGAACGCGTTTGCCGAAAAGGGGCAGGTGGCAGCGCCGCAGGACGCCTTCGTGCTGCAGACGATCTTCGCCGATGAGAACGGGGTGTTCACATACGGCATCCCGCGTGCCGGCTGGTGGGGGTTTGCGGCGCTCGGTCTGGACCCGGACTATAGCTACGAGGGCAAGGAGTGCTCTCGCGATGCGGTGATCTGGATCCAGGCCCGGGATATGAAGTAACTCAGGCTTGATCCTCCCGAGGAGGAACGGGCCGGCCGGTCGAGCGGGACCTGCCGGCCCCGTTTTGTTGTTCGTTTAATCCTTTCAACCGGCGCCAGGGAACACGGAGCATCGCCCGATGAATAATACATCGCATACATGGATCGGCCCCACGGGCGGCTGTCCCGGGGCGCCCGCCGGAGTCGGTGCCGATGACAATCTTTGGCCGTTTCGAGGGCTCGAGTCGTCGTCACCGGAAGGGGGCGGGCGGGCTGCATCGGCCGAAATTGGCATCGAGGTCAGCGGGTTATGCCACCGTTACGGCAGCAAGACGGTGTACGAAGATCTCACCTTTTCCGTCGATAAGGGCGCCGTCTGCGGTCTGTTGGGTAAAAACGGCCAGGGCAAGTCGACGCTGGTCAATATCCTGATGGGTTTTCTCAAGCCGGTACGCGGCGTCTGCCGGGTGCTCGGCGAGGACTCACATGACCTGTCGCCGCTGAACAGAGGTCGCATCGGTCTGTTGCACGAAGGGCATCTGGCCTATGACTTCCTGACTATCGAGCAGAGCGAGCGGTTCTATGGCGCCTTTTATCCCGAGTGGCAGGCGGACCGTTTTTACGATCTGGTGGACCGCATGGGAATGCCGCGTTCGTCGCGACTCAATCGGCTGAGCTGTGGGCAGCGCTCCCAGGTAGTGCTTGGCCTGATCATGGCACAGAACCCGGATCTGCTCATCCTCGACGATTTCTCCCTGGGGCTCGATGCCGGCTACCGGCGGCTTTTCCTGGAAGTGCTTCACGATTTCACGAAAAACGGCGACAAGACGGTGTTTGTTACCAGCCACATCGTCCAGGATCTGGAAAACCTGGTGGACCAGATCATCTTCATTGATCGGGGCCGGATCTGGAAGACCAGGCTGGCCGTTTTCCTCGACTCGTTCAAGCGCTACGAGTGCATCGAGCTTGGCGGCAGGCAACCGGTGTGCGACGCGGTGGTGCGCGGCGTCGAGCGGCGCAACGGGAGCACTTTCCTCTACTCCTTCTCCGGGCTCGATGAACTGATCGTTCGCCTGGAGGCACAGGGGTGTGGTCCGGTTCGGCTGCAGCGGCGGCCGATGACGCTGGAAGACGGCTTTGTCGGCCTGCTCGGCCACTATTGAGAAATCCGGGAAACCAAAGATCATGAACGTCATCGCCGGAACATCTGCGCCAACCGATGCCGCACCTGCGGTCAAGCCTACCGTGCCGGCCCTGATCAGGCCGCTGCTGATCAGGGAGTGGCTGAAGACCTGGCGGTTCTTCTGCGGCGCCCTGGTCGTCAATCTCGCC
Source organism: uncultured Desulfofustis sp. (assembly GCA_964620665.1). Taxonomy (GTDB): domain Bacteria; phylum Desulfobacterota; class Desulfobulbia; order Desulfobulbales; family Desulfocapsaceae; genus Desulfofustis. The sequence continues at coordinate 1,972 of CAZUJZ010000268.1, read as the reverse complement.
GGCTGGCTGCTATTCTGGCTGGAGGTGCGCCGGCAGTTGCGCCTGGAGCATGCCGAGATGGTTTGGTACCGCGGCGCCCATCTGGGGGAGGTTTTCTTCGATGGTCTGTGCTACCTGCCGCTACTGGCCGGCGTCGTTATCGCCGCGGCCCAGGTCGTACCAGAACTGGCCGGCCGGCGGCTTCGGTTGCTGCTGCATCTGCCGCACCATCGCGACCTGCTGCTCGGCTGCTGGCTTGGCATCGGATCGTTGCTCTATCTGGGCGTGGCGCTGGTCGATCTGACGCTGGTGCTGCTGGTGCTGCGCCTGTACTTCCCCACCGACTTTCTGCTGCCATCACTGCTGACCCTCGTTCCCTGGCTGCTGGCCGGGTGGTTCGGCTACGCCGGCACCCTGGCGGTGCTGCTTGAACCGGCTTTGGGCCGGCGGCTGTTTCTGCTGATTGCCTGCGTCCTGGGGTTGCCCGTGTATTTTCAAGGTTCCGGTTACGGCTGGCTGGCTCCGGCGCTGCCATGGCTGCTGTTGCCGGTGGCGGGCCTGCTGCTGGGCGTGTTTGCCGCCGGCCACCGCTACCGGGAACGGGGGGACGGCCGATGAACCGCTGGTACCGACGCGCCCTTGCCGTCACCGTTGCGGTGCTGCTCTGCTGGGCGTTGCCGTCTCTCTACGACATGGCCTTTGAACGCCGGCTCAACGATCCGCTGGTGCTCTATAGTCCGGCTCGGGCAGCATTTGTCTACCGTATCGACCTCGGCGACCACCAGTCCCGCCACTTGGACGAGAGCGGCTCCGCCTACGACCAGGCTGCATGGGAGGGGCTGCTGCCGTTTGTCTATTACAAAAACCTCGAGAAACAGAACCTGCTGCCGCTGCGGCTGGCCGGCCGCAGCTTCTCCGCCGTCGACATCGAGGCGGGGCGGCAGGCAGTGGAGATCAAGGCGCGCCACCTGACCGGCCGGCAACAGCGCATCGGCCTCTACCCACTGTTCAACAACGACCCGGCGGTGGTAACCATGCCTTTTCCCGAGGAGCTGTTTCGCGTCACTGATCGGGGCATGGAGTTTGTCGGGGCCGATCACAACCGCGTTTTGCCCGGCTTGAGTTCCACCTTTACCGGTGTGCTCCGGGAACACGGCTTTGTCTTCCCGGCAACGGCCGTCGGCGGCAAGACCACCAACCTAAAGCCGTTCGACGAAGGCTATTTCATCCGCGATGCCGCCGGCACGGTCTTCCATGTCCGCCGCGTACTGAACCGACCGGAAGTGGTGAAGACCCCCATCGACCCAAGTCTCGACATTCTTGACATCATCGTTGCCGAACATTCCCGGCGCGCCTATTATGGGGTCATTGTCACCCGGGACGGCCGGGTGCTGCTCATTACCTACGACGACTATCGCCTCGTGGAATTGCCGGCGCCCGGCTATGATCCGGCGGTTATGGATCTCAAGCTGCTGTTCGACCCGCTGGCCGTCACCGTGGTGAGCACCGGGTCCGAAGCGGTCACCGCCACGGCCGTCGATCATGACGGCCGGCTGCTGCGGAAACTGACCCTGAATCGGGAGGAGTTCGAACGGCCCGGTTGGCGGCAGCAGCTCAAAACACTGCTCTTTCCGGTGCAGATCACGACCGACAGCCGTTTCTCAGGCCAGGCCGATCCACGCCTTCACCGGGACGGCTTTTGGTCGGCTGCCGGTGTCGCCTTGGCCTTCGTCCTCCTGCTGCTGCTCTGGCAGCGTACCGGCCGCCGCCGCAATCTCTGGTTCGATGCACCCCTGGTGCTCTGCACCGGCGCTGTTGGCCTGTTGACGGTGATCATGATCGAGGAAGGGTAGCGCGCAGGGCAGGTCCGGAGCCGAGGTGTCTGGCGAAACGGGGGGACGTGGGGTCGCATGCTTTCAGGCGTGCCTGGGGAAAGGCTCCCGTGCCGGGAATAATTCGAATGACGTGGTTGGGGCAGAAACGATCTGAGCAT
>CAZUJZ010000267.1:0-4908 GCA_964620665.1 uncultured Desulfofustis sp. | reverse complement strand
GAAAAAAACAGTGGGCAGCTTGTTTCTGGCGTTATTGGTGCTATAATGTCGTGACAGGATACAAATGGCCGGTCGACGAAGCACCTGCTTCAGTTCGTCATGCTGCACATGGACCGGCGGGTCCAAGAAAGTATCATGGTTCTTGCGTTTTGCTAATAGTAATGTATAATACGCTGTTTGTGTCGTTTTTTTGAAAAATATGCATGCGGTCTTTGAGCCGCTTGCATTTTTTTTGTTATGTCATAACGTTAAAGCAAATATTTGACGGCTCCTGGTAAGCGTTTTTTCATCATTGCCGTGCAGTCAACAGGGCAATGAGCGGTAAGGGACTGCTGGTGAGTCCAGATGTTTTTGGGAGTTCGTCACGTTACGTTAATCTGCCATATATCGTGCTGCGACAGTCTGTTGTAGTGCGGGCCCATGTGCGAGTTATCCTTCAAACCGAGTAATGGAGATAATTCACCGGTGCTATCCGAACTCAAAGAAAATCTGCTTAAAGCTGGAAAAACAGAAGGTTGCATCAGCTTCGACGACCTCAACGACCTATTGCCCGAAGACATCAAAGATCCTCGTGATATCGAGAAGATCTTCAACTTCCTCGGGGACCATAACATTGAGATCGTAACCGAGGAAAAATCGGGCGAGAAGCGGACGCTGTCCGGTGAAATCTGGGAAAAGAAAGACGAGGACGGCGAGTTGCAGGACGACGAACCGGCGCTTGGACTTTCCGAAGACGACGAGCATGATGCCGAGGAGACGACGACCACCTACCTGCGAGAGATGGGGCGCTTCGACCTGCTGACGCCGGAGGAAGAGGCCAAGTACAGCAAGACCATCCGTCAGGGCTTCGAGTCGATCATCAAGGCCATCCGGGAGGACCTGTCGGGTACCAAGGAGATCGACTTGCTGCGGGAGCGCATCGATCTCTGGGAAAAACGCGACCCGACGCTGAAGCCGAAGAAGCAGCAGCTCAATTTCATGCGCTACAACGTCTGCAGTGCAGCCAAAAAATATCCCGAAACCCGCGAGCTGTTCGAGCTGCAGGCGAAGATGGAGGCCTACAGCCGCTCCATCGAGGTAGCCAAGGACACGATGATCCGGGCCAACCTGCGCCTGGTCGTCTCCATCGCCAAACGCTATATGCACCAGGGGCTGACCCTGGCCGACCTGATCCAGGAAGGCAACCTCGGTCTGATGCGGGCCGTCTTTCGCTTCGACTACACCAAGGGCAACAAGTTCTCCACCTATGCGAGCTGGTGGATTCGTCAGGCGATCACCCGGGCGATTCTCGACAAGACGAGAACCATCCGCCTGCCGGTCCATTTTCTCGAACTCCGCAGCCAGTTCTTCAAAGCGTTCTACGCGCTCTACAAGGAATTGGGACGCGAACCGACGCCGCTGGAGATCTCCAAGGCCACCAGTCTGCCGATGGACAAGATCCTCTCCATCCTCGAGGCGTCCCGCGAGCCGATTTCTCTGGAAACACCGGTCGGCGACGACGACTCGACCCTGGGTGATTTCCTGGAAAACCAGGAATCACAGTCGCCCTACGAGGCGGTGCAGACCAGGGAGTTGGCCGGCCGGGTCAAGGAGATCCTGTCGACCCTGTCGGAGCGGGAGGAAAAGATCATCCGGTTGCGCTTCGGTATCGGTGAAAAAGCCGAGTATACCCTGGAGGAGATCGGCAAGCGCTTCAACGTCTCCAGGGAACGAATCAGGCAGATCGAGAAGAAGGCGCTGAACCGGTTGCGTCACTCGAGTCGGCGAGAGAAATTGAAGTATTTCATCGATTGATCGTCACCCCCGTCAATTTCCACTGTAAGCCGGTTCCCGGTAACCGGCTTTTTTTATTACCGTGAAAGATCGAATAGCACAGGCCGGCCTGGCCGGTATCCATGACAAAGTGGTCGCCGGGCAGCGCCTGGACGGCGTCGATGCACTCCAACTCTATCGCTGCAGCGACATCCTGGCCGTCGGCTACCTGGCCAACCTGGTCCGGGAGCGCATCAACGGCGATCGCGCCTACTTCATCTACAATCAGCACATCAACTACTCCAATATCTGCACCAACCTCTGCTCGTTTTGCGCCTTTGGCCGGCGCAAAGGAGACGCGCTGGCCTACGAGATGAGCGTCGACGAGGTCAAGGAGAAGGTGCGGGCCCGCCTCGATGAACCGATCGTCGAGATCCATATGGTCGGCGGCATCCATCCGGATCTGCCGTTCGAATACTATCTGGAGCTGCTTCGCGGGATCAAGGAGGTGCGGCCCGAGGTCCATATTCAGGCCTTTACCTGCGTGGAGATCGCCCATCTGGCAGAGCTCTACAATCGATCTGCCGAACAGACGCTGACGGCGCTGCGCCAGGCCGGACTCGGCTCGCTGCCCGGCGGCGGCGCCGAGGTGTTCAGTCCCCGCATCCGCGAGCAGACCTGCAAGGATAAATTGTCCGGTCAGGACTGGCTCGAGATCGCCAAAACGGCGCATCGGCAGGGGCTCTACTCCAACGCAACGATGCTCTACGGCCACCTGGAGACCCTCGAAGAGCGGGTCGAACACCTGCTGGCGCTGCGCGTCGCCCAGGACGAGACCGGCGGTTTTCTGGCCTTTATCCCGCTTGCCTTCCATCCCCGCAATACGGCGCTGAGCTCGCTGGCCGGGCCGACCGGCATCGATGATTTGAAAAGCATCGCCGTTGCCCGGCTGGTACTGGACAATTTCCCGCATATCAAGGCCTATTGGGTGATGATCGGCCCGAAGCTGGCCCAGCTGGCCCTGTCGTTTGGCGCCGACGATATGGACGGTACCGTGAAAGAGGAGGTGATCACCCACATGGCCGGGGCGGAAACCGAGCAGGCCATCGGCAGCACCACGCTGATCGAGCTGATCCGTGAGGCCGGCCGGCTGCCGGTTGAACGCGGTACGCTCTATGAGACCATCGCCGTGCACGGCGGTGAAGCGGGTAGATGAGCTGCATCGAGATCCTGGCGGCGAGCGCCGCCGGACAGCGCCTCAGCGATGACGAGTTCCTGCTCGTGGCCGACCAGGCGAGCCTGTACGAACTCGCCTGGTGCGCCGATGAGATCAGGCGGCGGCTGCATCCCGACAACGTGGTCAGCTACGTGATCGACCGCAATGTCAACTATACCGACATCTGCATCTCGGCCTGCGCTTTCTGCGCCTATTTCAAGGCGCCGGAGAGCGGCGACGGAACGGTGCTGAGCCGGGCCGAGCTGCTGGCCAAAATCGATGAGACCAAAGCGCTCGGCGGCACCCAGATTCTGCTGCAGGGCGGGCTGCACCCGGATTTGCCGCTCAGCTGGTACGAGGATATGGTGGCCGCGATCAAGGCCACCGGTATTCACCTGCACGGCTTTTCCCCGCCGGAAATGGTCCATCTCGCCGAGCTGTCCGGTCTGTCGATCGGTGCGGTGATCGAGAAGCTGGCCGTCGCCGGGCTTGATTCGATCCCCGGCGGCGGCGCCGAGATCCTCAGCGATCGGGTGCGCCGGCGGATCGCCCCGCGCAAATGCAGCGCCGACCAGTGGCTGGCGGTGATGGAAGAGGCCCACCGGCAGGGACTGCGGACGACGGCGACGATGATGTTCGGCCATATCGAGACCATCGAGGAACGGCTCGAGCATCTGCGCCGGCTGCGCGAGCTGCAGGATAGGACCGGCGGGTTCACCGCCTTTATCCCCTGGCCGTTTCAGCCGGACCACACGGTTCTGGGAAGACAGCAGCACTATTTTACAAGCGGCCTGGCGTATCTGCGAATGCTCGCCCTGTCCCGCATCTATCTCGACAACATAGCCAACATCCAGGCCTCCTGGGTGACCCAGGGACCGAAAATCGCCCAACTCTCCCTGTTTTTCGGGGCCAACGATTTCGGCAGCACGATGATCGAAGAGAACGTGGTCGCCGCCGCCGGCATCAGCTTTCGCCTCTCCGAACAGGAAATCCGCCGGCTGGTCGGCGATGCCGGCTTTGTCCCGCGTCAGCGTTATATGGATTACCGTCTCGTCGACGAGCGGGAAGGGCGGTCATGAACGGGAACCCGGCAACGACGGTACGGATCGGCATGGTGGCCTATATCAACACCGCGCCGATTCACACCATCTGGCAGGAACGACACTATCCGGCCGAATGGCAGATGATCGAGGATCATCCGGCGGCGCTCAACCAGCGGCTGGCCGCCGGCGATATCGATCTGGGGTTTTGTTCCTCCCATGAATACGGGATCAGGCCCGATCTGTACCGGATTCTCGGCGACCTGTCGATCAGCGCCAACGGACCGGTCGGCTCGGTGTTTCTCTTCTCGCGGGTCAAACCGGAGAAGCTGGCGGGCGAAACGGTGCTGCTGTCCGCCCAGTCAAAGACGTCGGTGTGTCTGGTGCGGATCGTGCTGGAGAAATTTTACCGGGTCCAGCCTGTCTATTGCTGCGGCGAGGTGGCCGCGGCCCGGCAACTGGGGGCCAAGGGGATTCTGGCCATCGGCGATGATGCGCTGCGCTTGAAATTGGAAGGATCGTATCAATATTGTGTTGATCTGGGCGAGGCGTGGCAGCAGCAGACCGGCTTGCCGTTCGTCTTTGCCGTCTGTGCGGTGCGCGACGAGTTCTGTCGCCGCCGGCCGGAATTGGTCACCCGTGTCCACCGGGCGCTCGTGGACTGCCGGGACGAGGGGCTGCGACAACTCGATAGAATTTGCCGGCTGGCGGCGCCGCGTATCCCGATGGCGGTGGACGGCTGCTTTGCCTATCTGCAGGCGATACAATATGATCTCGACGAGACCAAGCAGCGGGCGCTGGCGACCTTTTACCGGGCCCTGGTCGATTTCGACGAGGCGTCCGAGGCGGCCGTACCGCTCAAGATTCACCCGTTGCACCACGACATAGACGGAGTTCTCA
>CAZUJZ010000266.1:0-4925 GCA_964620665.1 uncultured Desulfofustis sp. | reverse complement strand
AGCGCCGCAAGCAGGCGGAGGCACGCCGCAAGCTGAGAAAGTTCAATCGTATGAGAAAATCACTGTAATCCGTTTTCGCTGTCACCGGCCCCGCGCAGCGCACTCGGGGCCGTCTCGGTTGGTCTTCATCGGTTCATCCCAGTCATGAAACAACCGACCTTCTCAGAACAGTCTATCCCTCTGCTGGAACTTTTCCTGCGCCATCTCGCCGCCGAACGGCGGCTTGCCGATAATACGATCACCGCATACGACAGCGATATCAGAAGCTTTCTTGCCTTTGTCGAGCACCGTGGCCACCACCGACTTGATGATATCGCGCTCGATGACATCCATGCCTTCCTGCAGTCCTGCCGCGGTCGGGCCATTGCCAACCGCAGCAATGCCCGACGAGTTTCGGCCTTAAACGGTTTTTTCGGCTATCTTGCCGCCCACCGCCACCTGACCCACAACCCGTTTGCCACCGTCGACCTGCCCAAAAGCGGCAGATCGCTGCCCAAGGCCCTTTCCCTTGCCGATGTCAACAGACTGCTCACGCCGCCGGCGCTTGCAACCCCGCTGCACCTGCGCAATCACACGATGCTGCTGCTGCTCTATGCCACCGGTCTGCGGGTCTCGGAACTGGTCGGTCTGGAGTTGAACAGCTGCAATATGAGCGGCGGCTTTCTTCGCGTTTGCGGCAAGGGAAACAAGGAGCGACTGGTGCCGTTCGGCAGGCGCACCGTCGAAGCGCTCGAGTCCTACCTTGACGACGTCCGGCCCCTGATCCTGAAAGGGCGCCGCAGCTCCGCCCTGTTCGTTACCGGTCGTGCCCGGGCGATGAGCCGGATGCGGTTCTGGCAGATTATCGGGGAGATCGGCCGGGCGGCCGGAATTCGCAAAACGATCTCACCCCACATGCTGCGCCATTCGTTCGCCACCCATCTGCTGGCCAACGGTGCCGACCTGCGAGCCGTGCAGATGATGCTTGGCCATGCCGATATCGCGACCACCCAGATCTACACCCAGGTCGACCAGAACCGGCTGAAATCGATCCATCGCTCCTTTCATCCGCGCGGCTGACGACACGGGGTTTGCTTTCGGCGCCCGCAATCGCTATAGTATCGATTCATTTCAGTACCCTTTACCAGATCAGCTGAACACGCGGACCGCCGGCTAGCGGCCACACCCGGCTGCCCGTCCAGCATGATCGGCCATCGTCTGCCGGGACCATCGTCAATGCGCGTTATCACCACCCATACCAACACCGATTTCGACGGCATGGCATCGATGATCGCCGCCCAAAAACTCTATCCGGACGGCGTGCTCGTCTTTCCGGGTTCCCAGGAAAAAGCGGTGCGTGACTTCATCGCCCAGACCCTGCTCTATCGTTACCAGTTTCTTAAGGCAAAACAGATCGACCCAGGGCGGGTTACCTCGCTGGTGGTCGTCGACACCCGGTCGTCCCAGCGCCTCGGGCCGCTTGCCGCCTGCCTGAAAAATCCCGATCTGGAACTGGCCATCTTCGACCACCACCCAAAAGCGGACGCCGATCTGGCCGGGACCACCGAGGTCATTCGCGATGTCGGCTCAACCATGACCCTGCTGGCTGAAGTCCTGCAGCAACAGGGGGTCGAAATCAGCAGCGAAGAGGCCACCATATTTACCCTCGGCATCTACGAAGATACCGGTTCTCTGACGTATCCGACCACCACCCCCGACGACCTAAGGGCCGCCGCCTGGCTGCTGGAATGCGGCGCCAAGCTCGATGTCGTGACGCAATTCATCAGCCACGACCTCACCTCGCACCAGGTCGGCTATCTCAATGACCTGATGAACAACGCCAAACGAGTGACCATTCAGGACCTGGAGATTGTTATCGCCACGCTGTCACTGCCCGTCTACGTCGACGATTTCTCGCTGATCGTGCAGCGGTTGGTGCACATGGAAAACCTCGACGTGCTGTTTGCCATCGTCGCGATGGCCGGCCGTACCTACCTGATCGGCCGGAGCCGTATTCCCGACGTCAACGTCGGGGCGATCGCTCGAGATTTCGACGGCGGCGGACATGCGTCGGCGTCATCCGCCACCCTGACGGATATCGGACCGATCGAGGCGTACGATCAATTGATCCGCAGCCTGCAACGCCACGTTCGGCCACAGGCCATCGCCCGGGAAATGATGACGTCGCCGGCCATTACCGTTGACGACAACGCCACCCTCTACGAGGCACAGGCGCTGATGACCCGCTACAATGTCAACGCGATGCCGGTCGTTCCTCGCCGTCCGGCACGACAGCAGGACAGCGGGCCGTTTATCTGCGGCATCATCTCCCGGCAAATGGTCGAGCGAGCGGTCAGCCACGAGTTGGGCACGCAACCGGTTCAGGATTACATGGCCAGCGATATCGAAGTTCTGTCGCTTAATGCGACGCTGGCAGACATTCAGGAAATTATTATCGAGCATCGACAGCGGCTCATTCCGATCGTCCATGACCGGGACATCAAGGGCATCATTACCAGGACCGACCTGCTCAACCGCCTTGTCAACGACCCGGCCAATCTGCCGAAAAACCTGCTCCATGAAGCGGAACACCCGTCTCTTGAGCGAAGCCGGAACCTGACCCACCTGATGACCGGCTGTCTCAGTGATCAGATTATCGAGCTGTTGCAAACCGTCGGCACCATCGCCGACCAATTTCTGTTCAATGCCTTTGTCGTCGGTGGTTTCGTCCGGGACCTGCTGCTGCGCAAAGCAAACTTCGATCTTGACATCGTTGTCGAGGGAGACGGCATCGCCTTTGCCAGAAAGCTCGGCCAGCACCTCGGCGGCCGCGTCAGGGAACACGAACGGTTCGGTACCGCCACCATCATCCTGCCGCAGGGCCTGAAAATCGATATCGCCACCGCCCGCCTGGAGTATTACGAATACCCGGCCGCCCTGCCGACCGTCGAGCTGTCCTCGATCAAACTCGACCTGTATCGCCGTGATTTTACCATCAATGCGATGGCCATCCAGCTCAATCCGGAGCATTTCGGCTGCCTCGTCGATTTCTTCAATAGCCAGAACGACCTGAAGCAAATGGCCATCAAGGTGCTGCACAATCTCAGCTTCGTCGATGACCCGACCCGGATCTTCCGCGCGGTGCGTTTTGAAAAACGGATGGACTTCACCATCGCCCGGCACACCGAGCGGCTCATCCGCAACGCCGTGAAAATGAACCTGTTCGGCAAAGCCGCCGACCCGCGCTTTTATACCGAACTCAAATTGCTGCTCAACGAAGAGAATGCCTCGCCGGCCATCGAGCGACTGGCCGAACTCGGTCTGTTTCCTTTTCTCTGGCCGGATCTCAAACCGCATTTGACCATCGATAGGCGGTTTCGCCATTGCCTGGTCCAGACCCAGCGGTCAATCGCCTGGTTCAAGCTGCTCTATCTCGCCGACCGGTATGAACCATGGATCGTCTACCTGCTGGCCATCATGAGCCGGTCACCGATGACCGTACTGGCCAATTTTTGCGACCGCTTTCAATTGGCACCGCGAACCCGGGCCATGTTGCTCAGTGAAAAGCAACTGGCCGACAACGCCAGCAATCAGTTGTCCGCCCGCGACGTTCTGAAAAACAGCGATATTTATATCGCTTTCAGGGAATTACATATCGAAGGGCTACTCTATTTGATGGCGGTCGCCCGGAAAACCGAGGTAAAAAAAGCCGTCTCCGCCTACGTGACCTCACTGCGTCACCAGGCACCGTTGCTCAACGGCGACGATCTCCAGCAACTCGGTTACCGGCCGGGACCACTCTTCAAAAAAATGCTCGAAGCGCTCCTGCTGGCCCGGCTCGACGGCAAGATCAGCACCCGCGACGACGAGATCGCCTATCTCACCGAGCACTTCCCGCGCCGCGTCGGGCGGTAACCCCCTCCCACCGGGGCAGGACGGATCGGACCTTGCACCTGTCCAACCAGTGTTTACCATAGGGTGAGAGCGGCAGAGCGGCAGCGCAACAGCCGGAGGAAACACCGGCCAGCCCTTCCGACCACGCTGACGATTTTATCGTTCGTCGTGACTCCCACTCATGGGAAAGAGAACGAGTACTGCGCATTCCAGCGCTTATCGTGATGAGACCAGGAACATGACTCTTTTCGAACAACTCCTCATTCAACTACCGCCGCTGCTGCTCGCTCTGACCCTGCATGAATACGCCCATGGCTATATCGCCTATCGTTTTGGTGATCCCACGGCGTTGCGGGCCGGCAGACTGTCGCTCAATCCGCTGAAACACCTCGACCCGCTCGGAACCATCGCGTTTTTCTTCATCAAGATCGGCTGGGCCAAACCGGTACCGGTCAACGCCGCCTACTTCCGTAACCCCCGTCGGGACATGCTCTGGGTCGCTTTGGCCGGGCCGCTGACCAACCTGCTGCTGGCGATGCTCAGTGCCCTGCTGTTGCGCCTGGTGTTGGTCGGCGGGACCCTGCTGCCGGACCTGCCGCCGATTCAGGCGGTCCTCGTGCCGTTTTCCCTGATGCTGGTGACCAGCGTCTGGATCAATCTGGTCCTTTGTATTTTTAATTTCCTGCCCATCCCGCCGCTTGATGGCGGCAGGATCATGGCCGGACTGCTGCCTCAGGAAATGGCTGGCCGCTTTGCCTCGATGGAGCGCTACGGTTTTATCCTGATCCTGGTGCTTGCCTTTACCGGTGTACTCTCCGCTGTTATTCTACCGGTTATCAGATTCACCAACAATCTGCTGCTCACCTGATCGGCCGACACAAAAAAACGCCCCGCCCCTTTGTTCGGGGACGGGGCGTCACGATAACGCCGGTGCCGCGGTTCGGCAGGTCGCTAGAATTTGTAGCTCAGCCCGGCCGAAACGAGGATCGCCGAGGCGTTGTCGAACTCGCCGACAATCGAGTCGTTGCTGACCCTGCGTGAATCTTTCAGGT
>CAZUJZ010000265.1:0-5078 GCA_964620665.1 uncultured Desulfofustis sp. | reverse complement strand
GCAGAGCCGGCCAGACCGTCCGACCAAGATGGCGATTTTCATTGTTCGTTGTGACTATCAGTCATGGCGGTTATATGGTGAGTGCGTGGTCTGATGGATTTTCTGATACAAAGCCTCGGTGCCGCCCTGGCGATGATCTGGTCTCTGGACGCCGAGATGTATTTCATTGTCTACATCTCGCTCTATGTCAGTTTCTTCTCGACCCTGATCGCCTCATTGCTCGGGGTTCCACTCGGATTCCTGATCGCGGTCAATCACTTCTCAGGCAAGCGGATCCTGATCACCATCCTCAACACGCTCCTGGCGCTGCCGACCGTGGTTATCGGGCTGTTCGTCTATGCGTTTCTGTCGCGCCAGGGAGTGCTCGGCTTTTGGGGCCTGCTCTACACCCCCGAAGCCATTGTCATTGGCCAGGTCATTCTGATTCTCCCCTGGGTGGCTGTTTTTACGATGGCCGCGGTCAGTCGCATCGATGAACGGTACCGTACCACCGCTTTGACGCTGGGTGCCACCCGCCTGCATGCGGCACTGGTTATTGTCCGGGAGGCGAGGTTCGGCATTATTGCCGCCGTCATTGCCGCATTCGGCCGGGTTATCGCGGAAATCGGCATTGCCATGATGCTCGGCGGCAATATCAAAGGCTTCACCAGGACGATGACCACCGCCATGGCCCTGGAGCACAATAAAGGGGAGTTCGTGCTGGCCGTTGCGCTGGGTATCGTCCTTTTGTCGGTCAGTCTGTTGATAAATATCGTTTTCCAACTGATCCAGGGACGATATGGAGTCCGCCGATGACGCTTTTTACCCTGACCGGGGTACGCCAGGTATTCGCTGGCCGGACCGTTCTGGATATCGAGCATCTGGAACTCTCCGCCGCGAGCAGTTACTCGTTGCAGGGCCCGAACGGCAGCGGTAAATCGACTCTGCTCGCCATCCTCGCCTTCCTTCAACCACCGGCAGCCGGCGAGATCCGTTTTCAAGGCCGGCTTGTCGACTGGCGGGAAAAAACGCTGCACCTGCTGCGCAGAAAGGTCGTGCTGGTTGATCAACAGCCGATCATGTTCTCCACGACGGTTCTGAAAAATGTCGAATATGGGCTGCGTATGCGCGGCGTTTCATCGCCGAAACGGCGGGCCATTGCCGAGGCGGCTCTCGAGCGGGTGGGACTGCACCAGTTTGCCGATCGGCCCGCCCACCGGCTGTCGGGCGGCGAAACGCAGCGGGTCGCCATCGCCCGGGCGCTCGCCTGCGAACCGGAAGTCATGCTTTTTGACGAGCCGACGGCCAGTGTCGATGTGGAAAACCAGGCGCTGATCGAAGCGGTGATTCAGGATATTCGCCGGCAGCAGCAGGTCTCGGTGATCTTTGCCACCCACAAGCGCCTGGAGGCGGCCCGGCTGGCCGAGCGACGCATCTTTCTGTTTGGTGGCAAGGTGACCGGGCCCGGCGGCGAAAACGTCTTGTCGGGCATCATCGTGCATCGGTCTGAACGGACGGTCTGCACGGTCGGCCCGGCGGTTGAACTGGAACTGAGGCAAGGGCCGCGGCCCGGTCCTGCCAGGGTGTTCATCAAACCCGAAGGAGTCCGGGTCTTCCCTGCTGCCACCGACCAGCACCGGAACAGCACGTCTCCGTTCGTTCTTCATACCGGCAGAGTGTTGCAGATGACCCTGGAAGGGGGTGCCATCAAACTCCGTCTGGACATCGGTATTCCTGTCAAAACAGTGGTGTCACGGGAAGAGGCGGTCACGGGTGGGTTCATCGTCGGGGATCAGGTGCAGATAGAGATCGATCCGGACGCCATTGAGGTGGTTCAGGAATAACGCGGTGATGGCAAAAAAGAGGTTCCCCCGTCGACACGCGACGGGGGAACAAGAGAGGAGGTTGCGGTCGTACTGCCGCCTATATGGCGTCTTTTCCCTGCTCGCCGGTACGGATTCGCACCACGTTTTCCACCGGCAGAACAAAGATTTTGCCATCTCCGATCTTGCCGGTATTGGCCGCCTTGCGAATCGCTTCGACGGCCTTGTCGACAAGAGGTGCGTCGATGATCAGTTCGATCTTGATTTTCGGGTTGAATTCCACTTTGTATTCGGCACCCCGGTAAACTTCGGTATGACCTTTCTGCCGGCCGTACCCCTTGACTTCGGAAATGGTCATGCCGGTGATGCCGATCTCGGTCAGTGCCTCTTTGACTTCTTCAAGCTTGAATGGCTTGATAATTGCCTCTATTTTTTTCATGGGGGTCTCCTCTGGTTAACAGGTGATCAATCTTTGGTGAATTCCGGGTAGGCGTCGAGGCCGCATTCCGAGATGTCGCAGCCGACCATCTCTTCTTCTTCGCTGACCCGGATACCGATGATCGCCTTGATAGCGAACCAGGTGACGAAACTGGTGCCGAATACCCAGGCGAAAATGGTCACTGCGCCGATCAGCTGGGCGATGAAAGACCCTTCCGGGTTGGTGAAGGAGACGGCAAGCAGTCCCCAGATACCGACGACGCCATGGACCGAGATGGCGCCGACCGGGTCATCGATCTTGGCCTTGTCGATAAAGATGATTGAGGAAACGACGATCAGGCCGCCGATGGCACCGACGATGGTGGCAAGCAGCGGGCTGGGGGTCAACGGCTCGGCGGTAATGGCCACCAGGCCGGCCAGGGCGCCGTTGAGCGCCATGGTCAGATCGGCCTTGCCGAACCAGGCCCGGGAGAGCAGCAATGCCGCCACCAGACCACCGGCCGCGGCCGTATTGGTGTTGACAAAAATCATCGAGACGGCGTTTGCTTCTTCGATATTACTGATTTTCAGCTCGGAGCCGCCGTTGAAACCGAACCAGCCGAGCCACAGGATAAAGGTGCCCAGGGTTGCCATCGGCAGGTTGGCGCCGGGAATGGCATTAATGCGGCCGCCGCTGTATTTACCTTTTCGGGGACCGAGCAGCATGACTCCGGCGATTGCCGCCGAAGCACCGCACAGGTGAACGACGCCCGAACCGGCGAAGTCGAGAAAACCCAGTCCGTCAAGAAAACCACCGCCCCACTTCCAATAGCCCTGCACCGGGTAAATAAATCCGGTCATGACCACGGCAAAGAGCAGAAAGGCCCACAATTTCATCCGTTCGGCCACGGCGCCGGAAACGATCGACATCGCGGTCGCTACGAAGACCACCTGGAAGAAGAAATCGGCCATGCTGGAGTAGTAGGTCTCTCCGCCACTGGCCAGGACATCTCCTGTGGCATTATCGGCGCCGAGGAAAAAGCTCAAGCCGGGAATGACGCCGTTCGGTCCGCCGCCATACATGATGTTGTAGCCGACCACCAGGTACATGATCGAGGCGATGGAGTAGAGCGCAACGTTCTTGGTGAGAATTTCCACGGTGTTTTTGCTGCGCACAAGACCGGCCTCGAGCATTGCGAAACCGGCGGCCATCCACATGACCAGTGCTCCCGACATCAGGAAGTAGAAGGTGTCGAGGGCATAGGCGAGCTCGATTACCGTGTCGCCGAGTTTCACCTCTTCTGCCACAGCCGGAAAGGCCACTGCCAGCGCGGCCAGGCAGAGAGCGCCGCCCCAATAGGTTCTCGGTTTCATTTTCAGTCGTTTGTTCACGTTCGGTCCTCCTTGTTGAGTTGATTCGTCTTGAAGCGGTGCTTGAAAACGAGTGTTCGGTGGTTGCTGTTTCTATTACAAAGGCTGTGCCAGATGAGTATGGCAATAAAATAGCATGTGAAAACAATAAGATATTGTGTCAACGGATGATCTTCGGGGCATGGATCGGCGCAAACACAAACAAATATGTAAAACAAGACACCCGTCAATGACAAAAATGTTACAAAGTAATCATCTCTTGTGCTCGTATCGACTGCCGGGGTGAGGCGTTGTCGCCGGTGATCCGGTTCGAGAACCTTACGGCCGGCAGGTCGGCCGATACGAAGGAGGGGCGGAGGGAAACGGTTTTTGTTAACGGAAAGAATCGTAGCGGCTCAGGCGATACTTTTTAATGCGATAGCCGATCTGCCGCTGGGTCAGGCCGAGTTCCCGGGCGGCTCGAACCTGTACCCAACCGTTGCGACGCAGGGCCGCCTCGACTTCTGTGCGTTCGATTTCTTCCAGTGATTTGCCCGTCGGTAGCGGTGGACCAGGTGGTGGTGCCGGTTCCGTCGGTGTCGCCGGGGATGAACGACTCGCTTCAGGCGCAGTGAGGACGGCCGGTAGGTCGGAGACGGTGAGCCGGTCGCCTTCGGCAAGAATGACCATCCGTTCGATCAGGTTCTGCATCTCGCGGACATTTCCCGGCCAGGGGTAGTCGATTAAAAAATCGAGCAGGTCGGCGGTCATCCTGATCTGCCTGTCGTTGCGCTCGTTGCTCTTGCCGAGGAAATGGTTGAGCAGCAGGGGGATATCCTCAGCTCGTTCGCGCAGGGAGGGGAGCATGATCGGCACCACGTTGAGGCGGTAGTAGAGATCGGCCCGAAACCGGCCGCGATTGACTTCATTCTCCAGGCTGACATTGGTGGCGGCAATAATCCTCACATCGACGCTGAAAGTCTTGGTGCCACCGACCCGTTCAAACTGCTTTTCCTGGAGGACGCGCAGCATCTTTGCCTGCGGGGAAAGCGGCATCTCGCCGATCTCGTCGAGAAAGATTGTGCCGCCGTCGGCCAGCTCGAAGCGGCCCGGCCGGGTTGCGTGGGCGTTGGTGAAGGCGCCGCGCTCGTGACCGAATAATTCGCTCTCCAGCAACGCTTCGGGCAAGGCGGCGCAATTGACCTTGATGAACGGTTTGTGCCGCCGCTCGCCACTTTCGTGGATGGCTCTGGCGACCAGTTCCTTGCCGGTGCCGGATTCACCGAGCAGCAGCACCGTGACGCAACTGGTGGCAATCTTGTTGATGATCCCGAATACTTCCTGCATCGGTTTGGAATGGCCGATGATCGAATGGCTGCCGTGCGGTGCGTGCAGGCGCGCCTTGAGGGTCTCGTTTTCCTTGATCAGCTTTTTCTCTTTTTTCTCGATGGCGCGGTGCAGGGTCAGGAATTGGCCGATCAGGGTTGCCAGGATGGTGAGGAAGCGGAT
>CAZUJZ010000264.1:0-5083 GCA_964620665.1 uncultured Desulfofustis sp. | reverse complement strand
TGGATGTTGCCGCAGATATTCTTACAGGCAAAAAACAGGCAGGCGCAAAGCTTGGCTTTGATCCTGGAAAGGTTTATTAGCCTGATCTATTCGGCAAGGCCGGCAATTGTAGAATGCGTTCTTGAAAAGGCGTATCTATTTATGGTAGTGATATGAATAGTTGTCTGGAATTATATTAAGTGAAAGGAATTCTCAATGAGAAAATATATATTCGTATGCGCAGTTGTTTTAGGTTTGGTCATTTCTGTTTCCGCAGATCTGGAAGTTAATATGACCGTTCGAGAAAGCGCAGGTGTCGAGCGCAATGATGAACCTGTAAGTGGCGGTATTCCTTTGCCGCGGCATACATATCGGAAAGACCAGGAATTTGCGGTTTTTTCAGGCAATGAAGAAATTCCTGCTCAGATTTTGCCCATGGTTGTGGATGGCGACGGTTTTATAAACTGGGCGCTGGTTGACTTTCAGGCTGATGTTCCGGCCAAAGGTTCCGCAGATTACGTTTTAAAGGCAATAAAGTCTTCTGCCAAGCCTGATCAGGGAATAAGAATTAAGGATATTTCGACTGGGGTGTTTGTGGATACGGGCAGGATCCAGTTCGGCATTTCCAGGGAAGAACCTTTTTCGCTGTTCTCGGAAGTCCGGTTCAATGGTCGGTCCGTTACCATCGGAGGAGAAGTCAGTTATACGGATGCATGGGGCGAAAAACCTCGTTACACAGCAGACAAGCCGACGAGCGTGGTAGTTGAATATGCCGGGCCGATGCGGACTACAATCTGTGCGAAGGGATCGTTTAAGGGCGATGAGAAAAACAAGTTCAGGTATATAGCTCGAATAACCGCCTGGGCGGGGAAGAGCAGGGTTAAGGTTGCTTTTAAGCTTTCCAATTCCAATCCGGATCATTACTGCTATCGCCAGGTACAGGATTACTCTATTTCCCTGGGGCTTCCGAAAAGGCCGTCGGGGAGCGTTCTTGGCGCAAGCAAGCCTTTGGAGGCAGGACCCGTTGCGTCATTGACCGCTGGTTTGCGGAAAAGAGTTGCAGGTGCGGCCAAGGCAATGGACGGAGAGAAGGAAATCTGGTCTTCCAGTGGAAAGGATGATGTCGCGCATGGTTGGATTCTTGCTGGCTACGGTAAAGTTGGAATCTATGCGTGCGACACCTATTTTACCGACGACCCTCCGCGAAAACTGGCCGTTAAAAAAGACGCCTTGGTTTTGACTGGAACAACAACTCGCTTTGACAGCGACAGTTGGCACGCAAAGCCATTTAAGGCTGAACATCGCGTTTTGTTTGATTGCTCGCATTTGCGATCCGAATATCTTATTGATTTCGCGGCCCCGATAGACGGCTCGGAATTGAATGCCGTCGCCCGAGGTGCGCGCGGCTGGCTACACCTCATGGCTGAGCCATCATGGTATTTTGTTACGGACAGTCTCGGTGTGGGAAATATTGGCACTCAGGAAGATGAAATGAAATGCTACGAGAAATGGGGATGGTCATATAACAAGGATAAAGCCCCTGCCAGTCCCGGACGTAAAATTAAAAGTCGTCGTTTTGTTCTTTACGAAGACAATCACTTCGAAACCGAACAGGACAGCGTTGAGGCTTATGTTCTGATGTACCTGCGCACGGGGCATCGGAGCTACCTGCGTGGCGGTCAGGGCTGGGCAAACTACGAGATGGACAGACAGAAGTGGCGCACGGACGGGTGGCGTTGGAAAGACGGCGGAGTATGGAAGCGTTCCGGTCCGCTGGGCAACCGTCCGCAGAGAGCTAAAGATCCTGTTACGGGCAAGCGCAATTACTGTCCTGGTAAAAAGTGCTCCGTGCTGGAGCCTGGCGCGGCGGATGATATGTATAAAATGTCAATTGGCAGCCAGTGTCGTTGCCACAATTATGCTGCAGGACTGGCTGCATGGTATTGTATCACTGGAAATCGGGATGCGCTGGAGGCCGCCATTGATTCCGTGGAACAAATGGTGGACTATCAGAAACGCGTAAGAAAGCTTGCCCCCGGAAAGAAAATAAGTGTCAGTCGTGATTTTACCCGCTCAGTCTATCTGATCAATGCGACCCGACTGGCTGATCCGACAAATTCATTTGTTTGTGAAGCCAGTGACTACCTGACCGGGGTTTTTCTGGGGCGCGACGCCAGGGAGCCCCGAGGATTGGTTAATGGCGCCAGGCCCCTGAAAATGAAAGGGTGGGGCAAATTCGGCGGTTTGAAGAAATATGTTGGAGAAAAAGGACTGGAAGAAATGGAGAAGCTGGGCGTAACCTTCAGTAAGGAGAACGGTGAACTCCATGATCCGAAAACGGGTGTCAAATGGTTTCCAATTGTAAAGCCGAATTCATTTATGCTGCCTTCCATTGCGGGTGGTGTGCATGCTTATTACCGGGTCACCGGTGATGAGGACGCGCAGGACTGGGTGATCGCCTTTGGGAAAGCGTTGAAACATGTGCTCCAGCAGGATCACGGTCAGCTACACGGCAGCATGCTTGTTGATTTTCCTGAAAAAGGCATTGTCAAGGATCGTGCAAGCTGGGAGCTTCCGCCTGATAGTGTCAACGGCGAGGGTGTCAAGATTTCAGGATATCTGGCGCGCTTCTATCCCGACGTGCCTGCGCGGGCCTATGAATTGTGCGGTGACCCGATACTCAAGAAGGCGGCTTACGACTACTGGAATCATGGCAGTCATCGTGGTTATTTTGCTAAAAAAACCAAGGGCCTTGGGGAACGGGTTGGCCGATGGATCAATATCAGAGGCCCGCATGCCGAGAGTGTGTGTTTTACCGGGCACACTTTCTGGATATATGCGCACCCTGGGAAGGATGAAAGCTCACCCGCGGCAGTTAAAGATCTCAGGGTTCGGGTTGCAGGCGATGAAGCCGCCGTTAGTTTTACGGCACCTTCGGATGGTAATGGTCGCCCTGCCGCAGTATACCAGCTGAAGTGCTCTGACCAGCCGTTGACTTCTTACGAGAAATACCTGGAGCTATATAACAATGCGAAGGATGAAGAGAAGGCTTTCTGTAACTGGTGGATGGCTGACAACCTTAAAGGTGAGCCTTCGCCAGGAAAGCCGGGCAGAAAAGAGACGTTTACCGTCTCGGGTGTGCCGGAAAGCGCGAAGTATTTCGCGCTGGTCTGTTTTGATAAGGGCCGGAACCGCAGTAATATCAGTAATATCGCTAAGATTGAATAGGTGCGTATCGAGAGAAAGAACAGGACTTAATAATTGTCACTAGCGTCCCATATGGCAAAGGGGGACTAACCACGGGGACACTGAGTCAAATACGGGGCAAATTGAACGCCTGTATTTCTAACTGTTAACTGCTACGACCTGTTTTGTTTGCGCGCTTTTGCGCATTGCAGCAAGGGCCAGGTATTGATTACGGATAAATTCGAATGACAGGACGTATCCATCCAGGCCTCTGACAGCCTTGGCGAATTCTTCTCCGACTGTTTCCAGGTTCTTCCCTCCGGATTCAACCTTGTAGGTCGTGACTTTGCCTTTTCGGTTGCCGGGTCTGCCGGTGACGTCTTCAGGGCCCGGAACAACTACCTCGATAACATTATTCTGTAGCCGCAGATCAGCATCCGTTCCCTGTAAGCCCATATCACCGAAGGGTCCGACAGATGTGCCGTCTGCCAGGTGTGCGGTTGCGCCGTTTTCAAAGTGTATGATTGCGTTGACAATCTCCTCGGAAGGCGCATCGGCGCTGCTCTTGTGCCAGGTGTGATACACGCTCACAGGCTTGCTGCCAACAATGATAGACGCCTCGTTGAGCTGGTGGCAGAGATGATGGAATGTCCACCCGCCGCTTTCTTCCGGCCTTTCAACCGCCCAGTGCCGAGCTCCCTGGCTCCAAAGGCCGAACGCCCTGGAATTACGTTTCCAGAAATGTATGATATTGCCAGCATGTTTTTCCGCCAGTTTTTTGAACTGTTTGAATGATTCGCTGTATACGCTTCCGTGATTGACATGGGTCACTACGCCGGCCCTTTTTACTGCTTCAACCATCTGATCGACTTCTTCGATTGTCAGCGCCAGCGGTTTTTCACAGAAAATGTGCTTGCCGGCTTCAGCGGACTTTATGGCTTGTTCGGCATGGACATTGTTTGATGTTCCTACAAGAACCGACTCGATATCTTTGCGCGAAAGCAGTTCATCAAGGTCTCCGGTTGTCCAGTACCCGTCTTCCTTTGCCTGGTTGCGTCTTTTTTCGCCGCGGTTATATACTCCCGCAATTTCTATGGAAGGACAGTTTCTCAGATGCTTTATAAGGTTTGTTCTTATAAAATGGCCGTATCCGATTATTCCCATTGTAACAGGTTTATATGACATTTTTCTCTCCTTAAGTAATCGGTTTTGTATTAGTGATCTTAACCCGCATATCTCACAGAATTCCTTCTGCGAGTGCGGATAGCGTGACTGCGACGGCACGAATTGACAAAATACCATATTGCAGTATGTCTATACGGCTGCTCCGGCGTTTCACCAATTCGTACCCCCGCAGCAGCGCTTTCCACGCTCTCTCTACGAAATCCTGTGAGATATGCGGGTTAAGGATGCATTCAGATGTTTGTGGATTCAAGCAAAATTGAGCTAATTAGACGCAATATTCATTAGCCTGATCTATTTATAAAGAAAGCCAAGCGAGTGATAAGTTGTTCGGAGGGGCCACTATGTGTTTGCAGTGTCGAGCAAAGTTTTTAAAGTTTGTGGCATTGTCTACACAGGATGGGGATTGCTTGGCTTTTTTACCAGAGGCGCCCCGATTTTTCCGCATTTACTGGGTTCCAGCGAGTTGGTGGTTCGCCACAGCGCAACTCGCTGCGCCCCGCCTGCATCCGACGAGCGGGAGTGCCGGCAGGTTGTAGTTGCGGCAAACTCGGTTCGAGAATAGATCAGGTTAGAGTTGACAAGTACCATCTTATTAATATACATAGTTGCCCGAGTTCGAAAACATCTATGTGCGGTGCATATTAGAAATAAGCTGAATTGTACGATTCACATTAATTGCAATAAGAATAACTAAGGAATTTATGATGCAGTATTCCTCGCTTGATAGAACGCC
>CAZUJZ010000263.1:0-5156 GCA_964620665.1 uncultured Desulfofustis sp. | reverse complement strand
GCCCGCAACGACCTGATCACCAATACCCTGGATACCGTCGGTCCGGTCATGGCCGAGGATGTCGAGACCATCAAGCTGAGCATCATGGAAGAGCAGGATGCCCTTGGCCCGGTGGTCCAGGCGCTCAGCGAGAATTCGGTCCGGATCGTGCTCATCGTCGCCGCAATAGCGCTGCTGATCGGCATCGTCGCCGCCTTTATCATCACCCGCTCCATTACCGGCCCGGTACAGAAAGTGATGCATTTCGTCGAAGTGCTGGCCGGTGGTGATTTCACCTCCAAGATGGAGATCGACCAAGAGGACGAGATCGGCAAAATGGCCAAGGCACTCGGCAAGACGGTGGATGAACTCGGGGCGATGATCAAGCAGGTCGTTGCCGGTGTCAACACGCTCTCCTCGTCGTCCACCGAACTCTCCGCCGTTTCCTCCCAGTTGTCGTCCAATGCCGAGAACGCCTCGACCCGCGCGGCCGGAGTGGCTTCAGGGGCCGAGGAAATGACCACCAACATGAGTTCGGTCTCGGCAGCGATGGAACAATCGGCCAGCAACGTCGGCATGGTCGCCACCGCCACCGAGGAGATGTCCTCCACCGTCGGCGAGATCGCCCAGAACGCCGCCAAGGCCAAGGACATCTCGGAGCAGGCAGTCGACCAGTCGCAGAAGACTTCGGTGAAGATGAACGAGCTCGGCCAGGCGGCCAATAAGATCGGCACCGTCACCGAAGCGATCACCGAAATCTCCGAACAGACCAACCTGCTCGCCTTGAATGCCACCATCGAAGCGGCCCGGGCCGGCGAAGCCGGCAAGGGGTTTGCCGTCGTGGCCAACGAAATCAAGGAACTGGCCAAGCAGACCGCCGATGCCACCGTCGACATCAAGAACCAGATCGAGGAGATGCAGCATACCACCGACGGGACGATCACCGACATTAAGACCATCACCGAGGTCATCAACGAAATCAACGAGATCATCACCACCATCGCCACCGCCGTCGAGCAGCAGTCGGCGGCCACCTCGGAAATCTCGGAAAACGTTGCCCAAGCCGCGGCCGGCATCGCCGAGGTCAATGAAAACGTGGCCCAGAGCTCGATTGCCATCGGCGATATCACCAAGGATATCGGCGAGATCAGCTCAACCTCCGAGGAGGTCAACCAGGGCAGTCACAACGTCAAGGAAAGCGCCACCGAACTCTCCCGGCTGGCGGAACAACTCGACGGCCTGGTACGCCGCTTCAAGGTCGCCTGAGTCGATCGCGATACCAGGATAACCGGAACAAAGTAGAACCGAATGAACACGACGGGGGAGCTTCCGCTCCCCCGTTAACAGACAAAGCGCACCGGGCAGAACGCCACGGAGGCCCTCTGATGAGCGACCAGAAATCCCAAGAACCGTTCGATCCGACCAAAGAGGAAATGCTGGACGCAGCGGCTGTGTTTTCCGGCGACGAGCCGACCGGGGAAAAATCCACCGACGAAGAAACCGGGGTCGACTCGGCCGGTCGGCAGACGTCGATCCGGGTCCATGTCAGCCTGCTCGACTCGCTGATGACCCTTGCCGGCGAACTGGTACTGAGCCGCAATCAATTGCTGCAGACGATCAGCGCCGGCGGCTTGAAAAGCGCCGAGGCGGTGGGCCAGCGCATCGACCTGATCACCTCCGAACTCCAGGAGGCGATCATGCTCACCCGGATGCAGCCGATCGGCAACGTGTTCGGCAAATTCCCCCGCATCGTCCGCGATCTCGGTGCACGCCTTGGCAAACACGTCGACCTGTCGATTTTCGGCAAAGAGGTCGAACTGGACAAGACTATCATCGAGGCGATCGGCGACCCGCTCACCCATCTGGTGCGCAATGCCGTCGATCACGGCATCGAATCACCGGAGCTGCGCCGGCAGCGGGGGAAACCGGAGACCGGCAGCGTGGTGCTGCGCGCCTTCCATGAGGCGGGGCAGGTGGTGATCGAGATCGAGGACGACGGCGCCGGTCTGGACGGCGAGCACCTGGCAAGTCTGGCACTGCGGCAGGGGCTGGTCACCGCCGAACAGATTCAGGCGATGTCGGACAAGGAAAAAGTAAACCTGATTTTCCTGCCCGGCTTTTCCTCGGCCGAGACGGTGACCGACGTCTCGGGGCGCGGCGTCGGCATGGATGTGGTCAAATCGAACTTTGACAAACTCGGTGGCCAGATCGACATCAGTTCGGAAACGGGCAAAGGCACCGCCCTTTCCATCAAACTGCCGCTGACCCTGGCCATCATCCCCTGCCAGGTGATCTTGACCGAGGGCGAGCGTTACGCGATCCCCCAGGTAAACCTCGAGGAGTTACTGCGCATCCCGGCCCACCTGGTCAAAGAGCGCATCGAAATCGTCGGCAGCGCCGAGGTGGTTCGGCTTCGCGGCAAACTGCTGCCACTGGTGCGGCTCGCCGACGCGCTCGGAATCGAGCGCACCTATGCCGATCCGGACGATGGCAGTGTCAAAGTCGATCGCCGCCGGCGAATCGCCGACCGGCGCAGTAAACAATCACCGCTCACCGACGCACCAGTCACTGCCGACCAGGATGGAGACAAGCATGCACCGCCGGTGCGGCGCGAATCGCCGGATCGACGGACCGCCCCGGACAGCGCCCTCAATATCGTCGTGGTCTCGGCCGGTCCGATCGCCTACGGGTTGATCGTCGATCGGCTGGAAGACTCCGAGGAAATCGTCATCAAACCGCTCGGCCGCCACCTGCAGCATTGCCAGGGGTACGCCGGGGCGACGATCATGGGCGACGGGCGGATCGCGTTGATCCTCGATATCGCCAACCTGGCGACCATGGCTCACCTCACTTCGGTCGACGGCAGCGACCGGGCGACCGAGGTCCAACAGGAGACCGAGAGCCAGATCGCCGCCGCGGAAGACAGCCTGTCGGCACTGATCTTCCGCAACTCGGAGACGGAACAATTCGGCATCCCGCTCGACCAGGTGGAGCGAATCGAGAAAATCAAGCGCAGCGACATCGAGTACGTTGGCGCCAAACGGGTCATGAAATACCGGGAGGGCAGTCTGCATCTGATCTGCGTCGACGATATCGCCCAGGTACAGCCGTTGGCCGAGCGGGAGGACCTGCTCGTCATCGTCTTCTCGTTCGGGACGCACAGTATCGGCCTGCTGGCCTGCGGCCCGATCGATACCCGCGACATTCCCGCCCGCTCCGACGAAGAGACCTTGCGGCAACCGGGCATCGCCGGTTCAACGATCATCGGCGGCCAGACCACCCTGCTTGTGGATATCAAAGAAATGGTCGGCCAACTCTATCCGGAGTGGTTCTAGACAAGAACAGAGAAGCGGATAACGGCCCTGAAGCCCCCGTAAACGAACCCGCCCCGCCAAGGAGGAAACACCATGGCCACACCTTCAACAACCGACTCCCGGCAGTCCATCGAACTTGCCACCTTTGCCATCGGTGAGGCATTGTGCGGCATGGATATCCTGCAGATCCAGGAAATCAACAAGATCATGCAGCGCACGCCGGTCCCGCAGGCGCCCGATTATGTCCTTGGTGTGCTGAACCTGCGCGGCAAAATCGTCACCATCATCGATCTGGCCAAAAAACTCGGCCTGGGGGAAACCGACTCGACCGACGACTCGCGCAATATCGTCGTCAACTCCTTTGACGGCAGCGCCGGTTTTCTAGTCAGCCGCATCGGCGACGTGGTCGAAGTTACCTTGGAAAAGAAGGAAAAACCGCCGGCCAATATGCGGGGCATCCAGGGAAAATACTTTTCCGGGGTGTTCAAGACCGACTCCCTGCTGATCGGCATGCTCAATATCGACAAGGTCCTCAACCCGGATGAATAGCCATGACAGAGCCGCCACGGAAGGCACGAGCAAAACGTATCCTGGTCATGGACGACGAGCAGACGATTCGCAATCTGGTCTGTGATCTGGTCAGAATTCGCGGGCATCTCTGCTGCGAAGCGGTCGACGGCCGGGAAGCTATCGAGCGATACCGGCAGGCCAGACAAAACGGCGCCCCCTTCGACCTGGTGTTCATGGATCTGTCCATACCGGGAGGCATGGGAGGTGCCCAGGCCGTCAGAGAGCTGCTGCAGATCGAGCCCGCTGCAAAAGTCGTCGTGACCAGTGGCTCGGGCGCCGACCCGATTCTGACCGACTATGCTCATTACGGCTTTTGCGGGGCCCTGAACAAACCGTTTCGGATCGCCGAAATCCAGGACCTGATTGAACGTTGTTAAGGCACCCGAGACAACATCTACCACACGGCGGCAACTCTCATAAATGACCTCCCTATGCACGACACGAAATCCATCGAAGCCCTGAGGGCCGGCGATCATCTCTGCTGCATCTTTGAAACGGAAGCGGAGCACCGCGCGCTGGTCACCCCGTACATTCGCAGCGGTCTGGAGAGAAACGAGCGCGTTCTCTATGTCATCGATGCCCGGAGCGTAGCACGGATCTGCAGCTACCTGCGGGAAGACGGCATCGACCCGGAGCCATACCGAGCCTCCGGCCAATTGCTGATTTTGACCGCAGAAGAGACTTACCTGCAGAGCGGCTCGTTCGATCCGGAGGCGATGATTGGCCTGCTCAAGCAGGCAACCCGGCAGGCAGTGGCGGACGGCTTCGCGGCTCTGCGCATTACCGGGGAAATGACCTGGATACTTAGAGGCGCCCCGGGCTCGGACCGGTTGATCGAGTATGAGGCGAAGCTGAACCGGTTTTTCCCGGGGAGTGCTGCGCTGGCCATCTGCCAGTACGACCGCCGCCGGTTTGCCCCGGACCTGCTCAACGCGGTGATCGACACCCATCCGTTTGTCGTGATCGGACCCGAGGTGATCGAAAACCCCTACTACATCCACCCGGATGTGTACCTGTCCGACCGGCGCCAGGCCCTGAAGCTCGAGAGCCGGTTGGAATCACTTCGGCAGCACCAGTTTTTTCAAACTCAGCTTGGGGACGCTTACCACCGTGCGCGTGAGACATCGCTTCGTCTTGACGCCGCAATCAAGGCCGCACGCGTCGGCCTGTGGGATTGGCACCTGCCCAGCGACACCTTGCACGTGACGCTCGAGTGGGAATCTGAAAGTGGCCCCGGGCTCCATGAAGAAGTGCTGAACCCGGCGGACTGGCGGGCCCGGTTACATCCCGACG
>CAZUJZ010000262.1:0-5166 GCA_964620665.1 uncultured Desulfofustis sp. | reverse complement strand
ACCGGTGTCCTTATCTCGAAACCATTTTTTCACTGATGTTTGCAAAACTCCTCCTTATCGTTGGCTAGTTGTTTCTCTGTCTTCGAGAAAAACAGTCGCGGACATGTGTTATTTAGTATTAACTTTGACAAGATATTTTGAACCTTTAGCTATCCAAACTTCTGTAAAACCTTCAAAGAGGACCCGTATCGTCCCGCAGCGATTTACTTCGGTGATTTTCCCGATCCCCCATTCAGCCTTCTTGTTGTGTCGAACGTTTTCACCCTTACACAATAGTGTTGTCATCCCTGCCTCTCCGATAGTTGTCTGTGATTCTGAACCAAGCCAACGGTAACTATATGCACGAAGAAGGGAAAAAGATGTACGGAGAGTGAAAGTAAATGTCTGACAACCTCCAAATCCACTCTCTGGCTCAGAAAATCGCCCTTCGTCTTCCGGACACTTGCATGCCCCGACTATTTACCTTGGGGGACACCGAGGTGTTTTCCCAAAGAACGAAGGTCCAATGAAGGGTTTCTCCGCTCGTGAGCCTTGTCTATGTCTGCAACCTCTCGGCTTGTGATCGAACTGGTGGGCGAGGCGGGATTCGAACCCGCGGCCTTTGGCTTCGGAGGCCAACACTCTATCCAGCTGAGCTACCCGCCCATATCGGGATTTCAATCATGCCAGAGCTACCCTTCGTAGTGTTATGAATGTCACCACGGTATTCCCTGGACATAACGAGACCTTGTTCTACCAGAATCACTTGCGAATTACCAGTTCATTTTCTGCCGATCTGAACAGGGACGAGAGCGGCAAACGGCCGGCAATCATCCTTGATCCTCTTTACAAAAAACGCGTCAGGTACTCTTCCCACTCGATGGGCAGCAGGGTTTTTTTCTTGTTGTTACAGTCTTTGCAGCAGGGTACCAGGTTGTCCTTGGTGCTGCGGCCACCGCGCGTGAGCGGCACCAGATGGTCCATGGTCAGGTCACGATGGGTGACGCTCCGGCCGCAATAATAACACTGTCCGGAGGCGGTCTTCTGCTGCCACCAGCGGGTCTTGCGCAGCTGGCGGGCCTTGGCCCGTTCCCGCTTGATCTGCGCTTCGTCGATCCCGTCCAGCCAGGAATAATCAGTCATCGCCGACCACCTCCCCGACCAACAGCCGACGAAATTCACCGATCAGGTAGAGCGAGCCGGCCACCACCACCAGATCGCCGGGCCGAGCCAGGGCAGTGACGTGGGACAATGCCTCGGGGACGGTTTCATGACAGCTGACCCATGCCGGATCGCCATGTTCGAGCGCCCGGGCCATCTCCGCCGGCGCTGCCGCCCGCTCACTCTGCGGCCTGGTCAGCATGATCAGGTCTGCCATAGACGCCATCGCCTGCAGCAGGGGGCGGTAGTTCTTGTCGGCCATGGAAGCCCAGACAACGATGAGACGCTCGTAGGTGAACTGCTCTTTGATGCCACCAATCAGGCACTCAACACCGGCCTGGTTGTGGGCGCCGTCGAGCAGGAAACGCAGGGGAGCGTTCTGGAGGTCCGACTCGCTGCTTTCTCGATGGGTAGCAGCTACCTCCAAAAATTCCATGCGACCGGGCCAGAAGGCGGCACCGATCCCGGCACGGATCGTGTCGTCAGTGAGCGTGAAACCCTGATCGCGCAAGGCAAGGGCGGCAGCGATAGCGCAGGCGCTGTTATCGAGCTGCCAGACCCCGTTTTTCGAGACGGGCAAACGATCAATGACGGTTTTGCCGCCCCGATCCTGCCATGCCCAGTGGTCCTCCCCGTTCGGCGTCGCACGGAAATCACGCCCCAGGTTGGAGAGCGGCGCCGCGCGCTCGGCGCAGATCCGCTCAATAACCTTTCGGGCCGAAAGATCGGTCACCCCGGAGATGACCGGCACCCCATCTTTGATGATGCCGGCTTTTTCAAAGGCGATCTGCTCGATGGTATCACCGAGGTATTGTTCATGGTCGAGGCTGACCGTGGTGATCATCGAGAGCTGCGGCACCACCACGTTGGTTGCATCGAGCCGGCCGCCCATACCGGTCTCGAGGATGACGATATCGCAGCCACTGTCGGCGAACCAGCTGAAGGCCAAGGCCGTGGTACACTCGAAATAGGTGATTTTGTCGGTGCCGAGGCTGCGGCGCACCCGCTCCAGCAACCGGGTAAACTCATCCCTATCGATAAAACGGTCGTCGATCCGGAACCGCTCCCTGACCGAGCTGAGGTGCGGCGAGGTGTACAGGCCGGTGCGGTATCCGGCGCTGCTGAGCATCGTCTGCAGCATCGTGCAGACCGAACCTTTGCCATTGGTACCGGCCACATGAATGGCCGGACAGCGTTGTTCGGGGGAACCGAGCCCGGCCAGGACGGAGCGCATCGCCTCCAGGCCGAGCTTGATCTTGTGCATCTGCAGGTCGTCGAGAAAACGGCAGGCCTCGGAATAGGTCGTCAGGGGTGATGCGGTCATGGTCGTCTACGATGACGGCGAAAGGCCCTAGCCGTCGACAATGTTCAAGGTGGCGTAATCAAGATGCAGCGTCTTCAGGCCGTGGCGGTCAAAGGCAACATCGAGTGAGCGCGGGGCATTGAGTTTCTGCACCGTGCCGGCACCGAAAAAGGGGTGGTTGACCCGACAGCCCGTGGAAAAATCACTCAGCGCCAGTTTTTTCTTTTTGGCCGGCTTCGGCAACGGCTCTGTTGCCCGCGACCTGAAAGAAAAAGCATCGCCGGCGGCGGGACGGGGTTCAAGCCGCTCGAAGGTCCCCGGCGACAACTCGGAGAGAAACGGCGACATGCCGACCCGGGCAAAGCGCCGGTCGGCACCCATCAACTCGCGCGGGTAGCTCAGATACAATTGTTTCCGGGCCCGGGTCGCCGCCACGTAGAGCAGGCGCCGTTCCTCCTCCCACTGCTCGCCGGCAAACGCAGCGGCATGCGGAAACCGGCCGTCGGCCAGACCGATGACGAAAACCACCTCCCACTCGAGTCCCTTGGCCGAATGGATGGTCGACAGAACCAGGGTGTCGGCGTCGTCACGATAGGCCTGCAGGTCGGCTTCCGGAGGATCGAGAGCGGTGTCGTCTATGAAGCGCTGCAGGTCGTCGTAGGAGGTGATGATGGTCTGCAATTGTTCGAGATCCTTCTGTCGTTTTGGATAGTCGTCGGCATAGAGCCGCTCGAACACCGGTTGATACCAGGCAAGCACCGTGGCGCAGAGTTCTCCGGGGATCGGTTCGCGACGTTGCAGATCCTGAAACAACCCGACCAGCCGGGAAAACCCTTCCTGCCAGCTGCGACCGGCCGGATAGGCGGCCAGCGCGGCGACCGGATCGGCGGCGTCGGAGAGGACGGCGGTGATCTTCTGGGCCGTCTTCGGCCCGAGCTTGTCGATGGTCAGCAGCAGCCGGTTCCAGGACAGGTTGTCGAACGGGTTGATCAGCAGGCGCAACACCGCCAGGACATCCTTCATATGCGCCGATTCGGTCAGCTTCAGGCCGCCCCGTTTCTCAAAACCGATGCCATGACTACCAAGTTCGAGTTCGAGCTTGAAGGAATGAAAACCGGAGCGAAACAAAACCGCAATATCACGGAGGCCGACGCCCTCGTCGCGCAACTCCCGGACCCGACTGACCACGAAGTCAGCTTCGGCCTTTTCGTCCCGGGCCGGGTAGAGAAGCGGTTTGCGGGTCCCTTCGATTCTGGTGAACAAGGTCTTGGTATATTTCTCGACCGCGTTATTGATTATATCATTGGTCAGGGTCAGGATCGGCTGGGTCGACCGGTAATTCTGTTCGAGCTTGATAATCCGTGTTCCCGGAAACGTCTCGGGAAAACGCATGATATTGTAGAAATCGGCGCCGCGGAAGGAATAGATCGACTGGGAATCGTCACCCACCACCATCACATTGTCATGACGATAGGCGGCCAGTCGAACGATATCGGCCTGGATCGGATTGGTATCCTGATACTCGTCGACCATGATATAGCGATAACGGGCGGAAATCTGTTCACGGGCCTCCGGGGATTGCGCCATCAGCCGCTTCCAGTTGACCAGCAAATCATCGTAGTCCATCAGGCCGTGGTCTATCTTGAAGCTGTGGTAATGCTTCTGCAGCAAGACGATATCTTCGGCAAATTCAGTCAGGTGCGCGTAATCCTCGAAGATCAGATCCTCGAGCGGCCGTGCCTTGTTCACCGAACCGCTGAGCATGTTGACGATGACCCGCTTGGACGGAAACTGCTTTCGGTTGGCGGTCAGCTGCAGCGAGGACTTGAGCAGATTGATGATCCCTTCGGCATCGGCACGATCGATGATGGTGAACGAGGAACTGAAACCGATACCGGCGCCGAACCGCCGCAACAGCATATTGGCGACGCTGTGAAAGGTGCCGCCGGTCACCCTGCTGCAGGAATCGTTGATCAGCCGGCCGGCCCGCCAGAGCATCTCCTGGGCGGCCTTTCTGGTAAAGGTGAGCAGCAGGATGGCTTCCGGTTCAACACCGCTGTTGATCAGATGCGCAACCCGGTAAACGAGCGTGCGCGTCTTGCCGCTGCCGGCCCCGGCGATGACCAGCACCGGCCCTTCGGTGGTGGTCACCGCCTGGAATTGAGACTCGTTGAGTTCGTCGCGATACGAGGATAGCTGATTCATGGCCGGTAACTGTACCACGACGCCGGAAGCCCCGCAACGCCGGTTGACAATGCTTTGGCTGAACGGGTATTATTTGATCGCTTCGGACCACGATCAAGCGACAGCCGCCGATGAACACCATGCACCGTTGAGCACTACGACGAGCGGGTTGACTTCGGCGGTTTTTTTACAGCGACAGCCCGCAGCACCGAATCACAATGCTGTGCCACTTGTTAACCAGAGCACTTCAGGTTATCTGATGACATCAACCAACGATCCGCTGGCCCCCCTGTTTTCCACGCAGACGTGCACCACCTTGCTGCCGCCGTCACGGGCGGATGAATTTTTCGAGGCATTGTTCGGTGATGCCGAAGACGGGGCCTTTGACCTGGCACTCGAGTACGTCGGCACGCAGGGCGCGACCCTGCGCTTTGACATCCTGCTTACGGAACGGCCCGGCCATTGCCTGGCCTGCAACCTCACTTACGGTTTGCCGCAGGTTTTCACCCGTCATCCCGTCCTCGACATCGCCGGACTGG
>CAZUJZ010000261.1:0-5186 GCA_964620665.1 uncultured Desulfofustis sp. | reverse complement strand
TCTCGATGAAGTCATGGCCCCGGTCCGGGTGGCCCGGCTGGTGGTTTACGGTTCGATTCTGGTCCTGGTGGCTGCGTTCGCGCTGGCCAGCTTTTTGCTCAGCGGTCGATTGACCCGGCCGGTACGGGATATGGTCCGACAGCTCGATCTCAATACCCGGACGGGGACGGCTGAGCCATTGCCGGTCGATGGTGATGATGAGTTCGGCCGGTTGGCCGGTGAATTTAATTCTTTTTTGCAGCAGATCGAGAAACAGACGGAGGAAATCCGTCGGGAGCAGGATCGCTACCGGAGCTTGTTCGAGGCGAGTCCCGATGCGATCTTCCTGCTTCAC
Source organism: uncultured Desulfofustis sp. (assembly GCA_964620665.1). Lineage (GTDB taxonomy): Bacteria > Desulfobacterota > Desulfobulbia > Desulfobulbales > Desulfocapsaceae > Desulfofustis. The sequence goes on along the minus strand of CAZUJZ010000261.1, from coordinate 4,852 downwards.
GGCATGCGTTTCGTCGACTGCAATCCGGCGACGCTGTTTATCTTTGCCGCCAGTCGGCAGGATATTATCGGTAAGACGATTTGCGATGTTTCCCCGACCCATCAACCCGATGGCCGGTCGTCCGAGCAGGCAGCCCAAACGCTGTTATCAGGGTTTTCAAGCCCGGCGCCGCTGCTGGTTTTCGAGTGGCGGCATCGTCGTCTCGATGGGCGGCTTTTTGATGCCGAGGTCCGCCTCAAGGCCTTTACCGGAACCGGTGAGCAGCCGCTGACCATCGCCTTCGTCCGGGATATTACCGAGCGCAAGCGGGCCGAGCGGGCCCTCCGCGAAAGCGAGGAGAAGTATCGTCAGCTCATCGAAAACGCCCATGACGCTATTTTTATTGCCCAGGACGGCCGGATCGTCTTTGCCAACCATCAGACGGCGGCGATGATCGGTTTTGGCGACCAGGAATTGAAGGCCCAGCCGTTTACGTTTTTTATCCATCCGGAAGACCGTGGCCTGGTTGTCCAGCGCCACACCAAACGACTCCAGGGTGATCCCGGATTGCCGCAGAATTATGTCTTTCGTTTATTGACCAAGGCGCAGACGGAAACCGTCATTCAACTGAGCGCGGTACTGATCCAGTGGAACGGGCGACCGGCAACGCTGAATTTTGCCCGCGATATCACCGAGCAGAAACGGTTGGAAAGCGCGTTTCAACAGGCTCAGAAAATGGAGGCGATCGGCACTCTTGCCGGCGGCATAGCGCACGATTTCAACAATCTGTTGATGGCCATCCAGGGACGGGCGGAATTGCTCCAGGTGGGAGGCGATAGAGAAAAGCTTCTGGAACACGCCCGGGCCATTGAAGAGTGTGTGATAAGTGCCGGTGGCCTGACCCGGCAGCTGCTCGGCTTCGCTCGAGGCGGCAAGTACCGGCCGCAACCGATCGATCTCAGCGGGTTGGTCCGCAGCAGTGCCTCTTTGTTCGGCAGAACCAGGAAAGAGATTCGCATCACCATCGACTGCTCAGCGTATCCGGTAGTGGCCGAGGTCGACAAAGCGCAGGTGGAACAGGTACTGCTTAATATGTTCGTCAATGCCTGGCAGGCCATGCCCCATGGTGGTGAATTAAACATTGCCACCGCCGGTGAGGAACTGGATGAAGCGGCCAGTATCCCCCATGATGTTTTGCCCGGCCGTTTTGCGCTGATTACCATCGCCGATACCGGCCTCGGCATTGACCAAGATATCAGGTCACGGATTTTCGAACCCTTTTTCACAACCAAGGACAAGAGTCGGGGAACAGGGCTGGGACTGGCGTCGGCCTATGGTATTATCCGCAACCATGGAGGCTTTATCGGTGTCGACAGCGAGGTCGGCCGGGGCACGGTATTCAGCGTTTACCTGCCATGGTCGGAGAAGGCGCCCGTGGCCGATGAGGAAGTCGAGGTATTCTCGCAACAGGGATCGGAAACGATTCTGCTGGTCGACGACGAGACCATGATCCTGGAAGTCGGCCAGGCCATGCTGCAGCAATTGGGGTATCAGGTTTTGACGGCCCTGGGCGGACAGGCTGCCGTGGCCGTCATGGAGCATCAGGCAGCGACCGTTGACCTGGTGATTCTCGATCTGATCATGCCGGGAATGGATGGCGGTCAAACACTGGCCGCTCTGCGCAGTCTCAACCGAAACGTACCGGTGGTATTGTCCAGCGGCTATGCCTTGGACAAACAGATGGAGCAGGTGGTGGAGCAGGGCTGCAGCGGATTTTTACAGAAGCCGTTCAGCATGTCTGAATTGTCCCGGCTCATCCGTCATATCCTTGATTCGACACGAACAGACACATCGGTACACCACCGTGGCAACGCACCGGCGTCGTCTTGAAAGCAATCGCAAGAGCTCCTGCGAGTTGTCTAAAAACTTATAAAGAGAGGAGGCGCAAGGATGACGAAGAGGAGCATTGACATCAGAGACCGGCTGATTGTCGCACTCGATTTTAACCGTGCCGCAACGGCGCGGGAAATGGTCCGGCGGTGCGAAGCACAGGTCGGGTTTTTTAAGGTCGGGTTGGAATTGTTTATGGTGGACTGGTTTGCAACGGTGGACTGGTTGATCGCCAGAGGGCATAAAGTGATGCTCGATCTGAAATTTTACGATATTCCGGAAACGGTGAAGCGGGCCGTTGCCCAGGTGAACGATCGGGGTGTCAGCCTGTTGACCATTCATGGCGATCGATCGATTATCGAGGCGGCGGTCGCCGGCAGGGGGGACATGAAGCTCTTGGCGGTGACCGTATTGACCAGCTTTTCCGAGACGGACCTCCGAGAGCTCGGCATGGGCGGGGATGTTGCCGAACTGGTCCGTCGCCGGGCCCGCATCGCCGTGGCCGGCGGTTGTGACGGTCTGGTTTCGTCGGGACGCGAAGCACGAGCGTTGCGGCTGGAACTCGGCGAAGAACCGTTGCTCGTGACTCCGGGAATCAGACCGGCGGCGGGAGCGGGAGCGGTGGTTGACGACCAGAAACGGATTATGACGGCCGGTCAGGCAATCAAGGCCGGTGCCGATTATCTGGTGGTCGGTCGTCCGATTACCAGGGCGGTTGACCCGCAGGAGGTCATTGTCGGGATGCAGCAGGAAATCACCGCGGCCCTCGATGAGTGAAGCCCTCTCCGGGCAGTGTTGCCGTGGCCGGCGGATTCGGATCAATCCGATCGGCGTATAGTTTCTGAATGATGTCGGCTGTTTTGATTGACACGGGCGGGACACTGCTTATGTTTGGTTAGATACAGGTGGTCGCAGAGAGAGCGGTCACCGAGCGAAATTCCCAGGCGCTGCTGTTTGCCGGAGCCGTAAAATAACGAAGTGGATGGAGGAGAATATGAGAGTGCTTGCCATGACCATGGTGGCGGCAATGATGTTGTTGGTAACATCGTGCGCCGATACCTATAAAGGACAACAGGGGGCGGTCGGCGGAGCCGTCGGCGGGGCGTTGATCGGACAGGCGATCGGTCGCAGCACCGAGGCGACCCTGATCGGTGCCGCAGTCGGCACGATGCTCGGCTATATCGTCGGCAATGAGATGGACAAATATGATCGTCAGCAGCTCAACCACGCCTACGAAAGCGGTCGGTCGGGCCAGCCGGTGGGCTGGGTGAATCCCGATAACGGCAATAACTATCAAGTCGTGCCGCAACCGGCTTATACGCATCCGGAGTCCGACCGGGTCTGCCGGCAGGCGGAGATCCAGGCGGTGATCGACGGCCAGCCGCAGACCACCATTACCACCGCCTGCCGAAATGAGCGGGGACAGTGGGTCCTGCAGAATTAATGACAGCGTCTCTGCCAACCATCGGTTGTGCGGAAACAAAGAAGCGCTGCTGCAGGACGGGGCGAGTCCTTTGTTAAAATAACGGAGCCCCTTTCGCCGGCAGTACCGTGGTGAATCCTTTCTTCTGCAGTATCGCACTGAAGGTGTGGCGGGTGTCGTCTTCTCCGTGAATGAGAAAAATCGTCCGCGGCTTTTCCCTGAAGGCCGACAACCAGTCGCTGAGGCCGTGCCGGTCGGCATGTGCTGAAAAGGAGCCGATCCGGGCGATCTCGGCCTTGACGACCAGAGACAGGCCCATCATCTTGATTTCCTCGGCGCCGTCAAGCAGAAATCTGCCCAAAGTCCCCGGTGCCTGATAGCCGACGAAGAGCACGGTATTTTTCGGATCCCAGATGCCATGTTTGAAGTGGTGGCGGATGCGTCCGGCCGTGCACATGCCGCTGCCGGCGATGACGATGGCCGGCTCCTGCATCGCGTTGACTTTTCGTGACTCCTCCACCGACGGCGTGCAGATCAGGCCGGGAAAACTGAACGGCCGATCCGTTCTCGCCCGGGCTTCTTCATCGTAATGGTCCGGGTGCTTTTCGAAAACTTCCGTTATTTTGATGGCGAGCGGACTGTCCAGGTAAATGTTTATCGGCGGGAAATCCGCCTGTTCGTTTTTCAGTTCGCTCAAGGTATAGAGCAGTTCCTGGGTGCGTTCGAGTGCAAAAGCGGGGATCAGCAGCTTACCGCCTTTGCGGTAGGTTGACTGGATATGGCCGTAGAGTTCCTCTTTGCGCGACTGTGAGGTGATATGCACACGGTCTCCGTAGGTCGTCTCGACAAAGACATGATCACTGTTCCAGATACTGGTCGGGTCTTCGACGATCGGCACGTTCACTTGTCCGAGATCCCCGGAAAAGACGATTTTCTCTTCACGGCCGGTGTGATTTTTGACAAACAATTCGACGATGGCTGAACCGATCACATGGCCGGCGTCACGAAGCCGAAAGGTGACGTCTTCATTGGCCTGCAGCGCCGTGTTATAGGAGAGCACATGAATCAGCTTCCCCACCTGATCGGCGTGCTGCCTGGTGTAGAGCGGCTCGCGGGGGGGCTCTCCTTTCCGGAGGCGCCGCTTGTTTTCGTGTTCGGTATCCTTTTCCTGGATATAGGCGCTGTCAGCGAGCATGATCGGCAGCAGGTCGGCGGTCGGCGGACTGGCGTAGATGATTCCGTTGAAGCCGTATTTAACCAGTTTCGGCAGCAGACCGCAGTGATCGATATGGGCGTGGGTGACGATGACGAAGTCGATGGTCTGCGGGTCAAACGGGAACGGTTCATAGTTGAGGCGATTGAGAGATTTGTTTCCCTGGAACATGCCGCAGTCGATAAGCAGACGGGCAGAGGCGGTTTCGACGAGGTGGCACGATCCGGTGACACAACCGGCGGCGCCGTGGCAGGTGATCTGCATCGACACACTCCTTTCAAACAATTGGTTTAATATAACCCCCATGACGGGGGGTCATAACGAACAATGAAAATCGGCATCGTGGT
>CAZUJZ010000260.1:0-5186 GCA_964620665.1 uncultured Desulfofustis sp. | reverse complement strand
CAAGGGGTGAACCAAAAGCCGCCGTGGCGATAAAACACCCACCACCGCCACCGCCGCCACCATCGCTGCTCCCGCCGCCACCTCGTCCCCCGCCGCAGGGGATGGCCGCGAAGTATTGCTGGGCCACGAGGCGAGCGCCCTGATTCGACAGGTGAATCCCGTCAATGTTATTGCTATCCCAGTTTGGACCCGCCACGGCATTGTACGTGTCGACGTACTTTATGCCGCTATTGGCGGCCATCGCGGCAATCCCTGGGTTGTAGATTTCCGGTATCTCACGCCGTTCCGATCCGGATTGCGTGTTTGGCGTAATTGCTGAAACAATCGGTATCGCCCCGGCTACCGCTGATTGGTTTGCCATCGAAGAGAGATTGGCAACCACGGCCTGGGCAGACAAACCGATTTTTATATCGTTGGCCCCCTCCATGATCAGGACATAGTGAGGTTGATATTCGCTGAGCACGCCACTGATTCTCTTGGCGCCATTGATGGTATTCTCACCGCCCTTTCCGGCATTGATCACCGTGGCGTTGCAGCCATTGCTGTCGATCAGCTGCTGCAGGTAAACAGTGTATGGGGTCGCCTGGTATCCTCTGGTGATGGAATCACCAAAGGCGACGATGCGTTGCTTTTCTCCCGGCGCAACGGTTCGTGATGTGGTCCCGCCGTCATCGTCCAGAGCTTTGCCTAAATCGAGTGCACCGCTGGCGGGCCCTGCCAAAGGCAGTCCAACCAGAACCATGGCCAGCATCAGTTTACGTAACATGACTCCGATTCCTTTATCCTTTCATTGGTCCAACGGCGGGGCACGCTCACACGGTGCAGAGACGGCCCTCCTACTGCGATTTCGTCAACGATAGATACGAAGAAACAGCGTATCAATATTTTTAATAAATTCAGGCAACACCACTTCCTCGTCAGCATCGCCGGCACCGACTTCCCCGGTCACTTCGACGATCTGCTCGTCACGCCATGAGCCCTCGACATATTCAGAAACGAGATCCACATACCCGTCATCCACCAGCGCCTGCCACCGGACGACCGGGCTGCCGCTGGCGCTCAGGGTAATCGTCGGCAGCACGTCGGCCCTGTCATTTTCGCCGTGGACCAACGCCGGTTCCGTCCAGGCGGCGTCCCGATAAACGGCATAATAGATATCATCAGGGCCGCCGCTGTTGGCCGACCAGACCAGCCAGACCGCATCACGTTCGTCGACGACGAGAGACGGGGCCGTATTGGTCGTCATGGCGGCAGCTACCGGAGCAGAATTCTGCCAGTCTCCGGCCGAACCACTGGTAAATCTGATTTCCGTCATGTGCCGATCGTAGGCGGTCCACGCCAGCCAGGCACGCCCTTGACTATCTCTGTCAATGACCGGCAGCTGGTTGTCGAAATAGTCGTCGGTCACCATCTCCGGGTCGCTCCATCTCCCCGCTTGCCGGCTGGCGTGGAAAATTTCATGACGAATCCCATCAAACTCGGTCCACACCGCGTCGATTTCTATCACCGGTGCAGCCTCTTCGGCAGAGACAGCCGATCCCCGCGCCAGCATGACCAGGCTCAGCAACACGACGCCACAGAAAACACATCTGTTCCAGGTAATCATAACTCTTCCCTTTATCAGCAAGACGGACTGATCGCTATAGAGCACTACCGTTTCTTAACCGTCCTGATCGGCCGGTGTTGGGTACCGGTGATACGATCGCTGAAGACAGCGCCAACGATAGGACAGGACTGAAGACGGAGCTACTATACCTCCAGATTTCCGCTTTTTCAACAACCTATAAAAATTAATTGCTTACCGGCAAAAGGCTGCCGTCTGATCGGCACCACACGACACGCACCACTGTATGGACGGATTGATGAGGGGGGAAAACGATCATCGTCACCCGGCTCATTCCCTCATCAATTGATAGACGATTGATAGTGCCGGCTCCTCTTCGCTTTGCTATAGTAGCGCTGCATCGGGAGAACGAATTGACAAGATACCGAGCACCGCCGTCTACCGGTGACCGGAGTCGCCGCAGTTGGAACGAGAAATCCACCGCAACAATGAAACGCTCTGCACGTTTTACCTATCGTTTACAATATCTGTTGCTGCGCACCACCGTCGCCGCGGTGAACCTTTTGCCGCTGCCAATCATCAACGGGCTGACTTCATCACTGGCCTGGCTAGTCTGGGTCTGTTGCCCCGTTCGCCTGCCCGTCGTCTACGACAATATCGGTACCGTTTTCCCGAAATTGTCCCACACCGACAAACTGGCGCTGGCAAAAGACGCCTATCGCCAGTTCATCAACGCCGCCGGTCTGATTCTGGTTATTCACCGGAAACAACTGGCGACGATGATCGATAATGCCCATATTTCCGGACTGCACCACCTTGACCAGGCCCTGAGCCGGAACAAAGGGGTTATTCTGACGACCTATCACGGCTGCTGGTTCGAGGCCTATTTTGCCTGGTTCAGCCGGGGCAACCGGCCGACCAGCCTCATTTATCAGCAGCAGAGCAATCCGTTTTGCGATGCCTTTTTTGTCAAACAACGCCAGCGTTACGGGACAAATCTTGAACATATCAACAGCCTGGAGAAATTGAAGGTCTATGAAAACGCGTTACGGCAGGGCCGCATCCTGATCATCAGCCTGGACCAGAACTATACCGATAACGGCACCCCGGTTCTGCTCTTTGACACCCCGTTCACCTGTGCCCGGGGAACCGCTCTGCTGCACCTGAAAACGGGAGCACCGGTGCTCACCAGCGTCTATTACGTCAAAGACGGCCGGCTGCATATCGAGTTCGAACCGGTTACGCTGCCGCCTTACCAGACGATTGACGATGAGGCCATTGCCGACATCAGCAATCGGGCGATCAGAAATTACGAGAAAACCATTCATACCTATCCGGACCAGTGGTTCAGTCTCTTTCATCGTCTCTGGAAAAAAACCGGCTATCCACCTAAAATAAAACGACCTTTATCCGCCATTTTGATGACGAAACGATAAATATCTCTTTGTTTTCGCCGGCCTGTGGTGTACAACCGTGAGGGAATCGCTCGCGTGCCCGCCGCCTGGACAAAGCGCCGTGTCCGGGAGGTGCCCATCGGTATCCGTACCGTCAACCATCCTTTCGTCCTTGTTGTATGTCCAATAAAGAAATTCTCCTGCGCCTTTTTCGTTTCCTGCGCCCCTACCGCAGCAAACTCGTCGTCTCGGGAATCGCCATGATGTTCGTGGCGCTGCTGACCGGCGCGCAGACCTATATGGTCAAGGATCTGCTCGACAAGATATTTATCGAGAAGAACGCCTTCTATCTCTACACGCTGACCATCGCCGTTGTCGTTGTTTTCGGGGTCAAGGGCCTTTTTTACTACACTTACAACTACCTGCTCGAGCAGGTCGGGCTCTCGGTCATCATGGACTTTCGGGGCCGGGTGTTTCGCCACATTCACCTGCAGCCATTGTCCTTTTTTCATAACTACCCGACCGGCACGCTCATTTCCCGGGTCATCGCCGACGTGACCCTGATGCAGCACGCGGTATCCAGCGCGCTGGTCGGTATACTCCGAGATTTCCTGTCGATTATCGTGCTGCTCGGGGTTGTCTTCTACCTCAATTGGCACCTGGCAATTTTTTGTTTCGCCATCCTGCCGTTCGCCGCCTACCCGATAATTATCTTCGGCCGAATCTTCCGTCGGTTAAGCACCAAGGCCCAGGAAGAAACGGCCAACCTCTCCAACGTGCTCTACGAGACCATCACCGGCAACCGGATCGTCAAAGCATTCAACATGGAGGATCAGGAAAACAAGCGCTTCGGCAAACAGCTCAACACCCTTTTCCGGGTCACCGTACAGGACGCCAAATTCCGCTGCCTCCAGCATCCGCTCATGGAATTCATCGGCGGCATTGCGCTGTCATTGTTCATCTGGTTCGGGGGCAGACTGGTCATCAACGGATCAATGACGCCCGGTGAATTTTTCGCGCTGATGACCTCTTTGATCGTCGCCTACGATCCGGTCAAGCGGGTCGGCAAGGTCAATTCGGCAATCCAGCAGGGACTTGCCGCAGCCACCCGTATTTTTACGATTCTCGATATCAAGCCGGAAATTGCCGACCGCCCCGATTCCATCGATCTCCCCCCCTTCCAGCAGGCAATCGAATTTCGCGACGTTCAGTTCACCTATGGCGATGAGACACCGGCGCTCAGCGATATCAATCTCACCGTGCCGGCCGGCCAAACCGTGGCCATTGTCGGTCACAGCGGCGGCGGTAAAACAACACTGACCAATCTCATCCCGCGATTTCTCGACGTCACCGGGGGGAGCATTGCTATCGACGGTCATGACATCCGTGACGTTACCATGCATTCGCTGCGCACCCAGATCGCCATCGTTACCCAGCAGACCATCCTGTTCAACGAGACGGTCCGCAACAATATCGCCTACGGCAATCCGGACGCCACCGACGACGAGATTCACAATGCCGCCGAGGCAGCCCACGCCCTGAGTTTTATCAACGAGCTACCCAGTGGTTTCGCCACCATTATCGGCGAAGGAGGAACGCGCCTGTCGGGCGGTCAACGACAACGGATCTCGATTGCCAGAGCGCTGCTGAAAAACGCCCCGATCCTGATCCTTGACGAGGCCACGTCGTCCCTGGACACGGAGTCGGAACGAGAGGTGCAGGGAGCCCTGGAGAACCTGATGAAAGATCGGACCACCTTCGTCATCGCTCACCGGCTGTCGACCATCAGAAACGCCCATCGAATCCTTGTGATCAAGAACGGCAGAATCGTCGAAGATGGCACCCACGACTCACTGCTGGCTCAACATGGAGAATATGAAGTGCTCTACACGATGCAGTTCAGTTGATCCACCGGAAGCTGCCGACCAGATGAAGACGCCTCCTTCACCATACGAGCAGCAGCCGAAACGGATCGAACTGGCCGGGGTGTTTTTTGTCTGCCTCGCCTGTTTTTTCACCCCGCTATCGACATCTCTGCTCGGTCTCTTCTCCCTGCTTGCCGCCCTTTGCTGGCTGGCGGCCGGCACCTTCCGGACCCTGATCAGCGACTGTCGGTCCCATCCCGCCCTCTTTTTTGCGCTGCTGCTCTTTGGCTTCATGTGCCTGGCAGTCATCTATTCTCCTGCCGAACTGCCCGAGGCCCTCGATGCCTTGAAAAAATACCGGGA
>CAZUJZ010000259.1:0-5214 GCA_964620665.1 uncultured Desulfofustis sp. | reverse complement strand
AGGTGCCGGTGGGTGGTGCCGTTTTCTGTTGGTGCTGCCGCCGGGCAGAGGGGGCACGGATCCCGGCGGCCGTGAAACACCTCATGGCACCGCTTGCCGACCAACTCCCCGAACTGATAGCCGAATAGCCGGTGGGCGGCCCGGTTGGCCCGGATGATACGCAGATCGGTTTCCATGATGGTGATGATATCGTCGATGGCGTCGACGGTCTGTTCCCATTCATGCTTGCCGCGGCTGATGGCCTCGGAAACAGTCCCGGTCCGGCTATCGTTGTCTCGGGTATCTTTCATTGTGCTGGAAGTGAGGATTGATCGGCATCGAAGACCTGTTACCCCGATCTCAGGTAGTCGTGCAATAATAACAGGAAAAAAAAAGGAAAGGCAAGGCTGCCTAACCTTTTCTGTTATCTTGTGGTAATCGGGGCGCTCTCTGATGATTCGTCTCCGGAAAAAGGGGAGGTCTGCAAGGAGCAGAAACGTCGGGCTCTTTCCGGTTGCCATCGGGCCAGCCCCGGCGCACCATTTTTATACTCCGAACAGCCATCAACAACACGACCATTTCGTGGATGTCTACAGTTTCTGACTGCGTTTGCGATGCCGCGGCCTATGGGGTAAACTGGGGAAACTCATTGCAATCGAGAGCAGATTGATTATAGGAAAAGACGTCCCGCAACATATATAACCAATGGAGAACTTTGCGTATGGTTGAGGAACCGCAGCACAAACTGGCAACGAGGCACCTGCAGGTGGACGATTACGAAGCGTTGCGAGATATCAACGATCGCGTCTACCACGGGGTCGGCACCCCGTGGACCCGCGACGAGATCGGCGCCTTGATCGCACGTTTCCCGGAAGGTCAGATCTGCATCGAGGACAATGGGGTACCGGTGGCCATCGCCCTGTCGCTGATCATCGACTACAGCCTGTTCGGCAGCCGCCATTCCTACGACCAGATCACCGGCAACGGCACGTTTCGCACCCATGACCCGGAGGGCGACTATCTCTACGGTATAGAAGTCTTCGTCGATCCGGAATATCAGGGGATGCGTCTCGGCCGCCGCCTCTACGATACGCGCAAGGAGTTGGCCGAAAATCTCAATCTCAAAGGGATCCTGCTCGGCGGCCGGATTCCCGGCTACCATGCGCATGCCACAGAGATGTCGCCCCAGCAATACATCCTCAAGGTGAAAAATCGGGAACTGCATGACCCGGTTCTCACCTTTCAACTCTCCAACGACTTTCACGTTCGCAGTTTGCTGCCCGACTACTGGCCGAAGGATCACCCATCCCGCGGTCACGCGGTCCTGCTCGAATGGCTCAATATCTATTATGAAAAGAAGACCAGACTGATCGGCGGCGCCAAGTCGGTGGCCCGTCTCGGTGTGGTGCAGTGGCAGATGCGCCGTTTCGACTCTTTCGACGACTTCATGCAGCAGGTGGAATTTTTTGTCGATACGGTCAGCGACTACCAGGCCGATATCGTCCTCTTTCCTGAATTGCTCAACGCGCCGCTGATCCACACCTACGAGGGGAACAATCCTGCCGAAGCGATGCGGAAGCTGGCCGAATACACGGATGATATACGCCAGGCCATGATCGATATGGCGCTGGCCTACAATATCAACATCGTTGCCGGCAGTGTCCCGTCGCTGGACGATCAGGATCGGCTGCGCAACGTCAGTTACCTCTGCCGGCGTGACGGGACCTGGGACAGTCAGGCCAAATTGCACATCACCCCGGAAGAGGGAGCCCACTGGCGTTTCATCGGCGGCAACAAGTTGAAGGTCTTTGACACCGATGTCGGCAAGATCGGCATCCTGATCTGCTATGACGTCGAGTTTCCGGAACTGGCACGCCTGCAGACGCTCAAGGGTATGAAGCTGCTGCTGGTGCCGTATTGGACCGACACCAAGACCGGCTATCTCCGGGTTCGGCGCTGCGCTCAGGCCCGGGCCATCGAGAACGAGTGCTTCGTGGCCATTTCCGGCAGTGTCGGCAATATCCCGAAGGTGGAAACCATGGGTATCCAGTATTCGCAGTCGGCCGTTTTCACGCCGTCCGATTTCTCCTTCCCCCACGACGCCATCGCCGCCGAGGCGACCCCGGGGATTGAGACCACGCTGGTCACCGACCTCGATCTCGACATGATCAAGGAATTGCGGGCACTCGGCAGCGTCCGCAACGCTGAGAGCCGGCGCACCGATCTCTACGATCTGCGCTGGCTTGACAACTCCTGAGATGAGGGCTGTTTTGGGATAGCACGACATGGTCAATGAGCGCAAAGAGAGCGGAGAGGAACCATGAACCTGGCTGATCTGAAGAAACTGAAACGATTCAAGGATATTGTTGCCACCTTGGCCGCATACGGCTTCGATGAGGTCGTAAATCGCCTGGAAATGCCCGGGGCCGATCTGTTGCGCAAGATGAGCCCGGTCGAGGACGATCTCGACATTTACCAGCGGATTCGCCTGGTACTCGAAGAGCTTGGCCCGACCTTCGTCAAATTCGGGCAGATTATGAGCCTGCGGCCCGACCTGTTGCCGGAACCGCTGTTACAGGAGTTGGGGGCACTCCAGGACAAGGTGCCGCCGGTGCCGACCGAGGAAGTCCTGCCGCTCGTCGAGGAGGCGATCGGCGGTCCGATCGATGCGGTGTTCTCGGTCTTTCACGATGAACCGCTTGCCGCGGCATCGCTGTCTCAGGTCTATCGGGCACAACTGAGCCGGGGGGGCGCCGTGGTCGCCGTCAAGGTGCAGCGACCCAATATCCGGGAGAATATCGATGCCGATCTGGGCATCCTTGAGGGCATTTGCCGGCTGCTCGACGAAAAGTTTCCCGAATTGCAGCCCTATGACCTGCCTACCTTGGCCAAGACGGTGCGCCGGTATGTGATCAAGGAACTCGATTTTTCCGAAGAGCTGGAGAACATGACGATTGCCCGGGCCGCAGTAGACCAGACCGGCCTGCTGATACCGAAGACATATGAGCAATACAGCTCGGAGCAGGTCCTGGTCATGGATTATTTCGACGGGGTAACCTTTCGGGAGATCGACGGGATTCCCGATCTCGACTACAAACAGGTGGCCCGGCGAGGACTCCATTCGGCGGTCATCCAGATTTTCGACCACGGCTTCTTCCACGCCGACCCCCACCCCGGCAATCTGCTGGTCGGCACCGACGGCACACTCTGCCTGATCGACTGGGGCATGGTCGGCAGGTTGACCGAACGGGATCGCTTCACCCTGCTCAATCTGCTTCAGTCCGTAGTGGACAAGGACAGCGAGTCGCTGGCCGAAGCGGTGCTGGCGTTGTGTCAGAGTAGCGACGAGCTGGTCGAGCCGACCGAGTTGGAGCGGGATCTGCTCGAGATCCTGGACAAATACTACGCGGTCCCGATCAAGGACGTCAACCTCGGCCAATTGCTCGCCCGTTTGCTCAGTCTGCTGCGCACCTATCGCCTGCACCTGCCGAACTACCTGGTGATCATGATCAAGGCGATGATCACCGCAGAGGGCTCGGCCCGTCTGGTCTATCCGGACCTCGATGTGATCAGCGAGGTCCGGGAGCCGGTCCATCGACTGGCTCGTCGCCGCTATCATCCGAAGGTCTGGTGGCGCGAGATCCGCTCCCTGTTTGCCTCCTTTCGTTTTGGCCCTCGCGATATCCCCCGGCGGTTGCAGCGGATCATTGCGCAGATGGAAAAAGGGGAGCTCGGTTTCGTCCTCCACCTCGACAAACTCGAGGAACTGGTCGCCACACTGGAGAACGCTTCCAACCGACTGACTGCCGGCGTCGTCGCCGGCTCGATCATTATCGGTTCGTCGATGATCATCACCACCGGGATCGGCCCGTTGCTCTTCGGCTTCCCGGCGCTCGGCGTGATCGGTTACCTGTTGTCGGTGGTACTCGGACTCTATCTGGTGATCACCATCCTGAGAACCAAAAAATATTGAAGCACCGTGTCGGGGACAGGTTTTAACCTGTCCCCATCAGGGTAATTCTCGTTTTATGAATATTCCTGAAGACCTATCATGACGTCAAGCTCCCGTTTTCATCTGCTTTCCGAGAATCTCGTCGAAGACCGCTCGACCGGCCTGGTCTGGGCCCGTGACGCCGGATTTTTCGAATTCCCGCTGAGCTGGTCGGAAGGATTGGCGGCGATTGTTGATATGAATCGCGACGCCCGTTTCGGCCGGACCGACTGGCGGATGCCCAACCGCAATGAATTGCGCAGTCTGGTCGATCACGGCGAAAAGCGGCCCGCCCTGCCGGCCGGCCACCCGTTTCGCCGGGTCTTCTCCGGCTGGCACTGGACCTCGACGACTGCCGCGATCGCGCCGGCCTATGCCTGGTACGTCCACCTTGAAGGAGCCCGGATGTTTTACGGTAACAAGCGTGATTTTTACTGGTGCTGGCCGGTCTGCGGCGGCAGTGACGTTCTTTCCCGCACCGGCCAGCGGGAGTGTTTCGATGATCAAGGCCGGAGTATCACTTGCCCGGGTACCGGTCAGGACGGGGAGGTGCGTGCCGGGCATCCCTGGCCGCACCCGCGATTTTCGATAATTGATGATGGGGTGCTCGACCGGCTGACCGGACTGATCTGGCACAATCGGGGCAGTCTCGGCGAACCGGTTGCCGACTGGTCCGAGGCACTGGCCGCGGTGGACAACCATGCTGCCCGGAGTGAGCATGCCTGGCGACTGCCGACCATCAGGGAGCTTGAAAGCCTGGTGGATGCCGCCCACCACAGCCCGGCCCTGCCGGTCGACCACCCGTTCCCGGAGCCGGTCGACACCTACTGGTCAGCCACCACCAGCGGGTTTGACCCCGACTGGGCGTTTGCCCTCTATCTGAACAAGGGGGCGGTCGGTGTCGGTCACAAAAAATCCTCGGGTTTTTCCGTCTGGCCGGTGAGACCAGGCACCAGCTCGACGAGCGAGAGAAGTGGTGTCAAGACGGAACTCCCTGAAAGTAGATGATCCCATTGCCCGGCAACAGGCGACTTGTAATGCGCACGATGCGAGAGATAGGTCCGACAGTTGCTTGAGAAACCAATAACCTGGCGTGATTCAAGTGACAGCGGTATGCACGATATCTTTATCATCGGCGGCGGGATAATCGGATTGGCGACGGCCCTGAAGCTCAAGGAGGGAAAACCGGACCTCAAGATCATCCTGGTCGAGAAGGAGTCTCGGCTTTGTGCGCACCAGACCGG
>CAZUJZ010000258.1:0-5229 GCA_964620665.1 uncultured Desulfofustis sp. | reverse complement strand
ATCACCAAACTGGCCGCCCGGGAGCTGGCGATCCCTCTGGCCACGGGCATCCAGAAGGTCTTTCGCACCGGAGAGGAGCTCTCTTATTCCAACGTGCGAATCCAACACCGCGGCGAAAAACGGTCCCTGCGGATGCACCTGGCCCTGCTGCCGCAACGCAAGAACCAGGAACCGCTGGTGACCGTGTTTCTCGAAGATACCGGCCAGGAAAGCAGCCCGGTGCGCGAAGGCGCCGAAGTCTATGATCTCAATGAAGACGCCCAGCAGCGAATTCGCGACCTGGAGCAGGAACTGCAGTTCAGCCAGGAAAACCTGCAGGCGACCATTGAGGAGCTGGAGACCTCCAACGAGGAGTTGCAGGCCACCAACGAGGAATTGCTGGCCAGCAATGAGGAGTTGCAGTCGACCAATGAGGAGTTGCAGTCGACCAACGAGGAGCTCTATACGGTCAATGCCGAACACCAGAAGAAGATTATCGAGCTGACGGAGTTGTCAAATGATGTCGATAACCTGATGACCAGCTCCGGAATCGGCACCCTGATCATTGATGAAAATCTCGAGATTCGCAAGTACTCGCCGGAAATCGCGAAAATTTTTCATATTCTCGAAAAAGATATCGGCCGGCCGTTTACCCACATCTCCCACCGCCTGGAAGATTTTGATCCACTGGCGGCGGTCAAGCAGGTGCAGCGGTCCAGCGAGGCGCTGGAAGTCCATGTCGAGACCAGTGACGGTCGCTGGTACCTGACCAGGATCCTGCCCTACCATATCGGCCCGGAGACCTATTCCGGCGTCGTTATGACCTTTGTCGATATTACCGAGTTGCGCACCATCCGCAACAATCTGCGACGCAGTGAACTGGTTGCTCACGATATCAGTTCAAACATCCCGATCGGGCTCCTTGTATACCGGCTCGACGAATCGGGATGTTTCGTGCTGGAGAGCGGCAACCCGGAAGCGGAACGCCTGGTCGGTTTTGCCGTCGATGACTGGCTTGGCAGCAGGTTTGAAGATATCTGGCCGGCGTCCGAGCAGCACAACTTTGTCGATTGTTTCAGAAAGGTTGTCGAAACCGGCGAGACCTGTGTGCTGGACCGGGTCAGCTACCAGGATGAACGATTGGCCGGCGATTTTCGTGTTCATGCGTTTCGCATTCCGGACGATCGACTGGTCGTCAGTTTTAAAAAATACGGCCGCCAGTCGACGCCGGCGGAGCAGTTTGAAGAGCAGCCGGATGCATAAGGCCCTGGCCGCCGCTCGGCGGCAGCTTGACAGAGCGAGGAGAGGGACTCTGCACCGCAGTAGTGATTAACGCAGGAGAAGAGAAGGCAATGAACAAGCAGCGAACAACGGACGGGCCGGAACCAACCACGCCGCGCATCATGCGGAGCGATGAATTGCGCCGGCGGGCGGAGTTGTTGATCGATGACTTTGGCCAAGCGGCCTCACCGACACAAAGTGCCGACCTGCATGAGGTATTGCAGGAGTTGCATGTCCATCAGATCGAGCTGGAACTGCAGAACGATGAGTTGCAGCTGACCCAGAAGCGGCTGGAGGAGAGTCGTCGCAGCTACATGCGGCTCTATCATGACGCGCCGGTCGGCTATGTGGTTCTCGATCATGCCGGCATGATCAGAAAAGCCAACAAGACCTTCGCCACCATGGTCGGCGACCCGGTGGAATCGGTTGACGGAACGCCGCTGGCCGGCTTTCTGGTTGCCGAAGATCGTTCGATCTTCCTGGCCCGGCTCCGTTCTTTTCGCAAAAACCCGGCCGACAAACAGTTCGATGTCCGGCTCAACGGACCAGGCGGCCCGCGTTTTGTCAGCATCAGAGCCTTTTCCGATGACAAGGAGAGCCTTGCCGACGAGTCATCCGGGGACGGTTTGCTGGTGACGGTGACCGATATCCACCAGCGAAAGCTCATCGAGAAGGAAATCGAGGGGCGCCGCCAGGAGTTGGAGGCGATCCTTGCCGGTATGTCCGACGGCTTTATCTCGCTTGACGGCGATATGCGGATTCGCTATATGAACGGCGCCGCCGAGCAGATCCTCGGTACCGACCGGCAACAGGTTATCGGATTCGGCCTGCTCGAGATCTTTCCGGAAATGCGCGGATCGATTTTTGAGATGGAATATCAAGCGGTTCTGCTCGAGAAACGGGCGCGAAGTTTCGAGACCTTTTTCCTTCCCCATGACCGATGGTACGAGGTCAATGCCGCTCCCTTCCAGGATGGCCTGAGCATTTTTTTCCGGGAGATTTCAGAGCGGAAGAAAGCCGAAGAAGCCATTGTCGAGAGCGAGCGGCGTTTTCGCAGCTATATTGCCACGGCGCCCTATGGCATCTTCAGCGCCAACGGTCGGGGGCAGTTTCGGCAGGTCAACCCGGCCGCCTGCTCATTGACCGGCTATAGCGAGAGCGAGCTGCTCTCCATGGACTCCGTCGGGTTGCGGGCACCGGCGTTCAAGGAGAGCGGCCGGGCGGACTTTCAAACGCTTAAGGAGCAGGGGCAGTTTCAAGGAGAGATCCGGCTGTCCTGCAAGGATGGCAGTGAACGCTGGTTTACCATGTCTGCGGTGAAGGTAAGCGACGATCGTTATCTCGGCTTTCTCAACGATATCGACGCAGAGAAGCAGACCCTGGAGGAGTTGCATCGCTCGCGGCGGGTCCTCGAACTCAACCACCGGATTGCCACGATCTTCCTGACCTCGCCGGAGGACGACCTGTTCCACGATGTATTGCACCTGTTGCTGGAGGCCTTTGCCAGTCCGATCGGCCTGTTCGGCTATATCAACGAGAATGGCGATCTCGTCTGTCCGACCATGACCCGGCATGTCTGGGAGAAATGCCAGGTGCCGGAGAAAAGCATTGTCTTCCCCCACGCTCAATGGGGCGGGGTGTGGGGGCGGGCTCTGCTCGAGCGCCGTTCATTGCTGGCCAACGAGGGGCTGCAGGTGCCGGCCGGGCACATCGAACTACACAGTGTTTTGGCCGTGCCGATTGTCCAGCGTGACCAGGCGATCGGCCATTTCATCCTGGCCAACAAGGAGGGCGGTTACGACCAGGAGGACCTGGGCCTGCTCGAGGGGGTGGCGGAACAGGTTGCCCCGATCCTGCTTGCCTACCTGGGCCGGCTCCGCCGCCGGGAGTTGCAGAGCGAATTGGAGACCGTCAATCGGCAATTGCAGAAAAACGAGAGCCTCGGGCGGATGGCCGGTGCGGTAGCGCACAACTACAACAATATGTTGACCGTCATCCTCGGCAACCTCGAAGTCGCCCTCACCGATCTTCCCGAGAACGACACGGGACTGAAAAACGCTCTGGGCGCCGCCCATGATGCGGCCAGTCGCCTGGCCGCGCTTGGCACCAATATGCTGATTTATCTCGGTCAGAGTCCGACGGCGCGGTCTTTTCCACTCGTTGACCTGGTCCCGCTCCTCGGGGACTATGGGCGACTGTGCGAGCAGAACCTGGCCGAGCACATGAGCCTGAGTGTCCGTCTACCGGCTCAGCCGGTGGTGGTGGCGGCCGATCGGGACCTGATACGGCGGCTGCTCGACAGCCTGTTTGCCAACGGGGTTGAAGCGTTGGGCAGTGATGGCGGTTCGATTGAGTTGACGTTAACGGTCGTATCGTCTGACGGCATTGGCGGTGACCATTGTTTTCCGGTGGATTGGCAGCCGGCGGAGAAGGCGTATGCCTGTATCCATCTGCTCGATACCGGCTGTGGTATCAGTCCCGAAAGCCTGGAGCATATTTTCGATCCGTTCTACACCCAGAAGTTCACCGGCAGGGGGATGGGACTGCCGCTGGTGCTCGGTATCGTCCGCATGCACGGGGGCGGCATTACGGTGCGTTCGGTCCGGAACAGGGGCTCGGTGTTCAAAGTATTTCTGCCCGTTGCCGATGATCATCCCGGCGATGGCAGTTGAGCAGGGGCGGTTCGTGCCGGCCTGTCGACCCGGGAATTCGTCAGTCAGCGTTGCACCGCTTCCACCAGGCAGGTGTTCAGCAGCTCCCGGTCATCATCGGCAAGTGTCTCGAAGGCAATTGCCACCCCGTCCTCCAGTTCCCTGACCAGCCGGGCCGGCAGCGTGAATTCCTGGGCCGTTCCGTCGCGCCGCATCAGCGACAGCCTTAGTGCCAGCCGGCAATCGGCGGGTAGCTTGGTTGCCAGACGGACGGCACACCCGCCGACGGAAATATTGAGCAACGTCCCCGATTCTTCCCGGTCATCGACGATGAGGATAACGCCTGTCTCCGGCAACAGGAAGCGCAGGGTGCCGCGGTCCCTGGATTGTTCCAGCACCGCTTCCGCCTCCTCGAAGCTGGCGACGTACACGGTCTGGTAGCCGGGGACCCGGGCGGCGAAGTTGACGATCTGCCGGTGGATCAGCTTGTCCGGGTTCATGATCCGCACCACGTCGCGGACACCATGGGCGACGAGGTACTGCATGATCTTGCGAAAGGTCGGCAGGGCGCTCAGGTGGCCGAGATGGCACTGGGTCAGGTCGGTGATCACGTCAAAGCCCGGCGCCAGGTCGGCGACGCAGAAGCGGGTATCGGTGTAGAGCCGGTCCAGATCACCCCGCTGAATGGTACCGGCAACGGTGAAAAAGAGGCGGTTCTTGCCGATATCCGCGTCGACTTTGAGGCGTTGTGGTCCGTTGCTCACCGGCGTCTCCGCTGGTTGTCTTCGTTGTTCCACGGCAGCCGGGCGTACCGGGAAGTTGAGGAGGGCCGAGGAGTTCAGCTGTTACATAACCACGTTCGGCAGGGACGTTTCAATGGTTTTTATCGGTGGCTTGAGCTATGATTGTTCCCTGCCTGCGTCTTGCTTTTGCCGGATGCTCCGAACCGTGAAGATGTGCCGGGAAATAGAGCCGAAACGTCGTTCCCGCCCTGGGGGTGCTGGTCAGGTCAATGAAGCCGTCGTTCTGCATGACGATGCCGTGTACCGTGGGCAGGCCGAGTCCAGGTCCCTGACCGACCTCTTTTGTGGTGAAAAACGGCTCGAAAACGGTCTCCAGTACATGCTGGTCCATGCCCGGGCCGTCATCGCTGATCGAGAGCACCACATAGTTGCCGGGAACCGCATCAGAGCGATGGGTGCAGGCGCTCCGGTCAATCTCTTCGTTGCCGGTTTCGATAATGACCGAGCCGACCCCGGCCAGGGCGTCTCGGGCATTGCTGCAGAGATGGGCGAGAATCAGCTCGATCTGACCTGGA
>CAZUJZ010000257.1:0-5245 GCA_964620665.1 uncultured Desulfofustis sp. | reverse complement strand
GACAGGCGGCCGGTTAAATCCCGGAATGCCTGGCCGAATTCACCGGAATAGCCATCTTTCATTTGCGCGGACCTCTCCTCCGAGTCTCCGTGCCTCCGTGGTGAGCTTTCTTATGCGGTCAAAAATATCGGATGCAGGTTTGACGCTAAATGCCTAAAACGTTACTAAATGCGGCTGTTCCCTGCCCTGTATCAGGGCTTATGGGATGGTAGTGAACCAATATTGTAAAAGGCGGTGAGTTATGATTTCACGCGCATATTAAAGCCTGGCGAAAGAGGCCACTCAGAAAAAGGCAGGCTGAATCGGCAGGATAGGTACTATTTCAGGCCGGAGTTTAGGGACTGGTCGGGCCTTCTGCTTTGTGATTCCACATGAGACATCACCTTCTTCAAAATCTCTTCATTCACATGCCCGCCTTGACGGAGATCAAAAAGCAACTTCTGATTGAGTCGCTGTCCTACCATCATCCCAACATCATAACCTTGTTCAGCGGTCTTCTCCATCGAGTCAACTTTCGACGCAGCGAAAAGGGTCTTCGCAATGTATGCAACATTTGTCCTTTCTCTCTCCCGAAAGTCACTCCAGAAACTCGTCGAAACATTCGTCACAAAAGGCTGATATACTCCAAACAAAGCATCCAACGCAGCATCGTATTGTTTCTCAGCCGCGACAATGAATTGTCCCTTCGCAAGTGCTTCCCGTTGCTCTATAGAAATTTCTGGCTCCGCGTCACTCCCTTGTCTCAACACCGAATACGCAACATATGCCAGCACAATGACAACACACGCGCTCACTCCAAATATTATGATCTTGTTTTGTCTCAGTCGCCCCATCACCTACCTACCCCAAAAAGTGGTAACTACTTCGGTCACCTGCACTTCGCCCCGAAAACACCACCAATTAATCGGGTTCATACGCGACCAAAGTTCTTGTCGATCCCTCATCCAAGTTCCCAGGTTCAGGATCAAGATGAAAATGCCCTGCCGGTGATGTCTTCCCGATAATCCTCATACAGACATCGGCTAAGTATCTTAGCCCGGTCTCATTTCCGATGATCCGGACTTCATTCTCATCAGTATCGTATTTAATCCGTAACCGAAACTCATCCATATCAAATTCTCTTCTCTATTTCGGAAACCAATGAATTCCATCCGGAGACCATTCTTGCGGCCGGGGCTTCGGACCTGTTTTCTTCCCTCTGTCCCAATGCGGAGCGCCTCCACGCTTATCGTGCGGCGCTTCATGCCAATGATAATGCCATTCATCATCCTGTTGATCCTCACGCTTGCTCGGATCAAACCCTGGCGGTTTCCCCTCTTCCCCTGTGGTTATCGCCGCAGTCACCAGTCCAGCCTTAAACCCGCAACAGAACCCCTCCCAGAAAGTCCTCCCAAGTTCTTTCCACTTTGGTTCCCTGCCCTCGTATCGTGCAAAATTGAAAGTGATTATCGCACCATTTCCCGGTCGCGTTGCACTCGGCACCCAAGACTCGATAGCGTTAATATAGTCTTCAGCTGCTTTAATCGCTTTCTGCCGATCACCCTCTGAAGGTGCGGGCTTTGTTTCTTTCAAACACTTGATAAGATCTTGAAGCTCCTTGATCTTGCCTTTTTCTTTCTCATCCAATTCCCAAGTCAGCTTGTCTGGCAATGGAATGATCCACCACTTCCTCTGTACATAAACGGCCTTCTTCAAGCCTAAGTAATCCCAATACCCAACTGGATCATTATCGACATACGCATACAGGTGCAGCCCCCCCACTTCTCCTGCTGGATCTCGGCTTAGCCATCTTCCCGTTTCGGGATTGTAGTAACCATAAACAGCGGTCACACACATCATGATTGCTATTCCGGCAAACATCATTCTTTTCATGGCGTTCTCCTCATCGGTGTTACCCCATGAGGTTGCGGCTCAGTCAACAATCGCCGAGCAGCAGCCTCTTGCCCGCTTTCTCTTAACGCCGCGGCAGCCTCTAACAACGACTGCTTCCGTCTTCTCGCGACAACTTCTCTTTGATACTGCGCTATTATATCCAGCATATGCCGAGAATCAATGTCATTTGGATCGTATCGCAAGGCCGCTTCGTGCGCCTTTTTGCCTTCATCTACTCGGTTGTTTTCCAACAAACACGTTGCTCTCAAAGACAGAAAGCAGGCCAACTCCTGCTCTGGCGTGAATGATCGAAGATAAAACCCTTTCGCAATCTCTTCTTGCGTGATAGGCCTAGGCCATTGCATGTAATGTTCATCCGAAAACGTGTTGAGTCCTCGGTTCGTTCCCTCGATGTTAAAGCGTTCTTTTCCCTCATCCCATCTTGCGAACAGATGCCCCTTTGCAGCGACCAGTTTTAAGGGATATCCAAGACGCCTCCCGATCGCCACGTAGAAGACCGGCATTGAAGAACATGTTCCCTCGTGCTTTCCTGTCACCAACCCATGCACAAATAAATCTTGAGCATTCCGAAAGAACAACAAATCACGAGGATCTGAATTCTTCGGATCACTCCTCATCTTTGGATCCCGGTTGTAGCAGACTTTGAAATCTTCCTGCAGCACACAGATCATAAAGAGCACACGAAAATATCCTTCCGAATTCTCGTATTCCTGGGGAGCCTTCCGGAATCTGTACATGTGCCGGTCTGTCTCGTGCCTCACCCACTCTGCCCACTTGTCGAGCGTCTTCAAACATTCCTCGATATTCACATTCTCGGCACCCGGCAGCCCCTGCGCGCAAAGTAGATTCATCACCGCAACATCATATTTCCCGACATCTTCCGGCTTTGTTGACAACAACTCTTCAAACGACGGTATTTCGTATGTCTTCTCCTCGGCTCCGGCTATCACCTCCGCGCGTGACATCCCTCGCACGATTCTCTCCGGCCCTTGTTGCTTCCATATCCCCCATGAGACTAACGCTCCAACTCCGGCAAGCCCCGCCGCACAAACAACCCATCTCCACATTTTTGCTTGGCTCGATCTTTTCGCCGACACTCCACACCGCGGACAGCTATCCTTCGAATCGCTGAACTTCTTCCCGCACTGTTTACACTTGATCCGAGCCATATACCTTACCCGATTACATTGCAACGCAACTTAACTTGCCTTATTTTCCGTCACAATCACCAACGGAATAATCAACGTCCACACGACCAGAATACAGGATGCTATCTGCGGCTGATACCAACCGGCCATCTTAAACGGCCCACCGACCTGCCTGTGCGGACACGCAGACAGGTCGTATACACCCATACCTGAAATGACAGCGTGGTCAGGAGAACCTGGGCCTTTACCGAACATTTTCTACCAACTGATTCTGTCTATGCTTTCCACTTGATCGAAATGTTCGTCGTTGCTTGCCACTTCGAGTTGATGCTGGCGCGCCAACGCAGCAATCCAGATGTCGTTTTCCGGGATAGGTTTCGCTTTGCGCTTCAATTCATGACGGATTGAAGCGTAATGTCGCGCTGTATTCCTGTCCGGAGAAAGAATATAAGACTCCTCCGCCAACTGATCCAGCAGGCGCTCCAGGACTTCTCTTTTTCGTGACGCCATCAATCCAAAACGATATTCCCCAATGACAATGACAGGCAGATGATGTTTTTCGGAATGTACAAGCAAAGTTTCCAAATCAGGATTTCCGGCAAGCAAATCGGAAACAGCATTGGTGTCGAGAATCATTTCCAGTCTTCCGCGTTTATTTTCGAGAACTCCTCGTCAATAACGGACTGAACCTTAGCCACGGAACTTTTCGGAGCTTTCCCGAATACGGCACGCCATCCAGAGTCGCCCTTCCTCTGCGAACTATCGGCGGCCATTTTTTCCTTTATGGCATCCATAAAAAAAGCTCTCATGGTTACCCCCTTCAAAGCCGCGCGCGCCTTGATCTGGCGGAATACAGGATCAGAGATTTCAAGTGTCGTTTTCATACAAAAACAATAATACCATATTTATGGCGAAGTCAACAGTTTTCTGTCCAACCCGACCGAAAACCGATTCGTCGGCAACAGAAATGGCAAAAATGCCATTTCTGCAAGAATTTAATCGCTCTAATTGCTAAAAACATCAATTAGAGCGCGAAAGAGGCCACTCAGAAAAAGGCAGGCTGAATCGGCAGGATAGGTACTATTTCAGGCCGGAGTTTAGGGACTGATCGCTTTCGTTGATCTTTACATCGACGTCCGTGCCGATGATTATGTCATCGTTTTGCTTGTGCTTTTCGCGGACCGGAACACCTTTGTCGTAATATGAGTAGACTTGAACCATGAGGGCGCACATCGCTGTCGAGTATATCGGGCCACATCTTTCATTCGTTCCGGGAGAGACCCAGTATCCCCGGTCCTTTCTCCCTTTTTCGTGTTCAATGGTCTGGCTTTTCACAAACGTGGGGGCAAAGCTCTTATTCCATTGTTTCCATTG
This sequence comes from uncultured Desulfofustis sp., assembly GCA_964620665.1. GTDB lineage: Bacteria > Desulfobacterota > Desulfobulbia > Desulfobulbales > Desulfocapsaceae > Desulfofustis. The sequence continues at coordinate 830 of CAZUJZ010000257.1, read as the reverse complement.
CTCGCCGCCGAGGGCAAACTTGAGTTGAGTAATAAAGCGCCAATGGTAAACAGGATTCGGGAAAAGAGGCTTACCCCATTGCATTGTCAAGTATTCAAGCGGTTTCATGCCGGTTTTGCAGGTAGCGTCCCGGCACGCCTCCTCCATCGCAAAACGACGCTCCAAATCCATCAGCGTTTTCGGATAAATCCTCCACGCCCTCCAGTGCTACATCTTGTGGTTACCGCAGTCAAGGAGATACCCCTAATGCGGAATTCACGTCCACTATTTCTTTTCCTTCTCGATCATTTGGTCCAAGACCGTCCTCAAACTCGGGAGATCGAGATCGAGCAAGCTTCGCGCTGGTTCCATCTCAACCAGAAAATCCACGTCACTGTCGGAACTCTCATGTCCCCGGGCAACCGAGCCGAACAGCTTGAGCCATTCCATAAGTAACTCAACAGCAGTAGAATAACCGCAGTTAAGAATGGCGGTTCTGAAACGTTTTACCCACCCAATAGATAGATTTATAAACCCCTTCTGAGTGGCGTTATTACCGCAGAATGACAACATATGATTACCGGCCGCAGGCAGACGGAAGAAATGAGCAATACCTGCCGGCCTGTGAGCAATACAAGACTCTTCAACCCCTGGAACCTGCACCGGAAACAGAACATCGGATGCTGTCAGTCTTCCACGCGATTACGATAAGATCTTGGCCCTGGAGACATCAAAGAAACGATGTGTACTTAGAAGAGAACTCCACCTGGGCAATTGATGCCCGCATGATCCTGCTTGGAGGCGCGAACCGGAATCGAACCGGTGTAGCAGGTTTTGCAGACCCGTGCCTA
>CAZUJZ010000256.1:0-5255 GCA_964620665.1 uncultured Desulfofustis sp. | reverse complement strand
GGCACCGGACGAATCGCTTGCCCAATACCTGCAGCGTCTCCTTTTCCGGCCTGGAAGCCAACCGCATCCTCGAGGAAATCGGGCTCGACGTTGCCGCCTCGGCCGGGGCGGCCTGCCACGCCGACCGGGTGGAAATCTCCCACGTGCTCACCGCCATGCGGGTCCCCGAGTCATGGGCCACCGGCACCCTGCGCTTCACCACCGGACGCTATACCACCGCCGAGGAGATCGACCGTGCGCTGGAAACTATCGTCTCTGCCGTTCAACGGTTGCGCGGGTAGACAGCGAGGTCGAGGTCAACGCACGGGCCCCGGGCATTTGCCCGACCTGTCAAGTCACAATGCGCCCGGAGCCCTTCATTTCATTTCTTTCTTGTCTCTTTCAGGTTAGGATAGAGCCGAGCGAAGGTGCAGGCGATGATATTCATCGCGGCGCACACTGAATTGACAACACATTACCGCATACCGTTTTTTTGGACACAAAGAATATGAACCCCATCTGTATCGTAGACGATCAACCGCTTATCTGTTCCACCGTAGCAAATATCCTCGAAGATGAAGGCTATCAGGCCCTCGCCTTTGCCGATGCGGAGAGCTTCTGGCAACGGCTCGACACCATGGAGCCCGCCCTGGTCATGCTCGATATCTGGCTGCCGGGCACGGACGGCCTGCAATTGCTGCAACGGTTGCATGAACGCTTCCCCGAGTTGCCCGTCATCATGATGAGCGGCCATGCCGGCATCGAATCGGCCGTCGCCGCCATCAAGCTCGGTGCCGCCGACTTCATGGAAAAACCGCTGCATCTCGAGGTCCTGCTGGACAAGGTCCAGTCTGCCTTGAACCAGCAGCCGGCCCGGATCAACGCGAGCCTGCCGCCGGATGCAAGGCGTGCCGGTGAAACCACCGGAGCACTGTTGATTCCCGGCGCAGTGGAACTGATCGAGTCATCGGAACCGCAACGAACCCTGAAGGAAAACGTCGTTCTCAACGGGATCGGGCTGCTGAGCGGCCGGAAAACGGGCATCATCTTGAGCCCGCTCGGGGTCGATGAAGGAGTCGTTTTCCAGACCCTCGACGGTCAGTCCATCCGGGGGCATATCACCTCGCTGCGAAACTATGCCCAACCTGCCGAGACCAAGACCTTCTCCGCCAACTCAACGACGCTGGACAGCGGCAGACATCAAGTGCGTACCGTCGAACATTTGATGGCGGTTCTTTCCATGTTCGGCATCACCAACGCACTGATCAAAGTCGGCGACGAGGTGCCGAACATCGACGGCTCCGCAAAAGACTTCTGCGAGCTTATCACCCAGGCGGGAATAGCCGACCAACCGGCCACAACCCACGTTGCCGCCATTCGCCAGAAAGTTGGTTTCGGAACTGAGGAAAAACAGGAAAAATACCTCTATGCCGAACCTTTCGACGGTTTTGAAGTAGCAATGCGAGTCGATTACCCGCCGCCCATCGGCGAACAAGTGCTCACCTTCAACCCGGCGCAGGACTCGTTCGCCGAGGAGATCGCTCCGGCCCGATCATTCAATACCTTCGAGAATATCGACATGGCCCAGAAGCTGGGCACGGTCGGTAGCGGCTACCTCAATTCCCATATCATCATGCACGACGGCAAGGTCATCAATACCGCACTCCGCTATGACGACGAATTCGTGCGCCACAAGATTCTGGACATAATCGGAGACCTATCCCTCCTCGGCTATCGGATCAGGGGACGCATCACCGCCAACATGACCTCGCACGGCTATAACCATGCGCTGGTGGAACGGCTCTATCAGGCTCTCCAAAATAGCCGATGAGGAGACGTCATTAATTGTTTTGGCGGACCAGGGCTTTTATCTCCTTGAAAAGGCCTTGCCGTGAATTGGCGCTCAACAATCATTCTGCCGCGTGTTTGAGGGGCGCCATTTTCTCAGCACGGTATTCAAAAAGACAGCGGTACCAAGACAGGTTACAGCGCAAACGAAGACCAGGGCCGCGTAGAGCTCCGGCGGCATCGCCCACGTACCGAGTTCGCTGCCGCGCTGGACAACGACCATGGCTATCTCTGCCCGGGGAACCATGCTGATCCCGATCATCAGCGCTCCGGAACTGCCGGCGAACAGCCGGGCAGGTATTCCTGTTCCAATAAGCTTGCCGAAAACAGCGACCGCTGTCAGCGCTAGACCGATCCCGACAGCCGGAGTTAAAAGCGACGGATCAACCTGAAAACCGATATGGATGAAGAAAAACGGGACAAAGATCAGGTCCAGGCTGCGATAAAACGGTTCAACCCCATAGTTTTCACGGTGCCGGCTGACGAGCAACCCCGCAAACAACGCGCCGATCGGCAACGACAGGCCGATTCCACCGGCCAGCCCGGCAATTAAAATACCACAGGCGACAACGAGGATGAGTACCGTTGCCTGGTCGCTGAACCGTTCTGACAATGCGGTAAGCGGGCCGACCAACGCCTTCCCGGCAAAGATGATGACAACGATAAAGACCGCACAGCTGACGGCAAACCTGACCGTTTCGGAAAGCAGCAGAGACGTCAACTCGCTATCGCCGGTAACCGCCGCAACATGCTCCACGCCATTCTCGTGCAAGACCGGGGCTATACTGAACAGCAGCGCCATCAACGCGACACCGGAAATATCATCGAGTTCCGCAGTGTCAACGAGGAGTTCGCCTTCCTCACTGGCCAGTTTCCCCTGATCCTTCCAGACGGCAACGGAAACACCGACACTGGTCGCGGTCATCGCCACTCCGGCAAAAAGACTTGGAATCAAGGGATAACCGAAAAAATAATGGGTCACGTAATAGACGGGAATTCCCCCCAAAGCCATATTGGGCAGCCAGATCAAACTGGCCTTGGGCAATTCACGAACCAGTGCATGCAGATCGCTCTCGATACCGACCCGAAACAGCAACACGATGACACCAAGAGCGGCAAGAAAGGAGAGCAGGGTCTCGCAACGTTCATCAACCAGACCGAAGGCCTGGTTGATGCCGGAGACCAGAATTCCGAGCAGCAGATAGCCGAGCACCGGCGGCAGCGACCAATGCTGCAAAACAGTTTTTACTGCCAGGCTGAGAATCAGCAGCAACCCGAAACCGACCACCAGCAGCGGCACCCCGGAACCCAGTTCGAATGTCAGGAAATTTCCCAGCATGATACGACTCGGTCATTGGGTAAAGGTTTGATACTCTCGGACAGGCGACATCACGCCGGGTCAACGCTGATCATATCGCCGTTGCGCACCGAACGAAGAATTGTGGGATCGCCCTCCATCATGCCGACAATATTGGCGGCACTGATCAGCCGGCACTCATCACCCTGAGAGACCGGGGTCGGGCCGAACAGTAGGGCCAGCGCGTCACCGTCGAGCCAGAAACAGACTGCCCCTTTGTCGACGACCGTTGCGGCATCGGGTTCGGCCTCGACGGAAAACGGTACCGAGAAGTAGACCTCCTCTCCCCAGACGTTGGCCCGCCCGGAGACCGGTAATGCGTCGAGCAGACGGCGTGCCGTGGGCGTGTCGCGCAGGGCCGCCGTAATCGATCCGGCCGGCCAGGAAATGATAATTTGTGACATACTCACCTCCGGATGGATGGTAACTGTTCTGGCCGGCTCATCCGCCGGCTCCCCTTCTCTCTGAGGAGTATCATAGACCGCCGGGCAATTCAAATCTCGTTGCCAAAAAGCGTCTTCGCAGCAGCGAGCCGTTATCCAGGCCGGGTCACATGTACGTCTGGGTGCCAACAGGGAAATCCGCACATCATTTTCATTTTCTGATGAACCTTTTTCCTTTATCCGGCAACCTATGTACAATTGATTCCAGAGAAACAAAATTTCAGCAAAAAAAGGAGAGTCCCATGAAAGCGAAAAAATGTTTCATCACGGCGCTGGCGGCTCTGCCGCTCTTCGGCTTGGCGGGACCGGTCCAGGCAGACCCATGCATCCGTTCCTGTACCTCACAGCTCTACGTTTACCTGACCTATCAGCCCGAAGGGCAGGTCAACACCGAAAAAAAGACCGACATGCTGAAAACGACCAAAAAACTCAGCCGGGACGGCCGGGCCGGCAACAATTGTCTGCCACACAACATCCTCAAAGCCAAACAGCTCGGCTGCTCTGAAGCCGTTCGTGATCTGGTTCGCCAGCATCGCTCCGGCGACCGGCAAAGACAAACGGTCTGCGAGGCAGTGCAGTACGGCGAGACGCTGATCCCCCGCTCCAACGTCCAGGATGAGATCTTCCCGAAGGCCGATTGGTACCGGATTGACCGCATGGAGGCCAAGGCGCAGCGCGATGCGATCCGGCTCAGAGCCGAGATCGACACCATCGACCATCGTCGCTTCCGCTGCACCGACGGCCGTGCCGTAGTCCTGCAGGCAGGTGGACCGGCGCCCCAAAACGGGACCGGCGCCGCGCCTCCGCCGCCGCCCCGCGTCGGCACCCCCGCTCCGCCTCCACCTCCATCACAAACCACTCGACCGGCACCACCGCCTCCGCCATCGCTGGCCGACAACCGACAACCGGATTTGTACATCTCCGAATTCACGCTCAACCCGGCTGTTCCGGTACAGGGACAACCGGTCGAGGTCCGGATCGGTGTCTACAACCGCGGGAACGGTCCGTCCGGCCCCTTTACCGTGAAATGGTGGCCGGGCGAGAATTACCGCGACCCGGCCTGCGACTGGTCCATCGAGAGGCTCGCCGCCCGTGGCGGCCGCATCCTGACCTGCCGCTACGACGGGTATCCGAGTTGGTATGGACGGCTCAACACCAAGGTCGTCGCCGACACCGACAACATCGTCCGCGAAAGCGTCGAGAGCAACAACAGCAGAGTCCTGTCGATCTCCGTGAACAAGCCCTGACCATTGCCATCTTCTTCGATCGCTGCCGCTCGGCAACGACGCGGCAGCGATCGAAGCCTGCTGTTTCATCAGCGAACCTTCCGTGGCGCTGAACCATCTCGAGTGCAAAACAAAAACCGTTCAGTGGAAACGTGCCGGCTGCAGGAGCAAACGCGAGCACAGGAAACGCTCCTTTCTCCCCTGCCGCCAGGTGGTCCTTGCCGTGCCCGCACACCGGCTGGCCGAGCCACCGCCAGAGAACAAACCGGTTGCTTCCTTTCCCCCGGTCGGCTAGGCTGATTGCCGGCAGCACTGCTGTCTCGCTTCGTTGGAGTGAAACGCAGTATCCCCGTTGACGGATTTCAACAATCAACTGCTTACGTTGTGAAGGAGCACTTCATG
>CAZUJZ010000255.1:0-5262 GCA_964620665.1 uncultured Desulfofustis sp. | reverse complement strand
GCGGCAAAAAAATATACCGGCAAATATCCTTTGCGAATGACTTCAGAGTTGCATAGGCTCCTGGCTATTCAGGCAGCAGAGCAAGGAATCAGTCTCAACCGTCTTATCACCAGCAGGCTTGCCGTAGGTGTTTGAAAGACAGGTGCTGTCGAATAGCAACTGAAATTTGTCCAGGAAAAAGCCTTTGCTGTTGTCGGGAAAGGTTTGCTGTATGGTTGCCTGAAAAGACGAAAGGGGTGAGGAAATTATTCCCTCAACCCTTTCGTTATCTATGGCTGGGGGACAGGGATTCGAACCCCGATAAGCGGAGTCAGAGTCCGCCGCCTTACCATTAGACCATCCCCCAGCACGATGGGCGTTTTGCTGAACTTCAGATTTATATTAGAATGGTTTGGCAGTGTCAAGGGAAAAGCGGGACTCCGCTTTTCCTACCTGATGACCAGGCCGGCGTAGCCGACTACCTGGTCGGTGTCGCCCGATGCCTCGCCGGAATCGGTATAGCCGATCAGTTCCGCCCTGGTGGCGCCGAGTTGTTTGGCGGCCAGCAGGGTGATAGTGACCGGGATGAAGCCGCACATCGAGATTTTTTCACTGACGACGGTGCGGTACAACCCTTCCGCATCCAGCTCAAGGACCCGGTCGAGGGCCCGGTGGTCTTTGACCGAGGCCGCACGACGCGATTCATAGTGGCTCATATCGGTTGACGCGACCAGCAGGACCTGGTCCTGTCTCGGCGAGATCGCCGAGGCCAGTGCCGCGGCCACCTCGCGGCAGCTGTCGTAGCTGATCTGGCTGACCGCAATCGCCACCAGCGACAGGTTCGGCTGCATCGCCTGCAGGAACGGCACCTGAACTTCCAGTGAGTGTTCGTGCAGATGGGCCTGCTCATCGGCGGTGAGCTGCGGCGATGCCGCCAGCATCGCCTCGGCCAGGGCCGTGTCGCAGGGGACGAGGCCGCCGGGCATCTGCCAGGAACTGGTCGATACGGCTACAGCGGCGCCCCGGCCATGGTGGTTGGGACCGAGGATAACGGCCGTTTCCGGTACCTGTAGCGAGCCGATGGTCTGCGCCGCCAGCTTGCCCGAGTAGACATAGCCGGCATGGGGGGCGATGGCGGCGATGGCTGTTTTTCTGTCTGCGCTCTGAGCCGGCAGCAGCTGGGCGACGACGCGTCGCAGCTCGTCCGGTGAGCCGGGGTAAAATCGGTTGGCAACTGCGGGTTGGCGGGTCATGGTTTCCTCCGCTGCTGAATCAATTCCTCTTTACCGACCAGGTGGTGCCGTCGGGTCCGTCCTTGAGTTCGACGGACTTGGCCAGCAGTTCATCGCGGATCGCGTCACTGAGCTTCCAATCCTTGTTTTTCCGGGCCTCGTTGCGCCGGGCGATTAAAGTCTCGACGGCTGCCGGGTCGATGACGGCATCCCTGATGGTTTCCCGTTTGCGCCGCTCCAGAAAGATATCGGCCGGTTCGTTGAGAATGCCGATTACCCGTCCCTGGCGAATGATCGCCTCGCGGGCTTGATCGAGACGGGACAAGTCGACGGGAGCCTGCTCGTCCTGAAGCTTGCGCAGGATCTTGTTGACCGTCTTGGCCGCGTCGAACAGCTGGCCGATAGCCTGGGCGGTGTTGAAATCGTTGTCCATCGCTTGCCGGAAGCGCTCTTCCAGGCTATCCAGTTTGCCGACCTCCTTGTCCGTGATCACCGTGCCGGCGATGTCCGCAGGCTTCCGCTTGATCGCGTCGATGCCGGCGATGCACTCATAAAGCCGGGTCAGGCCGGTTTCGGCCTCGAGCATGGCTTGCTCGGAAAATTCAAGCGGGTTGCGGTACTGGGTGGAGAAGATGAAGAGTTTCAGGATCTCCGGGTGGTATTTCTGCGAAAGCTCCCGAATGGTCAAAAAATTTCCAAGCGATTTTGACATCTTTTCGCTTTCGTCGGTCGCCTCGTTGCGGACGGTGACAAAGCCGTGATGCACCCACATGTTGACGAACGGCTTGTCGTTGGCCGCTTCGCTCTGGGCGATCTCGTTTTCATGATGGGGGAAGATCAGGTCCTTGCCGCCGCCATGGATGTCGAAGGTATCGCCGAGGTATTTCTTGCTCATCGCCGAACATTCGATATGCCAGCCGGGCCGTCCCGGTCCCCAGGGACTGTCCCAGGCCGGTTCGCCGGCCTTGGAGTGTTTCCACAGCGCAAAATCCATCGGGTTGCGCTTTTTCTCGTTGATGGTGATGCGCGCCCCGGCCTGCATATCTTCGAGCCGGCGCCGGGACAGCTTGCCGTAGGCGGGAAAATGCTCAACGGCGAAATAGACGTCGCCGTCGGCCGCGTAGGCCTGGTCCTTGGCGATCAGGGTCTCGATCAGCGCGATCATATCATCGATATGTTCGGTGGCTTTTGGTTCGATGTCCGGCCGTTGGAGCCCGAGATAATCCATGTCGCGGTAGAACTCGTCGATAAACCGGGCGGCCAGCCGGTCCGGCGGCGTGCCCTGCTCGTTGGCGCGGTTGATGATCTTGTCGTCGATATCGGTGAAGTTTCTGACAAAGGTAACCCGGTACCCGCAATAGCGCAGGTACTTGACAATCATGTCGAAGACCAGCGAGGAGCGGGCATGGCCGATGTGACAATAGTCATACGAGGTGATACCGCAGACATAGAGTTTGACATGCCCCGGTTCCAACGGGTTTAATGGTTCTTTTTTCTGGGTGAGGGTGTTATAGATGCGAACGCTCATAGTATGCATACGTGGCTGAAAAAATGCGCAGATTCGGGGATCGCCTCGGCGAGATCCGAAAGCGGCTGCACAGGGAGATATAGCGTGCCTCGAATTATGATGAATATTCAAAATAATCTTATTAACCGGAAAAGACAACAATGAGTGAGGCCGCACCGATACGGAGCTGGTCGGAAACGCTGCGCTCATGGCTTCATCCCCGGGTTGTCACGATGCTCTTTCTCGGGTTTTCCGCCGGCTTGCCGCTGCTGCTCATCTTCGGCACCCTGTCTGCCTGGTTGACCGAGGCCGGCGTCCAGCGCTCAGCGGTGACCTTTTTCAGTTGGGCGGCGCTCGGCTACAGCTTCAAATTCATCTGGGCGCCGTTGATCGATCGGATGCCGCTGCCCTGGCTGACGCGTCTGCTCGGCCGGCGTCGGGCCTGGATGGCGACGAGTCAGGTGCTGATCATGGCCGCCATCCTGACCATGGCCTTTGTCGACCCGGCCGCTCACCAAGGGCACCTGGTCGCCACGGCCTGGGCGGCGGTGTTGCTCGGGTTCTCGGCGGCCACCCAGGATATCGTTATTGACGCCTATCGCATCGAATGCGCCGAGCAGGAGCTGCAGGCGATGCTCTCCGCCTCTTATATCGCCGGCTATCGGATCGGCATGCTTGCCGCCGGGGCCGGCAGCCTGGCCCTGGCCGCCCACCTGGGCTCCTCGGTGGAGGCGTACTCCTACACGGCCTGGCGTCTCACCTATATCGCCATCGCGTCCTGCATGCTGGTCGGCCTGCTGACCACGTTGAGCATCCCCGAGCCGGCGCCCAACAAATCGGCAGCGGTGCAACTGCAGTATTCTGCCGGCCAATACCTGCGCTTTTTCCTGCTCTTTCTCGGCGGCGTATCGGTCTTTGTGCTGGTCTTTTTCTACAGCGGCACCCTGGCCGCCGCGCTGAAGGAGCAATTGCACCGGGCGCTGCCGCTGCTCGGCATCTTTGCCGGTTTCCTGATCGAAGCGCTGCGCCTGGCGGTGGCGTTGCTGGCGGGCCTGGCCGCGGCCCGGATGCTGGTCAAGCTCGGGCTGGTCAGCGGTGCCATGTTGACCGATACCTATATCGCCCCGGTCAAGGATTTCTTCACGCGTTACAGCACGAAGATGGTGGTCAGCCTGCTGCTGCTGATCGGCTTCTACCGGGTCTCGGATATCGTGCTCGGTGTGATTTCCACAGTCTTTTACCTCGATCTCGGCTTTACCAAGACGGAGATCGCCGCCATCGTCCAGACCTTTGGCCTGCTGATGACCATCACCGGCGGCTTTCTCGGCGGCATGCTGACGGTGCGCTACGGGGTGGTGAAGATGCTCTTTGTCGGCGGGGTGCTGGCGGCGGCCACCAATGTCCTGTTCATGGTGCTGGCCAATGCGGGGCCCGATCCGCTGCTGCTCAAAATCGTCGTCGGCGCGGACAACCTGGCGGCGGGCATGGCCTCGGCGGCCTTTGTCGCCTTTCTCTCCAGCCTGACCTCGATCTCGTTTACCGCGGTGCAGTATGCCGTTTTTTCCTCGCTGATGACCTTGTTCCCGAAATTGATCGGCGGCTATTCCGGCACCATCGTTACGTCCATCGGCTACCCGCACTTCTTCCTGCTCACCGCACTGCTCGGTGTGCCGGTGCTGGTATTGATCTGGCTGGTCAGAAAGGTTCGCTGAGACGGCTAGCCCGGCCGTTTCAGCCGCTCACGACGAGTCACAGATCAGGAGCGCCACACCAGGTCGACCAGCACCTCTTCACGGCTTCGCTTCGGCACGTGATGAACGCCCGTTTCGTCGCGCCAGTAGCGGATATCGTCACCTTCGACCGGCTCGAGCACCACGGTCTCAGCCGGGTAGCCCAGCGCGATGACCAACCCCAACTCCAGGTGCTCGGGCATCTCGAAGAGATCGGCGAGCTGTGGCGAAAAGGCGCCGATGCGGCAGCCGCCGATGCCTTCGGCCATGGCGCCGAGCAGCAGGTTCTGGCTGGCGATGCCCAGATCGAAGTGCGCTTCGCGTTCGCTGCCCTTGAGGCGGGAGCGGTTGAGCAGGCAGAGGAGGTAGGCGCTGGGCTGCTCGCCCGGCTCAGGTCCCCGCCAGTCGCTGAGATAACCGGCCCAGGCGAGAAACGGGAAAATCGCCCGGCAACGGTCACCATCGGTTACCGCCATGAACTGCCAGGGCTGGCAATTCCTGGCCGAACCGCCGAGGCGGGCCAAATCGACCAGTTTGGCCAGGGTCTGCGCGGGGATGGGGCGGTCCTGCTGAAAGCGGCGATAGGTCCTGGTCTTTTTGATCAGTTCTTCCATGGTCAGATCTCCCGGTATCTTATGGTGTTTGCGTGCCAAAGGTATCAATAACCTGCAGATTGACCCGCGCCCCGCTGCCGTCTTCGACGATGCGCCGGGACTCCGGGTCGCTGGTGGTCACCCGGGCGGGATCGATGCCGAGCTCGTCGAGCAGATAGGTCAGTACCGTTTGCTCCCGATCGGCCGCCAATCTGGTCAGC
>CAZUJZ010000254.1:0-5311 GCA_964620665.1 uncultured Desulfofustis sp. | reverse complement strand
CGTCCTTGTCCGCGCCCCTTCGGGCCTGATTCTCCGCCCCGCCGGGCCTTCGCGATGCAGCCTCCGGCAGAACCGGCCAGCCCTGGGGGACTCATTTTCATATAACCCCCATGACGGGGCGTCACAACGAAGCATGAAACTGTGCAGTTTCATATAAAAAACTACAGGAGAAGAGAACAATGATGATCATGATCAGAGCCATTATTCGCCCGGAAAAAGCCGACGATGTGCTGGCCGCGCTGATGGATGCAGGATTCCCGGCGGTTACCAAGTATTCGGTGGCCGGCCGCGGTAAGCAGCGCGGCATCAAGATCGGCGAGGTCACCTACGACGAAATTCCGAAAACCATGCTGCTCAGCGTCGTCCGCCCGGAGGACAAGGAGTTCGTCATCAAGATTATCATGGATGCAGCCCGGTCGGGGACCAAGGGGGCCTTTGGTGACGGCAAGATATTTATTACCGAGGTCGAAGAGGTCCACACCATCAGTTCCGGCGTCCGGGAAGGGGTGATCAGCGAGGAGGCGCCGGCATGAAAGAAGTGATAGCCATTATTCGCATGGACATGATGAACAAGACCAAGCGGGCCTTGACCGGGGCCGGCATCGATGCCTTTTTTGCCCACGAAGCACAGGGGCGGGGAATTGGTTTTGTCAATCGCCGACTGATCGAAGGGACCCAGCTCGGCTATGAGGAAGCGGCGTCGTTGCTCGGTGAAAAAGGCAAACTCTATCCGAAGCGGATGGTCACCGTGGTCGTCAAGGATACCGAGGTGGCCGATGTAGTCGAGGCGATCATCGGTGTCAATCAGACGGGAAAACCGGGTGACGGAAAGATTTTCGTGCTGCCGGTCGCCGATTCGATCCGGGTCAGGACCGGAGACAAAGGCGTCAGATCAATCAGTTGATAACCGGCGAGGAGAGAGATCATGGGAAAAGCCCAGCGAACAAAACAATGGGATCCGGTCGAGGTCAAGGAGCAGTTGCTGGCGAAATATCCACCAAAGGTGGCGCGCAAGCGGGCCAAGCAGATCCTGATCAACGAGGCCCGGGAAAATACGACGCCTGAGATTACCGCCAATGTCCGCACGATCCCCGGCATCATTACCATGCGCGGCTGCACCTATGCCGGCTGCAAGGGCGTCATCCTCGGGCCGACCAGCGATATTGTCAACCTGGTCCACGGCCCGATCGGCTGCAGTTTCTACGCCTGGCTGACCCGGCGCAATCAGACCAGCGCTTCGGGCGAACACGGCGAGAACTTCATGACCTATGCCTTGTCCACCGACATGCAGGAGTCGGACATCATTTTCGGCGGCGAAAAAAAGCTGGCTGCGGCGATCCAGGAGGCCTACGACCTGTTTCATCCGAAAAGTATCGCGGTTTTCGCCACCTGCCCGGTGGGGTTGATCGGCGACGATATCCACGCCGTTGCCCGGTCCATGAAAGAGAAGCTTGGGGACTGCAATGTTTTTGCCTTCAGCTGCGAGGGCTATAAAGGGGTCTCGCAGTCCGCCGGCCACCATATAGCCAACAACCAGATCTTCAGGCACGTGGTCGGGACCGGCGAGACGCAGCGCAGCGAGACATTCAAGATCAACCTGCTCGGGGAGTACAATATCGGCGGAGATGGCTTTGAGATCGACCGCATCCTGACGAAATGCGGGATCACCAATATCGCCACGTTTTCCGGTAACTCGACCTACGACCAGTTTGCCACCGCCAACCAGGCCGATCTGAGTTGCGTCATGTGTCATCGCTCGATCAATTACGTCGCCGATATGCTGGAGACCAAATACGGCATCCCCTGGATCAAGGTGAATTTCATCGGTGCGGCGGCGACCGCCAAATCCCTGCGCAAGATCGGCGGTTATTTCCAGGACGATGAGCTGAGCGCCCGGATCGAGGCGGTCATTGCCGAGGAGTTGCCCGCCGTCGAGGCGGAACTTCGACAGGTTCTGCCCCGCACCACGGGGAAAACGGCGATGCTCTTTGTCGGCGGCTCACGGGCGCATCATTACCAGGAGCTGTTCACGGAACTGGGCATGAAAACCATCTCGGCCGGCTATGAATTTGCCCATCGCGACGATTACGAGGGGCGCCGGGTGATTCCCGATCTCAAAGTCGATGCCGACAGTAGAAACATCGAGGAGATCGAGGTGCAGCCCGACCCCCGGCTCTACCGCCCGAGAAAATCGCCGGAGCAGATGGAGCAATTGCAGCAGAACGGGGTCATTTTCAAGGAGTACGACGGCTTGATTCCGGATATGGCAGAACAGTCGCTGGTGATTGACGATCTTAACCAATACGAGGCGGAAAAACTGGTGGAGATGCTCAAGCCCGATCTGTTTTGCGCCGGTATCAAGGAGAAGTATTCCATCCAGAAGCTCGGCGTACCGATGAAGCAGTTGCACAGTTACGACTCGGGCGGCCCGTATGCCGGGTTTCGCGGCGCGGTCAACTTCTACCGAGAGATCGATCGCCTGGTCAACAGTCGGGTCTGGGGCTATCTGAAGGCACCCTGGCAGGAGCATCCCGAACTTTCGGCCACCTATGTATGGGAATAACCATCCACCAAGGAGCAGCCATGCTATTGAAACACACACCAGAGAAGATCAGCGAGCGGTCCGCGCTGATGATCAACCCGGCCAAGACCTGCCAGCCGATCGGGGCCATGTACGCCGCCCTCGGGATCAAGGGCTGTCTGCCGCACAGCCATGGTTCACAGGGCTGTTGTGCCTATCACCGCAGCACCCTGACCAGGCACTACAAGGAGCCGGTTTCGGCGGCCACCAGTTCGTTCACCGAAGGGGCCTCGGTCTTTGGCGGCCAGGCGAATTTGATCCAGGCGATCGACAACATCTTTACCGTCTATGAACCGGACGTCATCGCGGTGCATACCACGTGCCTGTCGGAGACCATCGGCGACGATCTGCCGCAGATCTTCGACAAGGCGATCAAGGAAAACAAGGTGCCTGCCGGCAAGACGCTGATCGGCGCAGCAACGCCCAGTTATGCCGGTTCGCACGTCACCGGTTTTGCCAACATGGTCAAGGCGATGGCGGCTCTGGCCGAGCCGGGCCGCGAAAAATCGGGCAAGGTGAACATCATACCGGGGTGGGTGGAGCCGGCCGACATGGAGGAATTGAAACGGATCGCGGCCCTGATCGGGGTGCCGATCACGCTGTTCCCTGACACCTCGGGTGTGCTGAACGGTCCGTTGACCGGCAGCTATTCGATGTTTCCCCAGGCCGGGGCCTCCATCGACGACATCAAGGCCAGTGGCGGCGCGATCGGTACGCTGGCCCTCGGGGAATGGTGTTCGGCCGAGGCGGCCCGGTTGCTCGACAGTCGCTGCAAAGTCCCGTGCTCGGTGCTCGACCTGCCGATCGGCCTGCAGGCCACCGATCGCTTTGTCGATACGATGCGTATCATCGCCGGCCAGAGCGTCCCGGATGAGATCGTCCGCGAGCGGGGGCGGCTGGTAGATATGATATCCGACATGCACCAGTATTTTTTCGGCAAGAAAGTCGCGTTGGTCGGCGATCCCGACCAGCTTATCGCGATGACCGAGTTCCTGGTGACCATCGACATGGTGCCGGTTCACGTGGTGACCGGCACCCCGGGGAAGAAATTCGAGAAACGGATCAGGGAACTGGTCGCCGAGACCGGTCATGAGGTCAATGTCCGGGCCGCCGGGGATATGTTTCTGCTGCACCAGTGGATCAAGAACGAACCGGTGGATCTGCTGATCGGCAACACGTACTGCAAGTATATCGCCCGGGACGAGGATCTGCCACTGGTTCGCTGGGGCTTTCCGATTCTTGATCGGCAAGGGCACCAGCATTTTCCGACGGTCGGTTATCTCGGCGGCCTGCGGTTGTTGGAAAAGATCCTCGACGCGCTGCTCGACCGCCAGGATCGCGACGCCCCTGAATCGGCCTTCGAACTGGTTCTGTGATGAACCCGCCGCACGGGCAGTCACCCGGACTGAGCACGTTTCTGCGGCCCGATGATACGTTGATCGTGCAACTGCCGGTTGCCCCGCAGGTGACCGCGAAAACACGGTTTTCGTCGATGAGCCCGCATCGTCTTTCGTTTCTGGCACCTGAGGAGGCCCTGGCCGTGCTGGTCGATGCGGTCGGCACGCGGCCGCACGAGACGGTGCTGGCGGCGATCACCGGTCCCGGCGATCCGCTCGCGGTACCCGACACCCTGCTCAGGACCATCGGCCTGGTGCGCGAGCGCTATCCACGGCTGCGCATCGGCCTGAAAACCCTTGGCTGCGGGGCCCGGCGATTTGCTGCCGACCTGGCGCGAGCCGGGGTCGATTATGTCGAGATGGTGGTCAACGGGGTCAAAGCGGAGGTCCTGGAGAAAATTTATGCCTGGATCAGACCGGGCTTGAAGACCATGGCCTTGGCGGACGCGGCACAGCTGCTGATTGACGAGCAGAAACATGGGATCCCGGCTTTGAAATACCAGGGTATCGGAGTTGTGGTGGTAACAACGCTCTATCCGGGCTGCAATGTCGATCATGTCAAACAGATTGCCGCGGCGATGCAGGAACTCGGCGCCGATGCGCTGGCACTGGTGCCGTATCGAGCCGAGCTTGACGGGGAGGTGATCCTGGACCCGGGTGATGATGATCAGGTGGCGCGCGCCGGCCGGCTGGTTCCACCATCGTTGCCGTTGGTCTCCCCGTTGCTCGCCGATGTCGGCGGGAGTGGCGGGGCCGGGGAGCAGGGCGCTGCGCATCTGCCCCGGCCGAGCCCCTTGCGGCCGTTGGTTGCGGTGGCCAGCTCCGGCGGCCTGGAAGTCGATCTCCATCTGGGTCGAGCGCAGCGGCTGCTGATCTATGGCTGCCGAGAGGACGGCTTGGTGTGTCTGCGGGAAACCAGATGGGCGCCGCAACCGGGGAGCGGTCGACAACGATGGCAGGAATTGTCCGACCTGCTGTCTGACTGTTGCGCCCTGCTCACCCTTCAGGCCGGCGAGACGCCGCGGCGGGTACTGCAGGAAAACGGGGTACGGGTCATACTGACCGATGGGCAGATCGAGCCGTTGGTTGAACTGATCTTCGGCGGTGGCAAGAGCGGCAGAGGCAGAGGCGGAAGCACGGCGCGATGACCGGGGTGGAAAGATAATCGTCATCGCGGTCGGACGGGCTGGCCGGTCCTGCCTCCGGCTGCTGCGCTGCGGCCTGATCGGCTGGCCTCCGAGGCCGGCAGACAGGCCATCCATGGCCTGGCCGCCGGGAGCGGACGTCCTGTCCGCTCCCCTTCGGGCCTGATTCTCCGGCCCGCCGGGCCTTC
>CAZUJZ010000253.1:0-5358 GCA_964620665.1 uncultured Desulfofustis sp. | reverse complement strand
GCTCGTCCGGCGCCGGCTGACGGTCCTGCGGTGTCTCTTGGGGTGCCTCCGCGTGCTCATCCGAAGATTCCTGCCCCTTCTGTTCAGGGGACTCCGGGGCAGACTCCGTTTCCTGCCGCAGTTGCTCCAGCTGCTCTTTGACAAAATCGTGGTTGGCCGCGGCGTCCTGGTTCTCCGGGTTCAGGGCCAGCGCCGCAGCAAAGGCGGCCAGAGCGTTCTGCCAGGCCTCGATGGTCTGTTTGACCGCGGATTGGCGGGTTTCTTCGCCGATACGATACCAGGCGTTTCCCTGGTTGAAATAGGCCTTTTCCTGGAGGGCCGGGTCGGCGGCGGGGATGGCGCGGCCAAAGGCGTCGATGGCCTCGCTGAAATCCTCGTTCTTGAAGGCGGCGCTGCCGGTGTTATAGAGCAGGACCGGATTGTCGGGGTCGTCGCGCAGCCGCTCGCGGTAGAAGGTTTCGGCGCGCTGGTAATCCCCGGCAGCAAAAGCGCGCTCCCCGGCCGAGGCCATTGCCGGTGGTGGGCCGAGCAGGCCGGGACCGGCAACGGCCAGGATCAGCGCGATCAGAGACGATCTTGGCGTTTTTCGCAGCCGCGCCAGGCGGGCGATGACCTGGTGGAAAGAGCGCTGCCGCTTTCTGCCGGATAACAGGAAGTCGCCGCAGAGCAGCGCAACTGCCAGGGCCAGCGGCCATTCGCTGCGTGAAATCGGTACCTTTGTGCGCTTTTCGGCAAATTCTTGGGCCGGGATCAAGGCCAGTCGTTCCCGGTACACGGTATCGAGCCCTTCACCGCGGTTGCCGAGATCGGCATAGATGCCGCCGCCCTGCCGGGCGATTGCCCGCAGCATCTGCCGGTCCAGCCGGCTCCTGACATAGGCGCCGCTGTTGTCCTTGACGAAGCCGCCGGCGGCCCGGTCCGGGATCAATTCCCCGGCAGCGGTGCCGACGCCGATGGTAAAGATGGTCATCCCCCGGGAATGCGCCGCCTGCGCCGCGGCGGCTCCGTCCGCGGCCAAATCCTCGCCGTCGGTGATGATGACCAGCAGTTTATGGTTGGCGTCGTTGGCCAATACCGCTTCGGCGGCCTCGATGGCGCCGCCGATATCGGTGCCGCCGACCGGCAGCAGCGAACTGTCGACCGCCTGCAGTGATTGGTTGAAGGCCTGGTAATCGGCGGTGAGCGGGCAGAGCAGGTGGGATGTGCCGGCAAACGGCAGCAGGCCGATGCGATCGCCCTGGAGGCGGGCGACGAAATCCATGACGGCCAGCTTGCTGCGCTCCAGACGGCTGGGGCGAACGTCCGGGGCGAGCATGCTCCGGGAGCTGTCCAGCGCAAACAGGATATCGATACCCTTGTGTTTGACGTCGATCCACCGGGATCCGTAATGCGGTTCGGCCAGCGCCACGAAACAGCAGAAGACACCGCCGGCCACCAGCAGTTTTTTCGCGGTGCGGCGCAGCGGACAGACCGAGAGGGTGAGATCGTCGAGCAGCGACGGTGCGGCGAAACGGGCGAGCATTCGCTGCCGCCTCCGCTCCATCTGCTGCCACCAGAGCCACAGCAGCAGGCAGGCGAGGATGCCGAGCAGGAGCCACCAGGGATGAGCAAAAGATACCATGGCCACCGCTCCTAGGGCACAAATCGCCGGCGCAGCAGGAGTTCGCCGGCGAGCAGCAGCAGGGCGCCGCCGATCAGCAGCGGATAGAGTTCCCGGTAGTGCTCGAAGTGTTTGACGGTCCGGGTCGTCGTCTCCATCGCGTTGATTTCCTGGTAGATCCGTTCCAGCGAAGCGGTGTCGGTGGCCCGGTAATAGCGTGCTCCGGTCAACGCGGCGATCTGCTGCAGACTCTTTTCGTCGATATCGACCCGGACATTGGCCAGCACCCTGCGGCCGTACGGGTCGACCACCGGCGTCCGCGCCATGCCGCGGGTGCCGGCGCCGATGGTGTAGACCTTGATGTCAAGGGCGCGGGCCGCTTCGGCCGCGGCCGCCGGCGGCACCTTGCCGGCATTGTTCATGCCGTCGGTGAGCAGGATCAGGATGCGCGATTTCGATTCCTGCTGTTCATGGAGCCGGGAAACCCCGACGCCGATCGCCGAGCCGATGGCCGTCCCGTCTTCGATCATGCCGATGGTCAGCGCCTCGAGCCGTTTTTGCAGCCAGTGATGATCCAGGGTCAGCGGACTGATCAGGTAGGGGCGGGCGCTGAAGGCGAGCAGACCGATCCGGTCGTTGGGCCGGTCGGCGATGAAGTCGGCGACCACCGCTTTGACCACCTGCAGACGGTTGGCCGTTTTTCCGTGGAGCGTGAAATCCATCGCCTCCATGGAGCTGGAGACGTCGACCGCGAGCATGATATCGATCCCGCTCGCCTCGATTTCCGTGGTGGTGTTGCCCAGTTGCGGCCGGGCCAGGGCGAGAATCAGGCAGGCGAGCACCAGCAGCTTCAAGCCGGCGAGCAGGCTGCCCGGCCGGTATTTTCTGGCGTTGGCCAGTGTTGCGGCGATCGCGGTGGTGGAGAAAAGAACAGCCGGAGCCGACCCTCTCCGGCCGCGCAGCAGGGCCAGGACGGGCAGCAGGGCCAACAGCCAGAGCAGTTCCGGGTGGTAAAAGCGCATCGCCTCAGACCTCCGCCGGTGTCGCGCGGTCCCGTGTCGTTTCGATGAAGGAGCGAACGGTCCGGGTGAGCTGGTCGACGCCGGCCGGTTCCGGCGACAGCCCGGCAAATTTGACCAGGTCGCACAGCTGCAGGCAGTGATGAAGGTCGTCACGAAAATCGCTGGGGAGCGGCCTGTCCGGTGTATTACCGGTGGTATCGGTCTGCGCAAGGACCGCCGGCAGGCTGCCGAGAAACTCCGCCGTGGTGCGGCGGCTGGCGCTGAGGTTGAAGCGGTGCTCGCAATAGCGGCGCAGGATTGCCGACACCGTCTGTGCATACGCCGCATAACGGCCGGGCTCGCTGCCGGCCAGCAGTCGCTGGGCGGCACTGAGTTCGGCCAGCGCACCGGCGGCCGGATCCGGTCCGGACGGCGGGGCGGATCGACGGCGCCGCACGAGCAGAACCAGCGCAATGGCCAGAGCGATCACGGCCAGCAGCAGGGCGGCGAGCAGCAGATAGGGCGGCTGGTCGGCCAGGGGGAGCGGCGGGTAGATATCGATCAGCCCCGCCGCTGTCGTTTCGCCCGGCGCGGCCAGGGCCAGGCCGACTGCCGGCAACGGCATTTTCGGAGCCCGGGGAAGGCCGGCCCGACGATGATCCGGAGGGAGGAATGATACGGCATTGTTCATCATCTGGCCAGCCTCCGTTTCCGGGCTCCGAAAAATGACAACAACGGCCCGAGGTAAGAGCCGTCGGTACTCAGGGACAGGGTGTCGATGCCGGCCGCGCCGAGCATCCGCGACAGTTTTGCGGCGCGATCGGCGGCCAGCTCCCGCCAGCCGCGGCGAACGGCGGGATCGGCGGTGTCGATTTCCACCTGGCGACCGTTCTCCGCGTCTTCGATGGTCACACAGCCGCACTCAGGCAACTCGTGCTCGCGCGGGTCGCTGACCACCACGGCGATCAGGTCGTGACGGCGGTTGCAGAGCTGCAGTTTGGCGCGCAGTTCGGCCAGACGCGCTTCATAATCGCCGTCCAGACAGAAATCGGAGATCAGGAAGGTGACGGCCTTGCGTTTGCGCACCTCGACCATGAAATCGAGCGGCGCCGTCAATCTGGTCTGCCGGCCGCGGGGCCGGTGATAGAGGATCTCTCTGATCACCCGCAGGATATGGGAGCGGCCCTTGGCCGGCGGGATATAGAGTTCGACGAAGTCGCTGAACAGCACCAGGCCGACCTTGTCGTTGTTGCGTACCGCCGAAAAGGCCAGCACCGAGCCGAGCTCGGCCATCATTTCCCGCTTGGACCAGCTCGTCGAACCGAAGTCGCCGCTGCCGCTGATGTCGATCAGCAGCATGATGGTCAGCTCCCGCTCCTCGACAAATTTCTTGACGTGCGGCGTCCCGGTCCGGGCGGTGACATTCCAGTCGATGGAGCGGATCTCGTCACCGCTCACGTAGGCCCTGACCTCGTCGAAATTCATGCCGCTGCCGCGGAAGACCGACTGGTAGGAGCCGGCCAGGCTGTCGGTTACCAGGCGGCGGGTGCGGACTTCGATCTGCCTGACCTTGCTCAGGATTTCCGATGTCTTGCGAGGATCGATGGGCGGGTCGGGGCGCATCTCAGGGAACCGGTACGGTGTCGAGGATGGTGCGGATCAGATCGTCGCTGGTGATCGACTCGGCCTCGGCTTCATAACTGGGGCGGAGCCGGTGGCGCAGCACGTCGAACGCCGCCTGTTTGACATCGTCCGGCGTGACGAAGCCGCGGCCGGCGAGAAAGGCCAGGCTGCGGGACACCTCCTTGAGGTTCAGGGTGGCCCGCGGCGAGGCGCCCGACTCGATATAGTGGGCCAGATCGAGGCCGTATGCGGCCGGATCACGGCCGGCGCAGACCAGTGAGACGATATAGTCCTTGACCTTGTCGTCCAGGTAAATGGCATCGACGACGGCCCGGGCCGCCAGGATATCGGCCGGAGTCGTGACCGGCCGGACCTCGACCCGGGAGTCGGCATGGTCGCGCAGGTCGATGATGCGCCGTTCCTCGGCCGGCGTCGGGTAGGAGATGGTCACCTTGAGCATGAAGCGGTCGACCTGGGCCTCGGGCAACGGGTAGGTGCCTTCCTGTTCGATCGGGTTCTGGGTGGCCAGCACCAGGAACAGGTCGGGCAGTCGATAGGTCGTGTCGCCGATGGTCACCTCTTTTTCCTGCATCGCTTCGAGCAGCGCCGACTGCACCTTGGCCGGGGCCCGGTTGATTTCGTCGGCCAGGATCAGCGACGAGAAGATCGGTCCCTGTTTGACCTCGAAGGCGGTATCGCGCGGGTTGTAGATCTCGGTGCCGATGATATCGGCCGGCAGCAGGTCCGGCGTGAACTGGATTCGTTTGAAGTCGGTGCGGATCGTCCGGGCCAGGGACTTGACGGCCAGCGTCTTGGCCAGACCCGGCACCCCTTCGAGCAGGATATGGCCGCCGGTCAGCAGGCCGACGAGCAACCGTTGGATCAGGTGGTCCTGGCCGATCACCGCTTTACGCAATTCCGCCTGCAATGGTGCCAGCCAGCCGGAAGCGGCACCAATGCGGGCGGTGGTCTCCTGGACCGTCCGGTAGACGGCTTCCCGGGTGTCGCCGGCTGGCGGCTGGGGCTTTTCAGATTCTGTAAACATAGACAGTCTCGACGTATGGGGAGCAGGTTAAAACCTGTCGCCGCTCATTATGGGGTTCCCGGGCTGGTTGGCCCTCCCTCCGGCTGCTG
>CAZUJZ010000252.1:0-5367 GCA_964620665.1 uncultured Desulfofustis sp. | reverse complement strand
TGGCGGAGAGGGAGAGATTCGAACTCTCGGTACTTGCGTACACACGCGTTCCAGGCGTGCACCTTAAGCCACTCGGTCACCTCTCCGGAAAAGTTGTGCTGCGCGTGCTGTCCGGGTCGTGATGCGTGCTGTTATGTAAACGGTCACCTTGATTTTATCAATCAAAAAGTCGATCCGCACGGAAAAAACGGCAGCTGCGCAGTCAATGACAACCGGCCTGCGGCAGCGGCTTATCCCGCTTCACTGCTTTGGCGGTTGGGCCGCCGCGAAGCGAAGAAATCGACCAGCATGGCCGCGCATTGCTCCGCCAGCAGCCCCTCTTCAATGAGCACGCTGTGGTTGAGCAGTCCGTCGCCGCCAACGTGATATCTGGAGACGGCGGCACCGGTTTTCGGGTCGCGGGTACCGAAGACCAACCGCTCGATTCTGCTGTGGATGATCGCTCCCATACACATCAGGCACGGCTCGAGCGTCACATAGAGCGTGGTACCGCCGAGCCGGTAATTGCCGAGGTGGCGGGCCGCCCGGCGGATCACGTTGATCTCGGCATGGGCCGTCGGATCGAGCGCGCCTATCGGATTGTTGCCGGCGACGGCGAGCATGTCTTCGCCGCGGCAGAGCGCCGCCCCGACCGGTACCTCCCCGTGGGCGGCGGCCTGACGGGCGACGGCCAGGGCCTGTTCCATGCAGCGTTGGTCGAAAGCTGAAAAAAACATATATACCAATTAGATAGGTGCAAAAACGAGCTGTCCGGCGATCCGGGTCCGGCGATAAATGTACAATTTTGTTTGCAATTCCAAAAAGACTCACGTATAACGGTGGCTGGGGGAATTACAATTACGAAATATCAGATACGGTGTTGTAATGCCGGGTAGAGACGCCATCCTTATCTACGACTGCTGTTCGGGCAGCGTTGACGTGATCAGCGAAGCGCTGGCCGGACCGTGCTCACTTACTATTACGAATAGTGAAACGGAATTTCAAGCGGAGATGAGCGCCCGGCAGTACGATCTGGTGCTGTTCGGTATCGACGACCTGAACGGGGCGCGGATGAAACTGCTGGAAAACACGGTCAGCAAGAGTCCCTATACGCCGATCGTCATCGCCAGCGCCAGCGAAAAGGCGGAACTGGTGGTCAAGGCGATGAACCTGGGCGCCTGCGATTTTCTCGTCCACCCGGTTTCCCGGGAACGGGCACGAACCGCCGTCAAGCGGGCCATCGAGCTGCGCAAACAGCGGCACGAGATCGACTATCTGCGTCATCGCCAGGATGTCGTCTACGATTTTAACCAGGTTATCGCCCGCAGTGCCCGGATGAAGGCGGCCCTGAAGGTGCTGAAGAAATTCGCCGGCACCGATTCAACGATCCTGATCACCGGCGATACCGGCACCGGCAAGAGTTTTCTGTCCGGCACCGTGCACTTCAACTCGCCGCGCAAGACCAAGCCGTTCGTCAAGATCAATTGCGCCAACATCCCGGAAAACCTGTTGGAATCTGAGCTGTTCGGTCATGAGAAGGGTTCCTTCACCAGTGCCGACAAACAGCGGATCGGCCGCTTCGAACAGGCCGCCGGCGGCACAATCTTTCTCGATGAGATCGGCGAGATCTCTCTCAACCTGCAATCCAAGCTGCTGCGCGTGCTCGAGGAGAAATCATTCGAGCGGGTCGGCGGCAACAAGACCATCCATGCCGATGTACGCATCATTGCGGCGACCAACAAGGACCTGGTTCGCCAGGTGGAGGAAGGCAAGTTTCGCGAAGACCTCTATTACCGGATCAACGTGCTGCCGGTCCGTCTGCCGCCGCTCCGGGAGCGGCCGGAATGCATCATCCCGCTCGCGGAACGGCTGCTCAACCGGTATTGCCAGGCGGTGAGCCGGTCGATTTCCGGGTTCTCCGAAGAGGCGCTCCAAGCCGTCCTCTCCTACGATTGGCCCGGCAATATCCGGCAGCTGGCCAACACCATCGAGCGGGCCGTGATCCTTGAAGAAAGAGAGGAGATTCAACTCGCCAATCTGGCCCTGCCGCCCCGGCGCATCAGGGAAAACGGGCCGGGGCTGTACGTGGTCGACCGCCGTCGCCACAGCGACCGGATCGCCCGGGAAGTCAATGGCTCACTGGCGGGACATGAACGGGACCTGATCGTCAAAGCCTTGGAGGAATCGCTTTGGGTCCAGAAAAACGCGGCGCTCAAGCTCGGCATCAGCCCGCGCGCCCTCAACTACAAGATCCGCAAATGGCGGATTACCCATCCGCACTGGCGGCGCAACAAGTAACAGCCTACCCCTGCTCAACCTCATTCAGCATCCCGTCAATGACCTCGAGCCCCTGGCTCCAGAATGACGGGTCGTCGAGATCGATGGCAAACCTTTTGAGCAGCTGTGGTGGTGTCGCCGAGCCGCCGGCGGCCAGCAGCTCGAGGTAGGCCTCGACAAAGGGCGCTCCCTGCTGCAGGTAGCGGTTATACAGGGCCAGCACCAGCAATTCGCCGAAGGCATAGGCATAGACATAGCCGGGCGTCGACAGGAAATGGGGGATATAGCTCCACCAGATACGGTAGTCGTCGCGCAGCCTCACCGAGTTGCCGAACATCTCCTGTTGTGTCTGCATCCAGCAGTCCCCGAGTTCCTCGCCGCTCAGCTCGCCGCGCTCGCGCCGTCCTTCGTGCAGCAATTTCTCAAAGCGGTTCATGGCCACCTGGCGAAAGACCGTGGCAAAAATCGATTCGAGTTTCTGGCAGATAAAGGCGCGCCGCTGCTCGGGGCTGTCGAGCAGGGCGAGTTGAGCCTTGAAGACGAGCAACTCGGCAAAGACCGAGGCGGTTTCGGCCAGGACCAGCGGGGTGTCGCTGTTATAATAGCCGCGCTCGGCGGCCAGGACCTGATGCACGCCGTGACCCAGTTCGTGAGCCACGGTGGAGACGTCGCGCAGCGTGCCGGCATAGTTGACCAGTACGTACGGATGGACGTCGGGGGTGCAGGGATGGGCAAAGGCGCCGCCGCGTTTACCGGCCAGCAGCGGTGCGTGGATCCAGCGACGTTCGAAGAAGCGGGCGGCGATATCGGCCAGTTTCGGGGAAAAGCCGGCAAACGAATCGAGCACGATATCCCGGCAGGACGTCCAGTCTATAGCGATCGTCGGCAGTGCCGGCAACGGCGCGTAGCGGTCGTAGTCGACCAGCGTATCGAGGCCGAGCAGGTCGGCCTTGAGGCGGTAATAGCGGGCGACCAGGTCATAGCGGCCGGTTACCGTGTCGACCAGCGTGGCGACTGTCGCGTCATCGACCTGGTTGTCGAGGTTTCTCGAGCTGATCCAGTCCGGGTAGCGGCGCAGCCGGTCGCTGATCATCTTGTCGGCGGCCAGCGTGTTGAAGATGTGGGTCAGGATATGGGACTGGCTCTGCAGCCCGGCGGTCAGGTCGTCGGCGGCCCGGCGGCGCACCTCGCGGTCGGCGTGATAGAGATCGCTGAGCACCTCTTCCTCGGTGCGGCCCCGCTCGCCGAAACGCATCGTGCCGATGATCTTGTCAAAGAGCGTGTTCCAGCTCGACCGCCCGACCGAGCGCAGCTCGATCAGCAGCTTTTCCTCGATCTCCTTGAGCTGGTGCGGGCGGTAGCGGCGCAGGCTGCCCAGGTAATGGCGATATGGCGCCAGGGCGTCGTCATCGAGCAGCAGGCGGGCCTGTTTTTTGCTGACCTTATTCCATTCCAGCTCGAAAAAAATCAGCTCACCGCTGCAGCGGTCGGCCAGTTCGTGGATCTTCTGCTGCAGGGCGCCGGCCGCCGCGTTGTCGACCCGGGTGGTAAACTGCAGGAAGGCGTAGGTCGCCACTCTGCCGATCAGCGATTCAAGACGCTCCAGGCGACTCACCAGTTCCAGCAGCTCGGCCGCACCGAGGTGTTTGACCCGGCCGCGATAGTTCTCGGCGATGGCCCGGGCCTCCTGCTCGCAGCGGCTGCAGTCCTGCAGGAAGGACTCGCTGTCCGGCCCGCTGTAGAGATCGTCAAGATTCCAGAGTACCTCGGTGGTGCCCAGCTCCCGGTTGAGCCGTTCGGTATCGTTCATGATCAAGCACCGCTGATGGAGGCGATGAACGGGCCGACGGCGGCCACTCCCTGTTCATCGACCAGCTTGATGGTCTGGGAACCGATCACCGCCATGTCGGCCAGGCCGATCAGCGCGGCCACATCGGTGCGGCTCTGGATGCCGAAGCCGACCGCCAGCGGCAGATCGGTGGCGGCCCGGCAGCGCTGCAGGTAGTCGCCGAAGTCCGCGTCGAGCTGCGAATGCTTGCCGGTGACGCCGCGACGGGCGGTGCAGTAGATAAAGCCGGCGCCATGGCCGCTCAACGCGCGCATCCGGGCCTCGGTCGAGGTCGGCGCAAAGATCAAAATGGGCGCAACGCCGCGCTCTCGGGCGGCGGCGCAGAGTCCGGCGCCTTCCTCGGGCGGCAGATCGGGCAGGATCAGGCCGGCAATGTCGTCGGCTGCGGCCCGGTCGAGAAATGCGCTCTCCCCGTACTTGTAGATGATATTGTAGTAGGTCATATAGAGAAAGGGAATCTCGTGGGTCCTGCTCATCTCGGCGCCGAAGGCGAGGCAGTCCTCGATGGTCGTGCCGCCGGCGATGCTGTCCTGGTTGGCCTTCAGGATGACCGGGCCGTCGGCCATCGGTTCGGAAAAGGGGATCTGCATCTCGATGCAGTCCACGCCGCCCGCCACCATCTGCTCGATGACCGCCCGGTTGACCTCCAGTGACGGGTAGCCAAGGACGATATGGGTCATCAGCAGGATATCCTTGGTCGCTTTTTTCTGCCTCAGATAATTCTCAAGTTGCATGGTTCTCTCCAGCCTCGATCGAATCTCAATTAACCGGAGGACAAGAGCTCTTGTCCACCGTTACCTTGCAATTCGGTTATGGGCGTTCGATGGTTGTCTTTTGGTAGGCGGCGGCGCGCTGAATAATAAAATCCTTCCAGGACGGGTCGTCGAAGGCCTGGGCGATGGTAAAGATATCCTTGTCGCCGCGGCCGGACATATTGATGATCACCGCGTCGTCCGGCGACAGCTCCGGCGCCTCCTTGAAGGCCTGGACAAAGGCGTGCGCCGGTTGAGCCGGATCAACCTGGTGCTGGCGGGAATCCTGATGCTGATCGTCCTTGTGATGGGCGAGACCGTTTTCGTGCTGAAGGCCCTGGGCGAGCATATGGGCGGCTATCTCAACGACCTGCTGATGCTGTCCACCTGGAACGAAACCTATACTGGAACGAACTGGCAATCGTCCTGGACGGTTTTCTATTGGAGCTGGTGGATCTCCTGGTCGCCCTTCGTGGGCATGTTCATCGCGCGGGTGTCCAAGGGACGAAC
>CAZUJZ010000251.1:0-5411 GCA_964620665.1 uncultured Desulfofustis sp. | reverse complement strand
CTCAAAAACCGCTTTCTCGGAATGGCCGCCCACGACCTGCGTAAACCGGTGAGCGGGATCCTCGCCTACAGCGAGTTTCTGATCGACGAAACGACAACGCTGCTCAACGAGGAACACCGTGGTTTCCTGCAGATCATCCACGACTCCACCGCGCTGATGCGCCGGCTGATCGATGATTTTCTCGATGTATCCCTGATCGAGTCCGGCCACTTCCCGCTACACCTCAGCCCGGTGGACATTGCCAAGCCGCTCGAACACTGCGTCGAACTCCACGCCATCATGGCCCGGAAACGCGGCATCTCACTGGCTGTTCAGCGACCGTCGGCGCCGATTGTTGCACCGATCGACCGGTACAAGATCGAACAGGTATGCAACAACCTGATCGCCAACGCGATCGAACATGCGCCGGACCACTCCGAAGTGAGTATCCGGCTGGAACAGGTCGGTAACGATTGGCAGGTTTCCGTAAAAGATTGCGGACCCGGACTCGACAGCGACGAGGCGGCCAAGCTCTTCCAACCGTTCGGCCGGGGAAAAGCCGGCAAAGCGGCGACCTCCCGTTCAACCGGACTTGGCCTGACCATCTCGAAAAAAATCGTCACCGCCCACGGCGGCACCATCGGGGTCGACAGCCGGCCGGACCACGGTGCCTGTTTCAGTTTTTCCATCCCGATCCACCGCAACCACCAGGAGGAGCAATCATGACCCGCGAGGAACTGATCGCCGACGCCGCTCGCCTCAAGCAGCCCTCTGTCGAGGCAGCCACAGCCTTTTCTGAAAAGCGGGATCTACTGGCAGCCGCGGTCAACCGCGCCATGGCCAAGCGGCCCGATCTGGAAAAACTGGTGGGCCCTGCCGGTCGCTTGATGAGCGAGGACAACAACCGCAATTTCGCACTTTTCATGGAATCGCTGTGGCAGGGTTATCGCCCCGAAATCCTGGTCGACACCGCCCTGTGGGCCTTCAGGACGTACCGCTCCCACGGGTTCGCGCCGATCTATTGGCCCGCGAACCTCGACACCTGGCGGGAACACCTTCGTGCCGAGCTATCGGTATCGGCCTGTACCGAGATCGACCCGTTCTACAACTGGCTGATTATCCATATCCCGTTTTTCACGGCCTTGTCCGATCTCGAACCGATCGACACACCACTGCCTCCGCCGCCTTCCCTTCACAGAATCTAAAACGATGCCTGCCAATCTTACCATCCTTGTTGTCGACGACACACCGGAACTACTTCAAGCCAGCGCCCGGGTGCTGCGCTCGGCCGGGGCCACGGTTCTCGAGGCCGTCGACGGCCACAGCTGTCTGGCGGCCGTTCGCCGGCACCTTCCCGATCTGGTGCTGCTTGACGTGGAACTTCCGGATCTGCTCGGTTACGAAGTCTGCCGGCGGATCAAAAACGACGAAACACTCAAGGCCGTCTCCGTGATCATGCTGTCGAGCACCATGACCACGTCGGACGACCAGTCGGAAGGCCTGGAGAGCGGCGCCGACGGCTATATCACCCGGCCGCTGCCCAACAGGGAACTGCTCGCCCGCGTCGAATCAGTCGCGCGGATCATCCGGGCCGAACGAGAACGCGACCGGCTGATCACTCAGCTGCAACAAGCGCTGGAAACCATCAAGACCCTGAGCGGGATGCTGCCCATTTGCGCCAGTTGCAAGAAGATCCGTAACGACACCGGCTACTGGGAGGAGGTGGAGTCCTATGTCAAACGCCACTCCGACGCCGAGTTTACCCACGGTATCTGCCCGGTCTGCGCCAGAAAGCTTTATGGCGATCTCTACGATGAAGATGACCAGTAACCGGCCCTCCCCTTATCACACCTTGAACCTGCCGACCATCTCGTGCAGATTCTCGGCCAGAGCCGACAGCTCGCGGGCGCTCTCCCGAACCTGGCTGCTGCTGTCGTTCATTTCCTTGGCCGAATCGTTGACCATGGCAATCTCCCTGGTGATCTCCCCGGCGACCGTTGAGCTCTGAGCCACATTCTCGTTTACTTCGGCAATACCCTGCGATGCCTGGGAGATGTTGTTCGAGATCTCCTGAGTGGCGGCGGTCTGCTGTTCGACGGCCGTGGCTATGGTGGCGATGATTTCATTGACGTCGTTGATCACCTTGGTGATTTCCTTGATCTCGACCACGGTCGCATCGGTTGACTCCTGAATGCCATTGATCTGGGTGCGAATCGACAAGGTCGATTCCGCCGTCTGCTTGGCAAGCTCCTTGATCTCGTTAGCCACGACAGCAAACCCTTTGCCCGCTTCGCCGGCTCGAGCAGCTTCGATGGTTGCGTTGAGTGCCAGCAGGTTGGTCTGTTCCGAGATCTCGGTGATGGCCTCGGTCACCTTGCCGATCGCCTGGGCCGCCTCGCCGAGGGCCGCCATTTTTTCCGAAGCGGTATTCGCCTGCCCGACCGCCTGACTTGAGACGGCACGCGCACTTTCAGCGTTCTCGGCGATTTCTCGAATGGTCGCGGACATCTCTTCCGAGGCGGAAGCAACCATGTTGGAATTGGTGGCCGACTCCTCCATGGCCGCCGACACGTTGTTCAGGTTACTCGACATCTCTTCCACCGCCGTGGCGACCGTACCGGCATTGCCGGCGGTATTTTCAGCAGTTGACGTCAATTGTTCGGAAATGGCCGAAAGCTCCGTGGACGATGAGGACAACGTCCCCACCCCGGTGGTGATATCCTTGATCATCGCCTGCAGTTTTTCCATGAACTGGTTGAATCGCAGGGCCAGCTGCCCGATTTCATCACCGCCGGTCACCACCAGCCGCACCGTCAAGTCGCCTTCGCCCTGGGCCAGTTCGGTGAGGTTATCCACCACCGTGCGCACCGGTTTGACGATGGCTCCGGCCAGCAGCAGCGCCAGGCCGGCAATGATCGCCGCGCCGACCAGGCCGATCACCAGCATGATCCATTCCAGCGCCGTTATCGCGGCAAAGGCTTCCGTCTCGTCAATTTCGGCCAGGATCGCCCAGGTGATATCGCCAACGGTGAGCGGTGCATAGGCACTGAGCACCGTGCTGCCGTTATAGTCGAGCACGACGCTCGTCTCACTGGCTCCGGCCAATGCCCGCCGGGCCGCTTCGGTGTCTACCTTGCCCCGCTCCGGATCGGCAAACGACGCCTTGACGGAGTGATTTTGCGGGTCGAGATAACTATCCGAGCGCATCAGCAGATCCTCGCCGATCAGATAGCTCTCACCGCTCTCTCCCATTCCGTCACGCTGGGTCATGATGGCGTTGATCGCCTCCAGCGACAACTGCAGCGCAACCACCAGTTCGACCTCGCCGTTGTGCAGCAACGGCTCGGCGATGAAGGCGGCCGGTTCGTCATTGCTCGGTGCGTAGCGGGCAAAATCGGCAACACCGTAAGCCTTGCTCTGCAGAACCTTCCTGGTCAATTCTCCCAGGCCGGAATCGGCATAGGGACCGCTGATCATATTGGTGCCGTAGTCAGCTTCCCGGGCCACCGTATAGAAAACCTGGCCGGCGGGATGGATCAGAAAAAGATCGTAGTAACCGTATTTTTCTATATAGCGGGCGAAATAGTCCCGCCCGCTGCCGAGACCGGGGACGATCGCCTCTTCCAGATCGACCTTGGAGACACTGGCCCAGTTCACCCCTTCGATCTGGAGTGGATCGTAGGCAACCAGCACCAACTTGCCGGCACTGTCGGTAAACACCTCGGCACCGCTCTCGCCGGCGAGGGCTGCTTCGATATAGGGGGTGGAAATCGGGTAACCGACCACGTAGTCTCCGTTCCCCATGGTCTGCAGATCGCTGCGAAAGGCGACGGTTCCCTCCCGTTCGCCGACCAGATAGGTCTCGCCGCTGGCACCCATGCCCTCCCGCTGCTGGACAATCGCGTTGGTCTTGTCGGTCGGGATCTGGAAGGCCAGCATACCGAGCAACATACCCGCTTCATTGCGGATCTGGGTCATCATAAAGGCGGCCTGATCACCGTTTGACGGGGCATACGGTTCGAAATCGGCAACCACGATATCGTCCGCACCAACGCTCTGGACACGGGCATAGGCCTTGCCCAGACCGGTATCTTTCAATTCGCTGTCCGGAATCACCATGCCGAGATCCGATTCGCGCGCCACCGTATAGACCACGTCGCCGTCCTCATGGATCAGAAAGATATCGTACCAGCCGTAGCGCTCCATAATCGCCCTCATCCTCGGGTCGTAGCGCTCGGCCAGACGCAGGTAGTCGGCGGTCAGAACCCGGTCCCCGGAATCTTCGAAGCTGCGATCAAAATCATAGAGTGCCTGCCGGATAAAGGGATCGTCCCGCAGGCTCCTCAGTTGCGCGGTCATCGCCTGAAAATAGTCCTCAACCTGGGATTTCTTCAGTTGCTGAACCGCCCTGAGTTTTGATTCCGCCTCATCTTGCAGAGAGTTGACCGTTTCCAGCAAGACCCCCATATCTCCCTGTCGCTCATCAAAAAACCGCTCAATCTGCGCCTTTTTGATCTCTCGGACCATGGTCAACTGATTGAATGCCTGCTCGGAGAGCGCGTCACCCGCTTTCCATACGGCAATCAGACTGATGATGGCAAAGGGCAGCACGCCCACGGCAAGAAAGGCGATCAACAGCTTTTTCCCCAATGACATCCGCTTGAACAATCCGGTGGAACTCGTCGCTTTCATCACGTTCTCCCCTCATCAGTTTATTCAAATAATCACGCCATACCTTGCGCCCTATTGCCCCCTGCAGATGGTGTGGTTGTTTCACCACTCCGTGCCCTGGTCCGTACCTCCTCGATGACGATACGGACCGTATTTTCATGGTATAGAGTGGTTATCAGCATATCGACAACCTCTGCTTCTCTCGTCAGGGACACCCATCGTCGCCGCCTTCCCTGCTTGTCTCTCATGGTCTCCATCACCAGATTACGGATCGTGCAGGCGGCGCAATGGATGGTCTGGCCGCAACCGCCCGCCAATCGCGCCCAGGCGCATTCCATCGCCTCTCCGCCCAACAGCCCCTGTACCCGTCGGTTGGGTTTGCCGAGCAGTGCGAGTGCGGCACCGTTGACGGCGGCGACCCGTCCCTGTCCGTCAACGACCAGAACCGGTGCGCCAAATTGATCAAGATACTCATCAAAAGAGAACTCGCCCTGCTGCCGAAGAACACGCTCCAGACAATCCGGGCATATCCCATGGGTCCGGCGGGTGTCGGCAATCGGCTCCTTGACCCCGAGATAACACGTGCAAAATGAACAGAAGAGTTCCATATCTGGTTGTTCCGTAATTGATGACGATTGGCTGTCGTTTCGACCGGTACCGCCCGGCGCGGCAGCCAGATGGTCGTTGTCACTGACGTACTCCCTGCGATTTGCACGTAAATGCCATGACGGGACGTCACAACGAACGATGAAAATCGGCAT
>CAZUJZ010000250.1:0-5461 GCA_964620665.1 uncultured Desulfofustis sp. | reverse complement strand
GGCGGGAGCTGATGGGGGCCACCAATCCGGCCGACGCGGAGCCGGGCACCCTGCGACGCGAGTTTGGTTCGTCGGTCGGCGAGAACGCCACCCACGGGTCCGATGCTCCTGAAACCGCCGCCTTTGAGATCGGCTATTTCTTCTCCGGCCTGGAGTTGTTGGCCGCTGTCTGAACCACCCGTTATGCCGAACTGCGGCAGGGCCGGACTCGAACGCTCCGGACTGCCGCAGCGGCCCTTCATCCCCGTCAGTTGCTGTCGTCTTGTTTTTTTTCTTGAGAAGATCTAGGCTTATGGGTCGCGGTGACCTGGGCTTCGAGTCGGCCCCGATGCAGTACGATGGCGATGCGATCATGCACGGCGACCTGGTGTACGTCGGTGACCAGGCGGCTGTCGCGGCCCGGTGTGGGCACGGCTGAGACGATTGAATAGCCGCGTGCCAGTGTGGCCAGCGGGCTGAGCGAATCGAGGACGGCGGCCGCTCGTTGCAGTTGGTGCCGCTTGCTGTCGATGGTTTGCCGGCCGCAGATCGTCACCATCTCACGGAGTCGGGTGAGTCGGCTCTGGTAGGCATCGATGGCGTGGAGCGGCGAATGGTGCCGCAGCCGACCGGCCAGTTCGTCGGTGCGACGCCGGGCTCGTTCGAGTCGGCGGGACATGCTCTCGATCAACCGTGAGGCGGCCCGGTCGAGCCGCAACGTCGGTTGACTGAAAGCGGCGTCAAACGTTGACAGAAAGCGGTTGAGGCGATCGAGCCGGCTGCCGATCGACTCGATCCGCCAGGAAAAGCTGCGCTGCAGGCGTGCGCCAAGAGCTGCCACTCGTTCGCTCAAAACGGCGCCGTCGACGACCAGTAGTTCGGCGGCCCCGGTCGGCGTCGCACCGCGCAGATCGCTGCAGAAGTCAGCGATGGTGAAATCGGTTTCATGACCGATACCGGTGACGATGGGAATATGTGCCCGGTACATGGCCCGGGCCACCTCCTCTTCGTTGAAGGCCCACAAGTCTTCGATGGAACCGCCGCCGCGACAGAGCACGATGACATCGGGATGCAGCTCATGGGCCTTGTCGATGGCGGCGGAGATCTCTTGGGCCGCTCCTTCACCCTGGACCCGGACCGGTAGGATCTGGATCTGAAGCGAGGCCCTGCGCTTATGGCAGACGGTCAAAAAGTCATGAACCGCAGCGCCGGACGGCGATGTGATCAGCACGATTTTTTCGATGAAGCGGGGGATCGGCTTTTTGCTGGCCGCCTCGAAAAAACCCTGTTCTTTGAGGCGCTGCTTGAGACGTTCGAAGGCAATCTGCAGATTCCCGGTACCGTGAAAATCGATCGTATCGACGATGATCTGGTATTCGCCGCGTGGTTCGTAGACCGTTACCCGGCCGTCGCAGATGACCTGCTGACCGTCACGCGGTTCCCGGGCGAGAAATGACTGCTGATTTTTAAACAGGACCGCCCTGATCTGGCACTGCGCATCTTTGAGCAGGAAGTAATAGTGACCGGAAAACGGCCGGCGCAGGCCGCTGATCTCCCCGGCGACGCGGACGAATCGGTACCGGCCTTCCAGCAGTTGGGAGATGTCCCGGGTCAGTTCACTGACCGTTTTGACCTCTTTGACAAACATGGTGAGTGATAAGATGGCAGAGGATGAACCGGAAATGTCCAACGTTTACCGATGGACACCCGGACGCTTTTGTACTATAAATGACAGCCTGAAATTTACCCTGAAAAACTAAAATCGGCAATTGATCGTTGCGGAGACCGCCATGGCCAAAGATGATGTGTTTGTGAAACCGTATGTCGACGAGCGCGACAAAAGCAATCTCGAAGGACTGCTGGAACAACTCAATCTGCCGCCGACGTTTATCGCTTTTGTCAAGCGACATCAGCGAACGATCCAGGTGGTGGTGGCGGTTGTCGTCGTTGTCGTGATCGCCGGCTCGTGGTACGGCTCGTATCGGGAAAACAAAGTTGAACAGGCCTCCGCGGCGCTTGCCGAAGCGGTCGAGCTTGACGGCCAGGAGCTGATCGGTGCGCTGAGCAACGTTGAAGAGAGCTTTAGCGGCACCGACGCCGCTCTGTGGGCCAGTATCGGCCGAGCCCAAGAACTGGCGAGAAGCGGAGAGGTTGAGCGGGCCCGGCAGACGTATCTCGAGGTCCGCGAAGAGGTCAGCGCCTCGTCGCCGCTGAGTCCGCTGCTCACCTATGGCATCGCGCTGACCAGCGAGGTCCTCGCCGATTTTGATCGGGCCCTTGCCGCCTACGAAACGCTGAAGACCACCGACGGGTTTTCAGAGATCGGTTATCTTGGACTCGGTCGGGTCTATGAGATGACCGGGCAGGGCGAACGAGCCGTACAGATCTACGAGGAGTATCTGGCGAGTCCTTCCGGGCAGAGCGGCAGCGGCGGCCAGCGTGGTCTGGTCGAAGAAAAGATCGTCAGCATCAAGGCGACGCTGTGATCGTTGCCTCGTCAATCGAAACAACCAGAGATATCCTCGAAGGGTGGCGACGTCAGGGTGATCGGATCGGCCTGGTGCCGACCATGGGCTACTACCATGCCGGCCATTGCGCCCTGATGGACAGGGCCCGGCAGCTGGCCGACCGGGTGGTGGTCAGTCTTTTCGTCAACCCGACGCAATTCGGGCCGG
The DNA here is from genome assembly GCA_964620665.1 of uncultured Desulfofustis sp. Lineage (GTDB taxonomy): Bacteria > Desulfobacterota > Desulfobulbia > Desulfobulbales > Desulfocapsaceae > Desulfofustis. The sequence continues at coordinate 2,807 of CAZUJZ010000250.1, read as the reverse complement.
CCGAAGATTTTGCCGATTACCCGCGTGATATGGACGGTGATTGCGACAAAGCCCGGGCCAGCGGCGTCGATCTGCTCTTTTGTCCGCAAGTTGAAGCGATGTATGTCCCCGGGGATCAGACCATCGTCGAAGTTGGGGAGCTCAGCCAAGGGCTGTGCGGAGCCGGCAGGCCGGGGCATTTCCGCGGCGTGACCACCGTCGTTACCAAGCTGTTTCACATTATCGGCCCTGACTGTGCGGTTTTCGGTGAAAAGGATTTTCAGCAACTGGCCGTGGTCAAGCGGTTGGTGGCCGACCTCCATCTGCCGCTAAGGATTGTCGGTCATCCGACAGTCAGAGAAAGGGACGGTCTTGCCATGAGTTCGCGAAATTTTTATCTGTCGACGGACGAGCGGGGGGCGGCACTCGTCCTTTATCGCGCCCTCCAGGCCGTGCAACAGGAGGTTCGACGGATCGGGACCGGCGTACCGACAGCGGAATTGCGCGAGATCGGGCGTCGAATGATCGACGCGGAACCGCTCTGTTCGGTCGACTATTTTACCATTGTCGACGAGGAAACGTTGCAGGAGCGCGATCGGGTAGAGCCGGGTTGCCGTGTCCTCGGCGCCATGCTGGTCGGCGGTCGGGTGCGGTTGATCGACAACCTGGCGATAACGACGACCTGTTGACCGGTCTGCAGACCAAACGGAGACGCAAGGAAAATGGGGCCACTGACCCCATTTTCCCCCAGAGAGATGACCATCGGATACGTGGTCGGTCCGGATAGAGGAGGAAAGGGTATGCCTGGTTTCGAAGTGTTGGGGAATGAAGAGAGACAGCAGATCATGGAGGTCCTGGATACCGGCGTTTTATTCCGTTATGAATTTGCTGAGCAGCGCCGGGGCATCTACAAGGTACGGGAATTTGAACAAGCGTTCGCGGCCTATACCGGAGCGTCCTGCGCGCAAGCGGTGACGTCGGGCACCGCCGCGTTGAAAGTGGCGCTCAAGGCCCTCGGGATCGGACCGGGCGATGAAGTCATTACCCAGGGATTCACTTTCGTCGCCACCTGGGAGGCGATTCTCGAGGTCGGGGCCATACCCGTTTTTACTGAAATAGATCAGACCTTGGCCATGGATCCCGTTGATCTGCAGAAAAAAATTACCGATCGGACAGCCTGCATCATTCCGGTGCATATGCTCGGCGGTGGTGCCGATATCGACCGGATCACGGCCGTCGCCGCAGAGGCGGGCATCCCGGTGCTGGAAGACACCGCGCAGGCGGCCGGCTGCCGAATCCGCGGCCGGCATCTCGGTACGTTCGGCAGATGCGGCACCTTTTCTTTCGACCCGGTCAAGACGCTGACCACCGGGGAAGGGGGGATGATCATCACCGATGATGAGCAGCTGTGGCGGTGCATGTCCGAGTATCACGACCATGGCCACGATCATCTGCCCAATCCCGGTGGACGGGGCGGGGAAGGTCGTCATTTCATCGGGGACAATTATCGGATGATGGAATTGCAGGGGGCCGTCGGGCTGGCCCAGCTGGCCAAGCTTGATGCCATGATCGCCGCACAGCAAGCCAACAAGAGTCGATTACAGGAGGCTGCTGCCGTGCTGCCCGGTGTCGAGTTTCGCAGGCACCTCGACGAGGCCGGTGACTCCGCCACTTTTTTCGCGTTTATCCTGCAGGACGAAGAGCAACGGCAGCGCGTCAATACCGTTCTTGGCGAACAGGGTGCCGGGGCGATCTGTTTTGCCGACAACAGCTGGCATTTTTACCCGCGCTGGGAACACCTGTTGGCCGGTTCATCCAGGACCAGAAGCGGTTGGCCCTTTGCCGAACCGGGTGGCCGCAAGCGGGTGGTTTTCGACCCCGCTGCGTTACCTGCCTCGGTGGAGTTGATGAAGCGGACTTTGGTCTATCCGATCTCTATCAAGATGCCGGAGAGTCGCCTTGAGCAGATCGCCGGGGCCTTGAAAAAGGCGGCTGGGGCCTGATTTGCGCACCGGCGCAAAAGCGGCTCGCAAAACCGATATGACACCCTGTTTGCCGTTAAACCAGCTACCTGTAAAACTTGTGGGAGCCGAATTGGGCGATGTAGGTGTAGTCGGATGCCCAGTCGGGAGTGATCGAGTCGAGGTGGTAGTGAGTCGCCCCGGCCGTGAAGTCCGGTGTTTGCAGGGCAATCAGAACGGAGCGCAGGCTGCGCAGGAAGGCGTCCGGATCATCAGGCAGATATGACTGTTTCTGAAAGGTCCAGCTGAACTGGTGCGGCTGCCGGACCACCTCTTTTACCGGCAGGTGTTGTTCAAACGCTCGGTTCAGCGTGACATGGACGATTGCCACCTGGCCTATCTGCGGTTCTGATCGGGCTTCGTGGTATACATTGAGGGTCAGCCATAAAAGGCCTTCGAGCAGGGTCATAAAGCGTCCTCCCCGGTACTTGTTGCGATGTTCATTATGTCGTTAACGATCGGCTCGGTTCGTTTTCCCCGATTCCTGCGCGCCGGTAGTGGATGAGAGGGGCAACGTTGTTGTCTGCCGGTGGTTGGTCTTCGGTATCTGCCGTGTGGCGCGCGTTTCCGTTTATACGGTTGGGCAGACTATAATTGCGAAAAAGCCGTAGTCAAGCAACAATCGGACTCGAGGCTGGGGCACAATCCCGGCACCACCGGCCATTGATTTTCATGGTGGTGGAAAAACCTCAATGACACCGTTACTTTGGTAGGCAAATGCGAAGCATGTCCGGCAGTGTTGCGAGCAACTCTTTTTTTTTTGCCTGAGTGGTTCGGCAATTCCTTCGGGGAGCTTGAAAGCTCGCA
>CAZUJZ010000249.1:0-5491 GCA_964620665.1 uncultured Desulfofustis sp. | reverse complement strand
TATAACCATTAGGCTATATAGCTGCAAAGTTATTTTGATGTTTGATCCTACCTCCCTCGGCAACAGGGCTTTTTCTCTGTTGTTATGCCCTGAAATAGAATACAATCGTTTTGTTTGAATAACCGATAGTTGGGCAACAGCCACGTCTCAAAACCAGTCAACACTGCGCAGGGCCGATGATGGACCGACCGCTTCACCGGGCAGATGCCGCCACGAAACAGCAGTTGCGCGCCACAATCACTGACGCCATCAATGGTGACCCGCAGGTACTCTTTGCTTTCCTCCACGGCAGTTTCCTCGAGCCGGACCTGCCATTTCACGATATCGACCTGGGCGTTTTTCTCAATGAGCCGGACAAACTGCAACGCATCGATCACGCCGCCCGGTTATCCGAGTTACTCAGCGGCAAAACGGCTCTTCCCGTCGATGTCCGAGCACTCAATGATGCTCCGTTGACGTTTCGCTATCACGTTATCAGGGGCACGTTGCTTGACAACAAAGACGATGATCTCTGCTGCCGGTTTATGGAAGATACCATGAGAGCATATTTTGACATTAAACCAATCCTGGATCGTGCCGCTAAAGAGGCGTTTGGCTCATGAGGATGAACAAAGATCTGCTCCGTATCCGTTGCCAGGAAATCGTCGAATCGTGTGATCGCCTCGACAAGATTGCCCGACTCTCAAAAGACGAGTTTCTCCACGACCAGGATTCCAAAGACATTGCCTGTTATCGTCTGTTGCTCGCCATTGAGGCCGCCCTCAATATCTGTTACCATATCTGTTCGAAAAAATTGAAAAAAGCCCCTGAAAATTACGCTGATTGTTTTCGTCTTCTCGGTGATTGAGCTATTATTAAATCTGATTTGGCCGATAAACTGCAAAAGATGGCTCGTTTTCGTAACCTCCTGGTCCATGTTTACTGGGAAGTCGATGATAATTCGATCTACACGATCCTCATTTCGCATGTGCAGGATCTTCGTGAATTTGTCGGCACGGTCGCGTGCCTTGAGTAAATTATTCCCTCGCGGGACCTGTTGTGGAGCCTTCATGTCGCACACCCACCTGATCACCACCCTGACGCTCTGTTTTCTGTGGCTGCAACCGCTGCCGCTTGTCACCGCCGCCCCGGCCAACACCGCTCCCACCGGGGCGCCGGCTCCCGAGGTCCGGGTGATGACCATCAGCCCCCGGCCGGTCGACCTGTCGACCGATATCGTCGGGGAGATCAGGGCCTATCGGGAAGTCGATCTCCGGGCCAGGGTGACCGGCAATCTCAACGAGATTCTGTTCTCGCCGGGGCAGAAGGTCAACAAGGGAGATGTGTTGTTCATCATCGATTCCGGAACCTACGAGACGGCCCTGGCTTCCTCCCGAGCCGCCCTGGCCCAGGCCTCCGCCTCCCTGGCACGGGTCAGGCAGGACGTCGAGCGCTACAAGCTGCTGCTGCCGGACAACGCCATCCCGCGCCAGGTTTATGAGCAGACGGTGTCGCAGGCCGAGCAGGAGGAAGCGCTGGTGGCAATCCGCCAGGCCGAAGTGGAGCGGGCCCAGCTCGAACTCGAATATACCAAAGTGCTCGCCCCGTTTGATGGCCGGGTCGGCCTGCAAAAGATCGAGGTCGGCGGGCTCGTTTCCGCCGGGCAGACCTCGCTGGCCACCGTTTCAACACTTGATCCGGTCGCGGTTCATTTCGCGCTTGCCGAGAACGACTACCTGCACCACGTCAAACAAATGGCCGGCCGGGATGCGCAGCAGAGCCAAGACCAGAGCGCCGGGAAACTGCCGTTGCAGCTCATCCTGGCCGACGGCAGCCTCTACGGGAAAGAGGGCGCCATCGACTATATCGATCCGGAAATCAACCCGACGTCCGGCACCCTTGGTGTCCGGGCCATCTTCCCCAACCCCGGCGGGGTGCTGCGCCCCGGTATGAACAGCCGGGTGCGGATCTACTACGCGAAGCTCGACCAGGCCATCCTGATCCCGCAGCGAGCGGTAACGGAAACCCTGGGCAAATATTTTGTCACCGTTATCGACCAGCAGCAGGTGGCGGCCCTTCGCCCGATCAGTCTTGGACCCCGGATCGGCGATCAATGGCTGGTTGAAGAAGGCCTTGCCGCCGGCGAGACGATCGTTGTCGACGGCGTCCAGAAGGCGCGGCCCGGCACCAAAGTCAACCCGGTCCCGCTGCCGGCCGCCACCAATTGATAGAGGACGATCGTGGCAAAATTTTTCATCAACCGGCCGGTCTTTGCCATCGTCACCTCGCTGGTCATCCTGCTCGCCGGCGGGATTGCCGGACTGACCCTGCCGATCGCCCAGTTTCCCCAGATAACGCTGCCGACCATTCAGGTCACGGCCGTCTATCCCGGCGCCGACGCCGAAGTGGTGGAAGAAAGCGTCGCGCTGCCCATCGAAAACCAGATCAACGGCGTCGAGGGCATGTCCTATATGACGTCCACCTCCTCCGGCAGCGGCTATTACAGCCTCAATGTGACCTTTGGGCTGGAAGCCGACCCGGATATCGCCTCGGTCCAGGTGCAAAACCGGGTGGCCCAGGCCAACGCCCAGCTCCCGTCCGACGTTCTCGCCGGTGGCGTGACCACCAAGAAGACCACGCCGGACACCCTGATGTACATCGCGATGTACTCACCGCAACAGACCTACGACGAGTTGTTCCTGGCAAATTATACCGCCATCAATATCGTCGAGAGCATCAAGCGGGTCAAAGGGGTCGGCAACGTCCAGCTCTTCGGCGCGGAGTTCGGCATGCGGGTCTGGCTGCACCCGGAGCGCATGGCGACCCTGAACCTGACGCCGGGCGACATCTTCCAGGCGATCAAGGAGCAGAACGCCCAGGCCCCGGCCGGCAAGGTCGGCCAGCTGCCGGCGCCCGAGGACCAGCAGTTCCAGTACAGCGTCCAGGTGCGAGGCAGGCTGTCGGACCCGGAAGAATTTGCAAACATCATCGTCCGCGCCCTGCCTGACGGCTCGGCGGTCCGCATCAAAGATGTTGCCCGGGTTGAACTCGGCGCCAAGGACTACAATTATGCCGCCCGCTATAACACCAAACCGGCGGTGGCCTTCTCCATCAACATGACGCCGGACGGCAGCGCCATCGAGACGTCGCAGCTGATCATAAAGAAGCTCGATGAGCTTGCCGCATCGTTTCCCGATGATGTCGCCTATGAGGTCGTCCACGACAACACCGTCTTTATCAAAGCGTCACTGGAGTCGGTGGTCCACACCTTTTTCGAGGCGCTGCTGCTCGTTTTGCTCGTCGTCTTTCTCTTTCTCCAGAGCTTTCGGGCAACGCTGATTCCGATGCTGGCCGTACCGGTGTCTCTCATCGGCACCTTTGCCGCCTTCGTGCTGCTCGGCTTTACCATCAACACCATGACCATGTTCGCCATGGTGCTGGCCATCGGCATCGTCGTGGACGATGCCATTATCGTCGTGGAGGCCGTCGAGCATCACATGGCCCGCGGCCTGACGCCGCGCCAGGCGACGCTGCAGGCGATGGAGGAGGTGAGCGGGCCGGTCATCGCCACCGCCCTGATCCTGGCGGCGGTCTTCGTTCCGGTCGCGTTTCTCGGCGGCATGGCGGGCGTCATGTACAAGCAGTTTGCGGTGACCGTCGCCGTTTCCACCCTGCTCTCCGCCTTCGTCGCCCTGACGCTCACCCCGGCCCTGTGCTCGCTGCTGCTGCGGCCCACGGACCCCACCAAGAAGGGAAGGGGATTTAACCGCTTCTTCGGTCTTTTCAACCGCGGGTTCGATGCGCTGACCACCCATTACGGCCGAGCGGTGCAGGTGGCCATCAAACGGATCATTATCAGCTGCGCGATGCTGGCCATCATCATCCTGGCCGCTTTCAGCATCATGCAACGAGTGCCGGGGGCCTTTGTGCCGGCCGAAGACCAGGGCTACTTCATCGGTTCGATAATCATGCCCGACGCGTCATCGCTCAACCGCACCATCGCCGTCGGCGATCAGGTCCAGAAGGTGCTCATGGCGCAACCGGCCATCGCCCGTTCCCTGATGATCAGCGGCCACAGTATCCTCACCGGCGCCATCCAGTCCGATGCCGCTCTTTTTGTCGCGGTCCTCAAGCCGTGGGCTGAGCGCAAGCAGCCGGAACTCAGCCTCGGTGCGACCATGCAGGCGGTACTGGCCGAGGCGGGGGCAATTCCCGAAGCGCTGGTGCTGGCCTTCAACCCGCCGCCGATCCCGGGACTCGGCGCCACCGGCGGCTTTTCTTTCAAGCTGCAGGACCAGATCGGATCGAGCCCGATGGATCTTGCCAAGGTCGCCGGGCAACTGGTTGCCGAAGCAAAAAAACGACCGGAAATCGGCCAGGTGTACAGCAAGTTCAACCCCGGCACGCCGGCCTATCGCCTGGATCTCGATCGCGACCGGGCCAAAAAACTCGGCGTCGCCATCAGCGATATTACCGTTGCCCTGCAGACCTTCCTCGGCGGTTTGAACGTCAACGACTTCACCCGCTTCGGCCGCACCTACAAGGTGACCCTGCAGGCCGAACCGCAGTTTCGCAGCGACATCAACGGCATCGGCCTCTTCCATGTCCGCAATGCAAGCGGCCAGATGATCCCGCTCTCCAACCTGGTCGTGCCGGTACCGATCGCCGCGGCCAACACCATCGAACGCTACAACATGTTCCGCTCCGCCGAACTGAGCGGCGAACCGGCGCCGGGCTTCAGCTCCGGCGAGGCCATCAAGGCCATGGAAGAGACCGCCGCCCGGGTCCTGCCGCAGGGCTACGGCTACGAATGGTCCGGCATCAGCCTGCAGGAGAAGGAATCGGCAGGGCAGGCGCCGATCATTTTTGCCCTGGCCCTGGTCTTTGTCTTTCTCTTTCTGGCCGCGCTCTACGAGAGCTGGTCGATCCCCTTTGCCGTGCTCCTGGCCGTGCCGATCGGGGTATTCGGCGCCATGTCCGGCTTGTGGCTGACCGGCCAGACCAACAGCATCTACGCCCAGATCGGCCTGATCCTGCTCATCGGCCTGGCGGCCAAGAACGCCATCCTGATCGTCGAATTCGCCAAGATGAAACACGATGAGGGGCAGCCACCGGAGTCCGCCGCGCTGGAAGCGAGCAAACTGCGCCTGCGACCGATCATCATGACCTCCATGGCCTTCCTGCTCGGGGTCATCCCGCTGATCGTCAAGGGCGGCGCCGGTGCCGCCGCCCAGAAGGCCATGGGCATCACCGTCTTTTCCGGGATGCTGACCGCCACCTTTATCGCCGTTTTCCTGGTCCCGGTGCTCTTTGTGGCCATCAGCCGGCTGACCAAAGGCCGCAAAAAACACGAGCCCGCCCCACCTCCCAGCGAGGCGCCATGCTGATCAACCCGCCACCCATACTCAGATGCCTCCTGCTGCTGCTAACTGCATCGTCCCTCTTCGGCTGCAGCCTCGGACCGGACTATGTCCGCCCGGACCTCGAGCTGCCGGCAACGTTTCGCGGCAGC
>CAZUJZ010000248.1:5010-5509 GCA_964620665.1 uncultured Desulfofustis sp. | reverse complement strand
GGGGTGTTTGCCACCAGAAGCCCGCATCGACCGAACCACATCGGCCTGTCCGCGGTCCGCTTGCTCGGGATTGAAACCAGCGGTGGCGGCGTGACGCTCAAGCTCGGCGGCATCGACCTGCTCGATGGAACACCGGTTCTCGACGTCAAGCCGTATCTGCCCTATAGCGACCGGCTTGGAGAGGCGACCAGCGGCTGGACGGATGCTGATCGCGCTGAGATCCCGGTGATCTTTGCCCCGGCTGCGGCGTCTTTTGCCGCGGCCTACCGGCAGCGGACCGGCAGATCACTGCTGCCGTTGGTCGAGGAGGTGCTGCGCCAGGATCCGCGACCGGCCAGTCAACGGGGGCGCAGGACCAGGTTTGCGATGATGCTGTGGGACGTCAATATTCGCTGGCAGGTGACAAAAACCTGTTTTCTGGTGGAGTGCTGCGAATGGCTTGAAGAGCGTGAAGAACCGGTTTCAAGGTGATTCCAGGCCGGCAATGGTGCAGTAAACC
>CAZUJZ010000248.1:0-5000 GCA_964620665.1 uncultured Desulfofustis sp. | reverse complement strand
TAAACCCGGCCGCCGATCAGATAGTGCCCGGTGAGAATATCGTAGTCGAGACTGCTGCCGATGATTTCCGCCTGTTCACCGACCAGTCGTGTCCGGACGGGTGATTTGATGGTTCGGTCCTGGTCGAAATAGTACAGCTCTTCCGAATAGAGCTGCTGGTTTTCGGCAACCTGGTCGATCCGGACATCGTCGCGCAGCGTCAGCTGCCGGCTCAGATCGTTGTAGACGCCGGTCCTGGCGACGATATTGATGCGGTTGCCCTGCTCGTCAAACAGATCGGCATCGACATCGATGAGGATGAATTCGTGCGGCACGTCGCTGGTCTGAGCTTCCTCCGCCCGGATCTCGGCAGTTTTGATCCCGGCCTGATTCTGCAGGATGACCACCTGTTCCATCGTGAAGTTGTGGGCTCTGTCGTCACGTTTGGCGAAATCGGAATCAAAACCGCCGCGCGGCTCGAGAAAGGTGGCCAGCGGCAGGCGCCAGAGCGGGAAGGTGACGATCAGGCCGAGCGGGATCAGCCATATCAGGTTGCGACGGGTGAGCTTCATGTCAGGTAGCTCTGCAGCAGGGACTGGTGAAGTCCTTTGGCGGTGATCAGCAGATCGCAGACTTCTCGAACGGCACCGTGGCCGCCGCTGCGCGATGCGACGTAATGGCAGGCGTTCTGCACTTCGGGCACGGCATTGGCCGGGCAGGCGGCGAGGCCGACCCGGCTCAGCACGGCCAGATCGATCCAGTCGTCGCCCATGTAGCAGACTTCGGCCGGTTTTCGCCCGGATCGACGCAGGATTTCCTTGAAGGCCGCAGACTTGCGGCCGACACCTTGATAGGTGTGATTCAGAGCAAGTTCTTCGGCCCGCCGCCGGACGATTGCCGACTGTCGGGCGGTGATCAATCCGGTTTCAACACCGGCCCGCTGCACCAGTTTAAGACCGAGGCCGTCCTGGGTATTGAACGCCTTGGTCTCCGTACCGGTTTCGCTATAAATCAGGGAACCGTCGGTGAGCACCCCATCGACATCGAGCAGCAGCAGGGTAACAGCTGCCGCCCGGCTGCGCAGCACGTCGTCGAGAACCGGCTGCCGGCGGCTTGACCGTTGCCGGTAACCGGCCAAAACCTCACAGTCGGAAGGGTAGAAAGTATCTCCGGGCGGTGGGCGGGGATCGCTGCTCATCGGGATTACGGTTCCAGGCAGGAACGGATGCGGATGATATGCTGAAGAATGGCTTCGACCCGGTCAAGGGCGATAGAGTTTGGTCCGTCGCAGAGGGCCCGGTCCGGGTCGGGGTGGACCTCCATGAACAGGCCGTCTATACCGGCCGCGACCGCCGCCCGGGCCAGCGGTGCGATGAACTCCCGCTGGCCGCCCGACGAGCCGCCGGCCCCGCCGGGCAGCTGCACCGAGTGGGTAGCGTCGTAAATAACCGGACAGCCGAGACCGCGCATTACCGGAAAAGAGCGCATGTCGACGACCAGGTTGTTGTAGCCGAAACAGGAGCCGCGTTCGACAAGCATCACCCGGCTGCCGCGGACACTGTTGATCTTGTCGACGGCATGGGCCATATCCCAGGGAGAGAGGAACTGGCCTTTTTTCAGATTGATCGGCTTGCCGGTCGCGGCCGCGGCCTGGAGCAGGTCGGTCTGGCGGCAGAGAAAGGCGGGGATCTGGATCAGATCGAGGACCGCAGCGGCGCTTGGCACCTGCGACGATTCGTGCACATCGGAGACGACGGGGACCTTCAACTCCTCGCGAATGCGGGCCATGTCGGCCAGTCCGCCCGCCAGGCCCGGACCGCGAAACGAGTCGAGCGACGTGCGGTTGGCCTTGTCGAAAGATGCCTTGAACACGTAGGACAGGCCGAGCCGATCGCAGATCTCCTGCATGGTTCCGGCAACCCGCCTGGCCAGCTCGGGCGATTCAAGAACACACGGTCCGGCGATCAGCAGCAGCGGCCGGCCCGGTCCGACCAGCAGGTCGGGCCCGTCGGGTCGGCCAATGGCAACGGTGGCGGCGTCCATTATTCTTGTGCGCTCCGGTAGTCCAACGCGGCTTTGATAAAATCGCGGAACAGCGGATGCGGCCTCATCGGTTTGGACTTGAATTCCGGATGGAACTGGCAACCGAGAAACCAGGGGTGTTCGGGAATTTCGACGATTTCGACGAGGTGGTTGTCGGGCGAGATGCCGGAGATGAGTAGTCCGGCTTTACTGAGCACGTCCCGGTAGTCGTTGTTGAACTCGTAGCGGTGCCGGTGCCTCTCGCTGATTTCGTCGGTCCGGTAGGCGGCCATCGCGAAGGTGTCTTTCTTTAACATGCACGGGTAGGCGCCGAGCCGCAGGGTGCCGCCGAAGTCGGATTGTTCGTCGCGCACCTGCTTTTTCTGGGAGCGATAGTCAAACCACTCCTTGCACAGATAAATAACCGGATCCGGAGTGAGCGGGTCGAGTTCCGATGAGTGCGCGTTTTCAATATGGGCGACGTGGCGGCTGAATTCGACGACGGCCAGCTGCATGCCGAGACAGATTCCGAAAAAGGGAATCTTGCCCTGCCGGGCATAGGTGATTGCCCGTATTTTGCCCTCGGCGCCCCGTTTGCCGAAACCGCCCGGTACCAGGATGCCGTCGCAGCCGGCCAGCAACTGCTCGGGATCGCCGGCTTCCAGTTCCTCGGCGCTCAGGTAGAGGAGTTCGACTTTGGCGCGGTTGGCCAAGCCGCCGTGGATCAGTGCCTCGTGAAGACTCTTGTAGGATTCGGTCAGATCGACATATTTGCCGGTGATGGCGATGGTGACCGTGTGCAGAGGGTTTTTGAGGTTGTCGACCAGATCCTGCCACGGCGTGATATTCGGCGAGCCGGTCCAGACATTGAGCAACTCGAGAATTTTCCCGTCCAGGCCTTCATGGTGAAACAGCAGCGGTACCTCGTAGATATTGTCGACATCGATGGCGGTGATGACCGCATCCTTGGGCACGTTGCAGAACAGCGCAATCTTGGCCTTGAGTTCGGCGGAGAGCGGGACCTCGGTGCGGCAGAGCAGAATATCGGGCTGAATGCCGTCGGCCCGCAACTCTTTGACCGAGTGCTGGGTCGGTTTGGTTTTGACCTCACCGGCCGCCTTGATATAGGGAACCAGGGTCAGGTGGACGAATAACGAGTATTCCCGGCCCAGATCACTGCGCAGCTGGCGGATCGCTTCAATAAAGGGCAGGCCTTCGATATCGCCGACGGTGCCGCCGATTTCGATGATGGCGATATCGGCGCTGCCGTCCAGTTGCAGCACGGCGGCCTTGATTTCATCGGTGATGTGCGGAATGACCTGGACGGTGCCGCCGAGGTATTCACCGCGGCGCTCCTTGGTGATCACCGAATAGTAGATCCTGCCCGAGGTGTAATTGTTTTTCTGGGCCATCAGCGCGTTGGTGTAGCGCTCGTAATGGCCCATGTCGAGATCGGTTTCGGCACCGTCGTCGGTAACGAAGACCTCCCCGTGCTGAAACGGATTCATCGTTCCGGGGTCGACGTTGATGTAGGGGTCGAGTTTCTGGAAGGTGACGGTCAGTCCCCGGCATTCGAGCAGGGCGCCGATCGATGCGGCCGCCAGTCCTTTGCCGAGGGAGGACAGGACGCCACCGGTGATGAAAATGAATTTGGTTCGTTTGGTCGTGCCCGGTTTTTTCATACGGCTCTCCCGGCTGAAGGTTGGCATGGAAGATTCGGTCTTTTTATACACCTAAACGCCGGTGGAGGCAACAGCGGTCGCCGGGAAAAGATCAATGGAGCGGCGGAGCTCTTGTCTGCGGCCGCTGTCGTGCCTATCTTTTCATTATCAAGAATAATTCTCAACAAAACTGGAGTGAGCTATGAACAGCATACTGCTGGCCGTCCTGTTGATCGGCATTGGCACGACGGCCTGCGCCGCCGACCGGACGACGACAAAAACCGAGGAAGAGACCGCACTGTTCGGTGGCGGTTGCTTTTGGTGTATGGAGCCGCCCTTTGAACAACTCGATGGGGTTATCGATGTCGTTGCCGGTTATACCGGTGGGGCCGCTGAGGATGCCGAGTACGCCAAAGTATCCGCCGGCGGCACCGGTCATTATGAAGCGGTGCGGGTCCGTTATGATCCCGAACGGATTTCTTACCGGGAACTGGTCGAGACCTTCTGGCGACAGATCGACCCGACCGATGACGGCGGGCAGTTTGCCGACCGGGGGAGCCATTACCGGACGGCCATTTTTTACACCACCGATGATCAGCGGCAGATTGCCGAGCAGTCCAAGGCGGATCTCGATGCATCGGGTCTGTTCAGTCGGCCGGTGGTGACGGATATTCTGCCGGCTCAACCGTTCTACGAGGCCGAGGAGTATCATCAGGATTATTATCGCAAGAATGTCGCGCACTATTCGTTGTACAAAGCCGGTTCGGGACGGCAGGCGTTTCAGGAGAAGGTGTGGAAAAACAGCGACGATGGGCCGGCGGAGTTTCGTAAACCAAGTGATAAACGGCTGCGAGAGCTGTTGACACCGATGCAATACCAGGTGACTCAAAAAGATGGAACGGAACCGCCGTTTGACAATGAGTTCTGGAACAACAAGGAAGACGGGCTTTATGTCGACATCGTTTCCGGCGAGCCGCTGTTCAGTTCACGCGACAAGTTCGATTCCGGGACCGGCTGGCCCAGTTTCACCCGGCCGGTGGAGCCTGACAATATTGTCGAGCGGCGCGATTTTGCACTCTTCATGCAGCGCACCGAAGTGCGCAGCCGGTTGGCCGATTCCCACCTCGGCCACGTTTTTTCCGACGGGCCGCCGCCCACCAATAAGCGCTATTGCATCAATTCCGCCGCGCTGCGGTTTGTCCCGGTAGACCGCCTCGAAGAAGAGGGCTACGGCGATTATCGGGAGAGCTTCTGACCCCCATGACGGGGCGTCACAACGAACGATGAAAATCGGCATCGTGGTCGGATGGGCTGGTTGATCCTCCCTCCGGCTGCTGC
>CAZUJZ010000247.1:0-5530 GCA_964620665.1 uncultured Desulfofustis sp. | reverse complement strand
ACAGGGAGAATCGACAACTTTTTTCTCGAGCAGCACATGCACGATTTTCTTCGGCGGACCTTCATGATGATACCTGGCTACCCGGTCAAGTGATGTCACAGGCATCTTTCTTTCATCCCTGGAAAATGAAAAATTTCCGAACAGCGTAATTGATCATCACCGCCGTCACGATATTGGCCGTAAACGCATAGGTCGTCAGCATACCGAACCGCCTGATAAGAAAGCCCATCAGTGATGTACCAAGCACCACGCTGATACCGGAAACCAGGTAAAACAGGCCGATCTCGATCAGAAAAGCGTGCCGCCCACGCTCAAAGACCCAAATGATATTAGTGATATAAGCAACCATATTGGAGACCAGGAAGGCCACCGCGTTGCTGATCATCGAATTACGCGCCCGCTGGTAATCGTTGATCTCTCTGATACGCAGCCGCAGCAGACGCACCGCGTGATCATCAGGCTGGAGCGCAGGGAACGCCTTCCAGGCTATCAGGTGAAAGACAACAATATGAGTGACGGTTGCCAGACCGCCGGCCAACGCGTACTTGATAAATTGAACGATTGTATCGTTTTCGACCATCGCTGACTCGGTAAGAAACGGGGGATAATCCAGTGTCGAGACAAGAAACCAGACAGGATTCCGAAACGCAACAAAATCTTTACACCGGCCATGTCAGTCGAGGCTCCTGGCACCACACTCTTTTTCTGGTCCGACCAATATCGATTTTTCCTTTGATCTCTTGCTATTGACCATACAACCAGAAAGAGTTGCGGTAATCGATAGACGGATGCGTCACGATTTAGACAACTTTTTGGGCAGTTAAAGAGACGAAACACTACCACAAACAGGGAAACACGGATGTGATTCCGTAAATAATTTGCAATGCTTTTATAAATTTTGTTTAATGATCGAAATATTCGTCCTGGTCATACCAGCTCAAGCGGCTTCTTTTTGCTGTAAATCTGTATCTTTACCGGCAGGATCCGGGAACAAGGCGAAAATATTAATCATTTTTTATAATAGAGATTGGCGGAACTGATTTCAATTTATCTTTACAAACAAAAATCTACCCTATACTCTTGTGGCAGGACAAGGGGCCATGATGGCGGGCGTTTTTCCGGTTTTCATGTGGCAACACGCTCCCCATGGATAGTTGTGCTGAGACGATGTTTCTTCTTTAGTTCAGCCGCATCCATCCTCAACCGGTGGTCGACGATACCGCCGGCTCTGACCAAACCGCTCCGATCGGTCGTTCAAACACAACCAAGGAGGAACGGCATGGCAGTCAAGATTTTTATCACCAGAAAAGGTGTCGACAAGAACATCATCGAGTTGACGGTTCTGCTGAAAAAAATGCGCAGCCTGACGCTCAATCAGCCGGGTTATATCTACGGCGAAACCTTGCGCAGAATCGACCAGCCCGACGAGTGTGTCGTCATATCCACGTGGCGCTCCCGTGAAGACTGGGAGAATTGGTTCAACAGCCCCCAGCGTCAGAGCGTCCAGAGTGAGATCGATCTGCTGCTGGGAGATACTACCGAATATGCCGTTTACGAAGAGTAATCCGGCGAACCTGATCACGGCACTGAAACAAGAGGCGGGGATACCAGATGATCATTGAAGGACTGAAGTTGATGGTTGTCGGCATGACAACCGTGTTGCTGTTTCTCATTCTGATGGTTGTGCTTATCCAACTCGTCGCCATGCTCACCAAAGGAGTCACGGCGCGCGAACTGCAAGCGATCCAGGATGAGAGGGAGCGCTTGAGACAGGAAAAAGAGCGGCAAAAATCGGCAGCGGCAGCAGACCGGGACGAGGATATCGTCGTCATCACCGCCGCCATTGCCGCCTTTGAAGCGGAACGAGCTGCGGCGCTGCGCTGAACAGAAAGCGAAAGCGAATATCATCCGTCAGCCGGCATGGTTGACATAACCTAACGCAAGGAGAAGTACGGTGGGTAAAAAAGTAATCAAATTCATGGATACGTCTTTCCGGGACGGATTTCAGTCAGTTTTCGGCGCGCGGGTGTTAACCGATGATTTTCTTCCCGCCCTCCAGGCCAGTGTCGATGCCGGTATCACCCATCTCGAGGCCGGTGGTGGCGCACGCTTTCAAAGCCTTTTCTTCTATTGCGGTGAGTCGGCCTTCGACATGATGGATCGTTTCCGCGAAAAAGTCGGTCCCGATGCCAATCTGCAGACCCTGGCCCGTGGCATCAACGTCGTGGCGCTCAGCCAGCAGCCACGGGACATGATCGATCTGCATGCCAAGATGTTCAAGAAGCACGGTATGACCACGATCCGCAATTTCGATGCGCTCAACGACATGCACAACCTTGAGTACTCCGGCGAGCGGATCGCCCACCACGGGTTGCAGCACCAGATCGTCGTGACCATTATGGATCTGCCGCCCGGCTGTACCGGCGCGCATACACCGGAGTTCTACCTCGAACGTCTGAAAGTGATCCTTGACTCGGACATCCCGTTCCATTCCATCTGCTTCAAAGACGCAACCGGCACGGCGAATCCGAGAAAAGTCTACGACACCTTCAAGGGGGCCCGGAAAATGGTCTCCGACGATACCATCCTCTGGTTCCACACCCATGATACCGCCGGTATCGGCATCTCCCAGAACCTGGCGGCCATCGAAGGCGGCGCCGACGGCATCGATCTGGCCAAGAGCCCGGTCAGCGGCGGTACCTGTCAGCCCGATATCCTGTCAATGATGCACGTCCTGAAAGGAACCGATTTCACGCTCGATCTCGACTATGAAAAAATACTCCTCGCCGAAGAGGCCTTCGAGGACGCGATGAAGGACTATTTCTTCCCGCCGGAAGCGAAAATGGTCTCGCCGACGATCACCCTGTCGCCGATGCCCGGCGGCGCTCTGACCGCCAACACGATGATGATGCGCGATACCGGTACGCTGCACCTCTATCCGGCGGTCATCAAAGAAATGGCCAATGTCATCCGGCTTGGCGGTTTCGGCTCGTCAGTCACCCCCGTTTCCCAGTTCTACTTCCAGCAGGCCTACATGAACGTTACCCAGGGCCAGTGGAAGGTGATCAACCAGAATTACGGCAACATGGTCCTCGGCTACTTCGGCAAGACCCCGACACCGCCTGATCCGGAAATCGTCAAACTCGCTTCCGAACAACTGGGCAAGCCGGTTTTCACCGATGATCCGCTCGATATTCTCGAGCCGGGTATCCCGAAAGCAACCAAGATTCTTGAAGAGAACAAGCTGCCGGTCACCGACGAGAACCTCTTTATCATCGCCAGTTGCGAACAGAAAGGGCTTGATTATCTGCTCGGCAACGCCAAGGTCAACGTTCGCAAGAAGAGTGACGAAGAGGCGCCGGCCAAACCCGCCGCCAAGAGAAAAGCGGCAGCTGCCCCGGCACCGTCCGGACCGCGCTCCTACTCCATTACCGTCAACAATCGCAGCTACGACGTCACTGTTGCCGAAGGCAGCGGCGCTGTTCAGGCCACCCCGGCACAACCGGCCACACCGGCAGCTCCCGCCGCGGCACCTGCCGGCGAAGGCACCGAGGTTGAATCACCGACTCCGGGTAATGTCGTCAAGATCCTCGTCAAAGTCGGGGATTCCGTTACCAAGGATCAGCCCTTGCTGGTGCTGGAAGCCATGAAAATGGAGTCGGAAGTCAAGTCCCCCTGTGATGGAAAAATCCTGGCCATCGAAGTATCGGCGGGAGATACGGTGCAGGCATCGGATCATCTTTTCACCATTGGCTGACCAGGCAGATACTGCTCTTCCCGTTGTCGAGGCGGGCCTTCCCCGCCTCGACTGGCATTGTTTGAATGATGGAATCATTATGAAAATCAAAACAATTCTGCTCATACTGCTCGGCTTCTGCCTCTGTGCAGGGGCCCCCGTCCAGGCGACCGAAGATGGTGTGGTCATTACGTCGCCTTCCGACGCCAAGGTGATCCGCATAGACATTGCCCCCGGACGGTCCGTTTACAGCGGCGATACCCTCTTTGTTTTAAAAGACGCCGACGGAACCATCACCGAACTCAAAGCCGGAACCGCCGGCATTATCGAGTCTCTCTCTGTCGAATCATACCAGAAGGTAAAACAGGGCGAGCAGCTCGGTTCAATCACTCCATCGGTCGTCGTCGCAGAACGGCCGCTGGCCCTGGTCAGTCATGAGTTGCCCAATATCGGCAAGCTGATCGGCAACCTGTTCAGAACCACCGGCGCCTACGGCATCATCGACGGGCAACTGGAGCGGGACTGGACCGTCGGCATCGGCAGGATCCTGATGATCTGTGTCGGCCTGGTGCTCCTGTATCTCGGTATTTTCAAGCAATTTGAACCGTTGCTGTTGATTCCGATCGGCTACGGCGCCATCCTCGCCAATATTCCGCTTGCCGGCATTGCCGATCCGGGTGGGATTTTGCACTATATTTATGAAGTCGGCATCCTCACCGGTATTTTCCCGCTGCTGATCTTCATGGGCGTCGGCGCCCTGACCGATTTCGGCCCGATGATCGCCAATCCGAAGACCATTCTGCTCGGCGGTGCCGCGCAGATCGGTATTTTCGCAACCCTGCTCGGCGCACTGGCCCTGTCCGAATTCGTTCCGGGAATCGCCTTTTCCCTGCGGGACGCGGCGTCCATCGGCATTATCGGCGGTGCCGACGGGCCGACGGCGATTTTCCTGTCCAGCCAACTCTCTCCGCGACTGCTCGGATCCATAGCCATTGCCGCCTACTCTTATATGGCGCTGGTGCCGATTATCCAGCCGCCGATCATGAAATGGCTGACCTCCAAGGAAGAACGGCAGATCAAGATGGTGCAGATGCGCCACGTCTCCAAGCTGGAGAAGATCATCCTGCCACTGCTGGTCCTCGGCATCTGTGCAGTGCTGCTGCCCACCGCGGCACCACTGATCGGCATGTTCATGATCGGTAACCTGGCCAAGGAATGCGGGGTTATCGACCGTTTGTCGGACACGATCAAGGGCCCGTTGATGTATACCGTCACCATCTTCCTCGGTCTCGGTGTCGGCAGTAAATTGTCCGCTGACAAATTCCTCAACCTGGAAACGCTCGGTATCCTGGTCCTCGGTGTCATAGCCTTTGCCATCGGTACCGCCGGTGGTGTGCTGATGGCCAAACTGATGAACAAGCTGTCCAAGACCCAGGTCAATCCGCTGATCGGTGCCGCCGGTGTTTCCGCCGTGCCGATGGCCGCCCGCGTGGTCAACAAGGTAGGCCTGGAAGCAAACCCGCAGAACCATCTGATCATGCACGCCATGGGCGCCAACGTGTCAGGCGTCATCGGCTCCGCAGTGGCCGCCGGCGTATTGCTCGCATTATTGTAGTACCATCGGTAACACCAGCTCGTCCGAACAGCCCGAAGCGACCGTCGCTTCGGGCTGTTCTTGTCTGATCCCGGCACATCTGGTAATACTCAGCAACACGACGTTATCAACGGAGCGTAACCAAGGGGAGAAGAAAACAGATGATTACCGTCAGCGATGGAGCCCTGCCGCACCTTGCG
>CAZUJZ010000246.1:0-5535 GCA_964620665.1 uncultured Desulfofustis sp. | reverse complement strand
CCCGCCGTTGGTCGAGATTCAGCCGATCAGGCCGCAGCGCAGCAGCCGGAGGGAGAATCAACCAACCCGTCCGACCACGATGGCGGTTTTGATGCTTCGTTGTGACGCCCCGTCATGGGGGAAATTTAAAAAAGGCCAGCAACGCATGTAGCGTGGTCAAAGGATGGGGCGGACAACCGGGAATATAGAGATCCACCGGAAGGATGCTGTTCAGATCGCCGACGATTTCAGGGCTCCCCCAGAACGGCCCGCCGGAAATTGAACAGGCGCCGCTGGCGATCACCACCTTGGGCGACGGCACCGCTTCGTAGGTGGCGATCAGGGCCGCCCGCATGTTTCTTGTTATCGGACCGGTAACATGGATGCCATCGGCATGACGCGGAGATGCGACAAAGTCGATTCCGAACCGGGAGAGATCGAAAAACGGGGTGTTGAGCACGTTGGTATCGGCCTCGCAGGAGTTGCAGCCCCCGGCGGATATCTGGCGCAACTGCAGCGAGCGGCCGAAGAGTTTTTTGAAATGGGTTTTCGTATGGTTGGCCAGATCGGGCAGGCTTCCATCGGTGATCAAATCCTCCCGGGAGGCGGCACCCATGCCGAAATCCTGGCTAAAGGTGACGAAAGCCCCATCGGCAACGGTCTCGCACTGCCCGCAGAAGGTGCAGCGCCCCAGGTCGATACTCCGCTCTTCGGCACGAATCGCCTCCTGCGGGCAACACGCTGCACAGGCCTCGACCACCG
Source organism: uncultured Desulfofustis sp. (assembly GCA_964620665.1). Taxonomy (GTDB): domain Bacteria; phylum Desulfobacterota; class Desulfobulbia; order Desulfobulbales; family Desulfocapsaceae; genus Desulfofustis. The sequence continues at coordinate 4,794 of CAZUJZ010000246.1, read as the reverse complement.
CCATCGGGCAGTCCGGCTTCAGCGTTGGACGGCCCCGATAGCGGTGATAGAGATTAATCGGCACTCTCGGATACTTCGAGGTCTTGCACCCCTGCTCTATCCTGTTCCTGATCACTTTCCACATGGCAAAACCTTATCAAAGCAAAGATGCCGGCTCACTGGTGAGAACCGCCATCATGGTTTCACTTCATCACAGATCGAATCCGCAATAGGACAGATTAAAGCTCTTGTTGCATAACGGAAAATCGGAAATCTCCTGATTGCGCAGGGCCATGGCCAATCCGGTCCAGTTGTGAAACGACGGGTCTTTGATCTTGTAACGTTCGATCTCCCCCGCCGCCCCGGTCAGCAGGCAATGGGACACTTCGCCCCGCCAACCTTCGTTCATGGTCACCACCATCGCATTCGGGACCAACTCCCGCTCCTGCATGAACACGGGACCGGCCGCATCCACACCGTCACTGAGCATGGTTCGAATCACCGAGATCGAGTGCATGATCTCTTCCCGGCGGACCTGGGCCCGGCTGTAGACGTCGCCATTGGTCATCTCGTTGCGGCAGGCCACCACCTCTGCGTAACATTCGGTCGGAAACTGCTGCCGGGCATCATAGGCGATCCCGGAAGCCCGGCCGGCATACCCCACCAGACCGAGTTGTTCGGCCACTTCGACAGAGACGGTGCCGGTATGCTCAAAACGGGCCTGCACGGTGTGGGCGGTAAAGAGCAGGTCGCAGACATGCCGGATCTCCGGTTCGGCTTCAGCCAGCTTGTCAGCGATGATCCGCCGCTGCTCATCGGTCATTACCTGGGAGACGCCGCCCGGCCGTACCAGGCTCTTGCCGAAGCGATTGCCGCAGAGGGTCAGCAGCAGATTCAAAAATTCGCCCCTGATCCTACCGAAATAGGCGGCCGGCGGATTGAAGGCGACATCGCCGCTGAGCGCCCCGAGATCACCGACATGGTTACAGATCCGCTCCAACTCCAGTGCAATGGTTCGCACGACCCGGGCGCCGCGGTCGACGCTGAGACCGGCGAGCGCCTCGATGGCCTGGCAGCAACAGAGATTATGGCCGATGGCGGTGTCTCCGGCGATCGCTTCGCAGATGATCGGCACTCGTTTGAGTGGCACCCCGGTCAGCAGCTTTTCAGCACCGCGATGCTGATAGCCGAGCTGGATCTCCAGGGAGAAGACCTCTTCGCCGGCGCACTGAAAGCGAAAATGCCCCGGCTCGATAATGCCGGCATGCACCGGACCGACGGCAACCTCGTGAATGGCCGACCCGTCGACCTGAAAATAGGGGTAATCCCCGGGGATCTCCTGGCGGTAGTCATTGCCGAAGGCATCGGGCAGACCGGTTTCGTTGGCGTGATAGCGCACCATTTTCAGCCAGGGATGGTCGACCGGAATAATACCGTACTGTTCGGCAATCTCACGCTCGAAGAGGTGAAATTTTTCGCTGGTGGCGGCGGTCAGCGACGGAAATTCCCGCTCGACCACGGTACCAAGCGCATAGAGGCCGTCATTGCGAACGACTGCCAGCAACCTGATCTCGCTTCCCTGCCGATGTCCAAACAGCTGAACGATGGAACCGCCGGCACTGATAAAAGAAGACAGCTCGGCAGAAAACCGGGCCAGGGGCACACAGGGGATCAGCTCTCTCCCGATCGCCTCGCCATGACGTATGGCCAGCAGGTTATCCATGGATCGTTCCCCCGATCACGCTGATGGTATTGATAATGGTCTGGAAGATCTCGTCGGGCAGCCAGATGCACAGCACGATGGAGGCGGCCAGCAGCACATAGGGCGGCATGACCCGGAAAAACCCCTCGCCGACCAGGATCTCGACCTGGCCGGCATCGCCGAACGACATATCGGTAACAATCTGGGCCATTCCGGCAACGATCAACACCAGGCTGGCGATAAAAACGATGGCCGCCAGATAATGCCCGGCCTGAAACGCCCCGAAAATGATACACAACTCACTGATAAACAGGCCAAAGGGCGGCAGTCCGGAAATACCGACAAAACCGGCGAGAAACGACACCGCGGTCTTCGGCAGAAACCGGGTCAGACCGCCGACCAGCGCAGCCAGCTTGCTGCCGAAACCAAGCAAAATGTTGCCGCTGGACAGAAACAGCGACGATTTGAGCAGAGAATGATGGATCAGGTGCAGCAGTGCACCGTACAGGGCGATCCCGCCGATCCCGACACCGAAGGCGATAATCCCCATATTCTCGATGGAGGAATAGGCCAGCATCCGTTTGTAATCGGGTTGACGAAGGATGAAGATGCCGGCGACCACCATTGAGACCAGGCCGAATCCGATCAGCAGATTGCTGGAAAACGATCCGAGTCCGGCAAGATGCATCAGGGTGTGGAATTTATAGACCCCGAGGAAGGCACAGTTGAGTAGCGCCCCGGAAAGCAGAGCGGAGGCCGGGCTCGGCGCTTCGCTGTGGGCATCGGGAAGCCAGGTATGCATCGGCGCCAGCCCCATCTTGGTGCCATAGCCGATGATGATGAAGATGAAGCCAAAGGTCAGCCAGAACGGATCGAGGCGCCCGGCCACCGCGGTGAGCGAGGAAAAGGTGAGCGGCACGTTGATCATGGCAACATCCATGGACAGGGTCACGAAAAAACAGCCGAGCAGGGCCAAAGCGATGCCAACAGAGCAGATCAGCACATATTTCCAGGTCGCCTCCAGGGCCCGTTTCGAACGGTTGATAAAGATCAGCGGGGCACTGACCAGGGTGGTTGCCTCGATGGCGATCCACAGGACGATCAGGTGATCGGCCAGCGTGACCATGCTCATCGTGCCGAGGAAGAGAAGCATGCAGCCGATAAAGATCGGCTCGCTCTGCATCGACGTCTCTTCCATATAGGAGACGGCGTAGATGGATATGAAGAGGAAGATGAAGGAGGTGACCAGCAGCACCAACATCCCTTCCGGCGATCGCCCGAAAAAGGCGCCGAAAATCGGCTCGATTTTGCCCATCCAGCCCATCACGCAGACCTGGAGATGCAACAGGGCGGTCACGACCAACACTCCTCTGCCGAGACTGACCGGCAGAAAGAGCGCGATGATACCGGTCATCATCGGCAGCAGGAAAATAAATTCAATCATCGGTTCAGTCCTTTAAACGTCGCATCAGGGAAGTGTCGACATCATCGAAGGCGTGGTTGATGTTATGCAGGATGATCCCCATGATCATCACGCCGACCAGCAGGTCGAGCAACACTCCGAACTCGACCACGTACAGGGTATGCGACTGTTTGGTCAGCGCAGTGCCGATCAGGTAAATGCCGTTTTCCAGCATCAGGTAACCGATCACCTGGGTGATCGCCTTTGTCCTGCCCATCATCAAAAACAGTCCGGCGGCCAGCGTGGTGATGGCCGTGATCAGCAGCAGTTCATGGCCGGCCGGCAGGGACACCTGCAGTCGCGAGGCGATATAGCCGGACAGAAGAATACATACCAACCCGAAAAACAGGGAGGCGTGATAGCCGATCAGCGGCTCGATCTCCCGGGTGATCGAAACCTTGCGCACCGCCATGAACAACAGGCCGGGAATGAGCAGCCCCTTGATCAGGATCATGATCTGGAAAAAGATCAGCCCACCGCTGCCAAGATTGCTGTGATGCTCGAGAAACAACGGGGTAAGCGACACCATGATGCCCTGCAGAGCCATGATCCGGACCAGGGCGGACAGCCGGTTGGATGCCAGCGACAACAATACCGATAGCAGGATCATCACGAGAATGGTGTCAGTCATATTGATCATTTGCTTATCCCCATGGACAGGATCACCGCAAAAAACGCCAGGGTAAAGGACGTCAGGATATATTTGGGCACCAGGTTCATCTTCAGCCGGGCCATGATCGATTCGGTAATGCCGATGGCCACGTACACCAGGGCGACAGCCGCGTAAAACAGGATCGAGGCGAGTATCCCGCCGAGCTGGTGAAACGGGTAGATGAGCATCGCGACAAAGGAAGCAAAAAACAGCAGCTTGCAGAACGAGCCGTATTCGATCAGGGCCAGGTCCGGGCCGCTGTGGTCGAGGATCATCACCTCGTGAATCATCGTCAATTCCAGGTGGGTGGCCGGATCGTCCACCGGGACTCGGGAGTTCTCGGCGAGCAGGACCATAAACAGGGCAACGATCACCAGCAGTAACAGCGCGCCGGCCGGGGCCGTCTGGGAAATCGCCTCCGGCCCGGTGAAGTAGCCGGCCAGACTGAGTGAGCCGTTCATCCGATAAAACAAGATGAGCATGGCGAAGATACTCGCCTCGGCCAGGGTACCGAAAAAAGCCTCACGAGCGGCCCCCATCCCCTCGAACGGAGAGGCCGTATCGAGCGCGGCCACCACCATGAAAAAGCGGCCCAGTCCAATAACGTAGAACAGGACGATCACGTCTCCCTCGAAAGAGAGCAGCGGCGCCACGGCGCCGAACGGGAAGAACAACAGGGCCATCAGGGCCGTCGCGCAAACGATGGTCGGCCCCATGCGGAAGACCAGGCTGGTGCTGGTGCTGTAGACAAATCCTTTGCGCAGCAGTTTGACCAGCGTGTAGTACTTGATCAGCAACGGCGGTCCCTTCTTGCCGGCAAAAAATGCCTTGACCTTGAGAATGATGCCCGGGAACAGCGGCGCAACCAGCAGCGCCACCCCGAAGGAGAAAATGGACTCCATGCGTTACCTCGACAGAAATAGGACGATCAATGTCATCACGGATTCGATCGGAGAAAGAAGATCAGCAGCAACACGGCAATGGTGCCGATGATATAGC
>CAZUJZ010000245.1:0-5579 GCA_964620665.1 uncultured Desulfofustis sp. | reverse complement strand
CCAGCATCTCGCCGACCGTCCGGCCATATTGCTGACAGGCCTTCAGGCCTTCGTCGGTTGCGATTGTCGCCTCTTCGAGATTGAGCGGGCCGAGGGTGGTCATATCCATCTTGAAGACGTGCTGCATGGTCTCGTAAATCATCGGGGCCGCTTCACCGCTGTGGGTATGGGAACCGAAGGCCCCGCCGATCTTGCCCACCAGGTTGGCTCGTTCGGCAAGAAACAGAAACTGTTTCATATTGCTCGTCATGTCCTTGTGATAGGTCGGGCAGCCGAAGATATAGCCGTCATAACCGATGATTTCGGCATCGCTGGCAATCTTGGAAACACTCGCCATCTCCGCCGCACAGCCCGACATTCTTACTCCTTCGGCGATGTATTGGGCCATTTTTTCAGTTTTGCCGGTCCGGCTGAAATAGACGATCAGAATCTTTTTCATAGTCCCTCCTCAGGGTGTAATCACGCTGCTGCCCTTATCCGATCCTGCTGCGTTCCATTTGATGACGCAGGGTATATGCCATGCTTCTGCGATCGATTTCCACGTCGTCGTAGGTAACCACCTCTCCCTTGGCTACCGGCGCCGTAACCCGCGCCCGACCGCTCAACCCAAGCGGCAATGCCCCGCGGGTCAGACTATCCTGGGCCTGCAGGAGTTTACCGAAAACGGTATAGCCCCCTTCCCCGTCCAGTATATCGCCCGGTTGCAAATCTTTTTTGGCACAGGCGGCGACATCGGCAACGAAATCCCGGCTACATCCGGTTGGTTCACCGCGCACAGCGATACTGGCGACGCTGATACCAAGTTCAAGCCCGATAAAATGGTAGGGACGGTACAGGGCCGCATAGATTCCGCTACTGTCTGTCTTCATCCCATATTCTTGAAAACAGCGGGCCACATAAGCAGTGGGCGCTCGAAACACCACGTAGACCCCCCAACGCAGGTCGGCGAGGACGGGAGTTCCGTCACGCCATTCGCTGGCAATGACCTCCACGGTTCCGTCCTGTTCAAGGATGCCGCCGTCACTCACCGGTTTCAGCACCTCGGCCAGGTCGTTGATATCTACCGAAGGGAACTGCAAGCCGGCGCGTTGCGGCACAAGTCCCGAGCCATTGGCGACGGCGCACATTTCGATCGCCGACTTGCTGCCGTCGAGAAACGAGTTGAACATTTGGGCGTTATAATCGCCGCTGCCCACCTGTTCTTCGGAAAAACCGTAATAGCCCCAAACCGTCTCCGGAGTCGAATAATGGTATTCAGGCTGATAACGGGTCCCCTTGCCGGCACAGACCACCTCGAAACCGACCGTGCGGGCCCAATCGAGTTGTTCGGCGATCAATGCCGGCTGATCGCCGTAGGCCATGCTGTAGACAACTCCCTGCCGGTGCGCCAGTCGTGCCAGTTCAGGACCGAGCAGGCAATCCGCTTCGACATTAACCATCACCACATGCCTGCCCGCTTCGATAGCCCGGACGGCATGGCTGGTTCCGGCCTCGGGGTTACCGGTAATCTCCATGATGATCTGGCAATCGGCATCGATCAGGGCTCCCGCATCACCGGTCAAAGCAATATGACCACGCCGGGCGGCATCGTTGATCGCGCCCGGCGAATCTGCGCTCGCCGTCTGTGCCGTATCCCAGCCAGTCTTGACCAGGGCCTGGAGCGCCTTATCGGGGTCGAGATCGGCAATCCCGACAATCTGCATGCCCGGCGTCAAACGCGCCTGGGACAGGAACATGGAACTGAACTTGCCGGCCCCAATCACCCCGACCCTGATCGGATTGTTCTCTTCGGCCCGCTTCTGCAGCATTGGATAAAAATTCATCGAGCTCTCCTAACCATGTTTTCCCCGGGGAGCTGAGCCGCCGTCGCGGCAGCCGGCGGCGACCACGGGCTGCTCCCGTCTCCGACTTAACGGCGAGATTGGTTCTTAATTGACGGCTCCGCCAAACAGACGACGCAACCAGTTTCGAAACCGTTCCCACCACCCTTTTTTCCGGTTTTTCTCAACGATCTGCTGGCGACGCCGCTCGCTTTCCAAAATCTCCTGGGGACTGAAATCCTTGCGAAAAAAGTTCTCGGCGATTTCCACGTCAAGCATGCCAAGTTCGTCACCGCCGAATTCGATAACCTTGACTTCCACCTCCGACCAGCCGAGATTTCTGCAGGCGCTCAGGCGCCGATACCCGGCCACGAGATTGTCCCGCTCATCGATCACAATTGGATTGATCAAGCCGACAGCGGCGATCGACTCCTGCAACGGTTCGAGATTGCCGATATCCTTCCGAACCCTGACCGTCTCATCCACCCGAATGCGCTCAATCGGTATCTTCATCATCTCTCCTCTGTCATCGGAGATTCCGGTTTATACTGGCGGCCGGTTGATCCCCGCATCACAATAAAGGCTTCCTGACACTCTAGTACATCCCCCGACAGCCAGCAAGAGCATTCGTGGGACCCACAGAGAGAAAGGGGTCCCAAAACGGGTCCCGCTTAACGGGGCGTCAGATGGCGCACCGCCTGTTCAAGCCCTTCCAGGGACAGTTCGAACATCGGGTAAAGCTGGCGGATCATGCCGATACTGCGCGTCATCGGCCACTGATCGGCGGCAACCGGATTGATCCAAGCGTGATGCCGGAAGGTCTCCGCCAGCAAGCGGAGTTGCTCGATACTCGGTTTTCCGCTCTTCTCAAACGCATAGATCGAGCCGTCGGGTACCAGCAGTTCATACGGGGCCATGCTGGCATCACCGACAATAATCAGCCGCGTCTGCGGATCATGTTCGCTGACTCGATCGACGGGAATCGGCCGGCGATGACGCCCCGGATCCTGCCACAATACGTCGTAGACGGTGTTGTGAAAATAGTAGATGGAAAGCTGCTTGAACTGCGACCGGGCATAGGAAAACAACACCTGTACCAGATCGACATAGGGGTCCATCGACCAGCCGCCGTTGTCGATCAGCAATAGTACCTTCAGTCGGTCGACGATGCTCCGCTCGAAAACGATTTCGATCTCACCGCCGTTTCTCATGGTCTGACGGATACTTTCATCAACATTCAGCCGGTCGCGAGCTCCCCGTGGGACCATGTGCCGCAGTTTCTTCAAGGCCTCACCGACTTCGGATACGCCAAGAGGTCGGTCTTGAGAATAATCGCGATAGCGTCGTTCGGCGGCGACCTGAACCGCCGAACGACGCTTCGATTCGCCGCCAACCCGCATACCGCCCGGATGATAACCAAAATGACCAACCGGCGAGGTACCGCCGGTGCCGATCCACTTCGAGCCGCCGTCGTGACGACTGTCTTGCTCCCGCAAGCGCTGGCGAAAATATTCGAGCAATTCCTCGATGGAGCGGCCCTGCAATTCCCGTTCGTCTATGCCGAGGTGCGCGGCCGTCGTTTTCGGATCTCGCAGCCATTCTTCGAGCATGGCGTGGGCCCAGAACAATTCGGCTTGCTGATCCGATTCCGGCAGATCGGCGCCGTCGAAGAGGTGGCTGAAAACACGGTCGTAGCGATCGAAATGACGCTCGCTCTTGACCAGGATGGTCCGGGCTGCCACGTAAAGATCGTCGAGCGACTGCACCAACCCTGCAGCCATCGCCCGCTGCAGTCGCAAAAAAGAGGTCGGACTGACCGGCACGTCGTGAGCACGAAGCAGCTGAAACAATGCAACAAACATCGATCCGACCCTGTTATTTCGCCGTTATGCCGAAGATCCCGCTCCTGACAGGACAACGTTGTCCGCGGCGATAACCGACCCTTCGTCCATAGTATCAACCCAGCGAACAGAAGCAACCGGCAATTGCGCCGCTGTGCCGATGTTTCCCGGGATGCTTTATCCCATTCCGCCGGCTCTCCTGCACTCAACAGAGGTCTGCCGAACGATTCGCATACCATGTCATCGCCCGGCAGGGTATACTGACCTGCATGAACACGTGGCTGACGCACCACTTTTGCGACACCGGCAAACCATGAAACTGTACGCTCGAATCATCGGCAGCGGCCCGCCGGTGCTCATCCTGCACGGACTGTTCGGCATGTCCGACAATTGGCTGACGATCGGCCGCAACCTGTCTGATCGCGGCTTCTGCGCCCACCTGCTCGACCTGAGAAATCACGGCAGATCACCGCATGCCCCGACCCATCGCTATCCCGACATGTGCGACGATCTCCTGGCCTATCTGGACCGGCAGGGGCTCGGGTGTGTCGATATCATCGGTCACTCCATGGGCGGCAAGCTGGCGATGATATTCGGCCTGCTTGAACCGGAAAAAACCAACCGCCTGATTATCGTCGATATGGCCCCATCGGACTACCGGACGCCGGAAAACACCTATCATGCCAAGTTATTGGACACGCTGCTCGCCACGGACCTGCGTTTCCATCGGAGTAGAGGATCCATCCGCGCAGAGCTGTCGGCACGCCTCAACGACAATGCACTGGCTTCGTTTTTGACCAAAAATGTTTATCAAGACCGCGCATCAGGACTGTTTGCCTGGAAAATCAACCTGCCGGTGCTCAAAAAATTCATTGAGCATATCCAGATCGGCCTCGATGAGCTCGAGATCTATGCCCCCTGTCGCTCACGGACACTGTTCATCAAAGGCAAGAGATCGACGTTCTATCTACCAAAACACGAATCGGACCGACTCAATTTCTTTCCGAACTCTGCGGTCGTCACCATTGACGATGCCGGACACTGGGTACACAGCGAACAACCCGAGCGGTTTCTGGATAGTGCCGCAGCGTTTCTCCTCTCCGGCGGGCTGCCGATAGAGACGGACCACCGGGCGTCAACACCAGGATGACCGGCGAATAATCAATCGTGGCCCCAGCGCCCCGCGTTTCTCCTCAGACAAGGTTGCATCACTTTTTCCGGACACATCTCCAGGCAACAGAAACAAGTGACGCAACGCGTCATGCCAAACTCTGGAAACGCGTCGACCAGGGCCAAAGCCGCGGTCGGCCGAATCACGACTTGATGCATGCCTGCACTCCTTGTTTGCGATTCGGCTCCCGGAAAAGCGATAAAAAGCAACGCACTCTTCCGGCGCGCCTGTGGACCCTGCTGCTGTTCTTCGGCAGCTGCACAGTGCTGCTCGCCGATGGATGGAAGAGGCGTTACGGCTGTCTGCGGCGCGATTAGAGCATAAACGGGGAGCGCTCGACAAATACTGACAGGTCACGGTCGATCGAGTCAAATATCTTGAGGATCTGGTCTTTTACGGCAAGAGTCGTCTCGGCAGTCTCCCGGTTGTTCAATTCATGCAACTCGGAAGTGGCCGCCGCAACGGAATCTTTGAGTTGCCGAAGTGACTGACTCAGTGCTTCCCGGTCACCGGATCCGGGTTTGCTCAGACGTTCTTCGATCGTTGCAATTGCTGCCTGCCAGTGAGCAACTTTGTTGTCAATCAAATCCTGATAGGTGGTTGATGGCATGGTATCCCTCCTTCTTCATCATGCTGATCTATCTGAATCGAGTGGACAACCATATTCTACCAAGCCCATCAATGGAGGAAAAGAAAAAGAGAAAAAAGGGACAGACCCCTTTTTGCTGAAGCAAAAAGGGGTCTGTC
>CAZUJZ010000244.1:0-5631 GCA_964620665.1 uncultured Desulfofustis sp. | reverse complement strand
TTTTAAAGGCGCCGGTGTACCTGCTGCCGTCGGCGAACAGATATTCCCCGTCGCCATGAAAGACGTCGGCCGTGAACTGGCCCTGGTAACTGGTCCCGTCCGGATAACTGAGCCGTCCTTCCCCTTCCCGCCGCCCCTCTCTAAAACTGCCGTGATAGCGGCGACCGGCGGCAGAGACGAAGACCCCTTCTCCGGAAAAGAGCCCCCGTTGCAAATCGCCTTCGTACCGATCGCCGTTGGCATACTCGACCCGTCCGTGGCCATGCATCAGTCCGTCGGTCATATCGCCGCGATAGGTGGTGCCGTCGGGATAGCGAACCACGACCCGGCCCTGGGCCGGCGTTTCGTCAGCAGCACGGAGCACGATACCGTCATCGACGATGAATTCATCGCCCGGTGACGATTCTGCGCCGGCCGTCGCCGCGGTTGCCTGCGGCCGAGGCGGCTCACCAGTGTCATCGGCCGGCGCCGGCGTGGGTTGGGGCCCGGTCGGCGCCACCGGTTCGCCGCGTTCGAAGCGACCGGTAAACTCCTGCCCGTCCGCCAGTCGCAGCCGCCCCTCGCCATGCATCAGGCCCTGGACAAATTGTCCTTCATAGCGGCTCCCGTCGGCCCGCTCCAGCACGCCGTCCCCTTCCGGCAGATCATCGACAAAATCACCGACATAACGCGAACCGTCCGGACCGATCAACTCGCCGCTGCCGTGCCGGCGGCCGTCGACGAACGTCCCGGTATAGACGGTGCCGTCGTCCCTGCGCAGCGTTCCGCTGCCGGTATAGAGATCGCCGACAAACTCCCCTTCATAGCGATCACCGTTGGCCAATTCGAGCACACCGCTGCCGTTTCTGATATCGCCAACCATCTCGCCGCGGTAGATGGCCCCGTCGGGATAGGAGCGAACGCCGACACCATCCGGCCTGCCGTCATGGAATACGCCTTCGTACCAGCCGCCGTCGGGATAGACGAGACGCCCTTCCCCCTCGATCATATTATTGCGGAAATCGCCTTTATACTCCCTGCCGTCGGCAGCGAACAGCACGCCCTTGCCATGGAACCGGCCACTGCTGAACTCACCGCGATACTGCATACCGTCCGGGGTCTTCAAAACTCCTTGGCCATGGATAATGCCATCTTTAAACGTCCCCTCGTAAAACCGCCCGTCCGGTGCTTTCAGCACTCCCTGCCCATGGGGCTCACCGGCACGGAACGCTCCCTGATAGACGAGGCCGTCGGCATAGTGCAAGGTGCCGGTGCCGTCGAGCAGACCGTTGCGAAAGCCGCCTTCATAGCGGCGACCGTCAGCACTCTGGTAAACACCGATACCGTCGCGGCAATCGCCGCTGACACAGCCGGCAGCCTGGAGCGGACCGGCGCCCGTCACCGCCAGAAACACCAGCAGGAGACCGGGAACGAGCATGTTTTTCATCACCGACATATCCCCTCTGTCGTTTTTCTCTGCGATAGCTCCACTATGCCGGCACACCACCGGACCGGCAACCCGGGGAAAAAGATCTGGCACCCCTGCAATCAAGCGGCGGCAACACGGTTTCTCCGAAGCCGATCGACCACCCGGGCCAGGATAAAGATCACCAGCAGGGAGAACAACAATCGCCCCCAGAAGATTCCTCCCAGTTTCCCGCCGATCGCCAGCATCAGCAAGGTGTCCTCGACCAACCCATGGCTCAGCGACATCAGGGCCAGGGAGTTGAATATTTCCCGGGAATTCATGCTGCCGGTCGTGGTCTCGCGGATGATCAGCGCCCCGCCGTAGGCAATGCCCATGATCATACCGACCACGGTCACCGGCGCGGCCCGATGGCTCATGCCGAACAGAGGCAGCACCGGTTTGAGCAGCCACTCGAGCAGGGCCAGCAGCCCGATCAGTCGCATCAGTCGCATGGCTACCAGTATACAAAAAATAATCGCGACAATCAGTCCCAGATTGAATAATTGCGCCGTCGCCCAGGACGTCAGCGTTTTTTCACCGGTCTCTGCATGAAAAAAGATCCGCGCCGGTTCCTGCCAGATCCCGAAGGTGGTGCACAGATGATGAAGAATCACCCCGTAGATCAGCGCCCCAAGCAGACGGATCGCGCCTATCGGCAGCAGGCCGGCGCCGGCCCGTCTGGTGATGCTCATTTCGACCGGCAGCGAATGGGCGATCAGTATGACCGAACAGAGCACCGTCACCTGGGCACTGGTCAACTCGAGTCCCGGGGCCAGCGCCGCGTAGACGCCGACCACGCCATAGAGACTGGTCATGATTCCGGTGGCCCAGACCAGCCCGAGGGCGCCGGGCAGGCCCATCAGGCCCATGACCGGCTCCAGCGCCATGCTGATATAGACGATCAAGCCGAGTTCCTCGAGAATCTTCGTGGCAATGACCGCCGGAACGGTAATCTTGAGCAATTCGCCGCTGGTCGCCGTCGTATCGCGAGCAAGCTCTTTCAGGACGGCAACGATCTTGATCAACAGCGGATGATGAGGCATGGAGTCGGTATCGCCTTGTCTGAAAACTAGTACGCGGGATTATCCTGGTCGTCTCGCCCGGGTGTCCTTTTTTTTTCTCGAAACAGCTGACACGGCAGACCGGAGGTGGAGAAAACCACGAGTGCCGGGTTATGTCTGGACTTGAACCCCATGGCACGACACCCGTATGGCCGGGACGGATCGTACGTTATGAAATAGTGTCGGCAGCGCCGGCACGCCGGCAGCGCCGGCGGTTCCTGCTCACGGGGTGCCATGGCTCACTCCTCACCACCAATCGTCCCGATGGCGATCCGCTGGCAACCGATCGCGGTGGCGTTCCGACGCTTGGAGAGCGTGGAATCGCTTTTCGCCTGGTTGCCGGCACAATCCGTCATATCGACGGATCTTCGGAAACAACGCGTTTGGGATAATCAAAAAACGCAACCCTGCCGCAGCCTGCAGCCAGATCGCGCCAGCCGGCTGACTCAATGGTTATCGAGACGACAGCGCAGGTCGGTATTGATCCGAGATCTTCTCCTATCAACCAGCGGGCGGCCTCGCTGACGGCCTCGTTATGGCCGACCAGCGCCAGCGATGTAACCGTCTCCTCGACACTGCGCAACACGGTCAGTAAATCGTCGGCCCGAAACGTATACAAGCCGTCGACCTCCACGATCTCTTTTTTCGGGTAACCGATTTCGGCGCCGATGGCGGCCGCCGTCTTCCGGGCCCGCTTGGCGGGACTGGTGAGAAACAGCTCCGGTGCCATTCCCGCCCGTGCCAGTCGCCCGCCAATCATCGGCGCATCCCGCTTGCCGCGGCCGTTGAGCGGTCGATCGAAATCATCCAGCGAGGCATCCGCCCAGCTCGACTTGGCATGTCTGATCAGATAAAGCTGCTTCATGTCTCCAGTTTTTTCTGCTTGATTTCCTGCCACAGCATCTCGTAGGCGCGGTGAGCGGGAGACTGCTGGCCGCCGGCGCCGACCGGCTGGCGATAGAGTCCCATTTTCTCTATTTCCGCCATGAACGGGATCACCGTTTTCAAGAAAATCGGATAGGCGCCGTATTTTTCCATGACCTGCTGGTGCATCGTTTTACGCCGTTCGGCCATGGAAAAAAAAGAACTCACTTTGCGGCGATCACAATCTATTTTTTTCAGTAACTTAATCAATTGTTCCAGGGCCAGCAGGGAAAGGGTGGTCGGGATCACCGGCGTGACCACGCAATCCGCCGCGGTGACGATGGTCTCGGAGAGAAAAGTCAGATTCGGCGGGCAGTCGAGAATGACATAATCATACTCCTTGGCCAGCGGTTGCAGCAGATTACCGAGAATCCGCCGCTTTTTCCCCTGCTTTTCGTCACGCAGGGCAAGGTCGAGATTACGGAAGGAAAAGTGGGCCGGCAGCAGGTCGAGACCGCCAAAATCGGTGGCGCGGATATACTGCTCGAACCGTCCTTTGAGCAGGCGGTCCCGGTTGAAAGACTTTTTCGGCCTGATGCGATAATAAAATGAAGCGGCTCCCTGGGGATCGAGGTCGCAGAGCAAAACGCGCTGCCCACTCTGGCTGGCGACAAAAGCCAGGTTGACCGCGGTGGCCGTTTTACCGACCCCGCCCTTGCTGCTGTAAACGGCAACGACCTTCATTGCCGCCTCGGTTGCTCTGCCGAGAGCTGGTCGCTGCCGATCAGCGAGCTGAGCAACTCCTGGTTCTGCGACGACGAAAAAGCGGCAAACGTCGCTGCAAACTGATCCCGCAATGCGACCCGCTTCTTTGCCTGCACGGTCAGCAGCCCGCCGAGCGCCGCCGCCTGCCGCTGCACCCGCCGGCCGCTGCCGGCAAGATCGTCGAGCCGGGCCCCGAGCATCTCTTCCTGGACACAAACATCGTTGAAATCGCCGAGATTATCCTGCAATTTTTTCAGCTGTTTAACGAATTTTTCAAGATATTTCTCGTCATACAGGCTCCGGAAAAACTCGAGCAGGTAGCGTACTTTTTTGCCTTGGATCCGTAGGGTGTGCATCTCTCTGTCCGGACTGTCATCGGTTATCGCGCCGCCATTGCGCAGAAAGGCGCGAAACCGCTTGCGGATGGTGCGATCGGCCAGATCGCGGCAGGAGCCGCGGCTTAACTCGCCAAACAGCGGTGAATCGTCGGCGCTGAGAAACGTGCGCCAGTCACTGAGCAGTGCGGCGCAGCGCTTTGACGACAGATGGCGGCGCAGGAGCTTCAGTTCCCGTCGCCGACGCTCCTCCATTTCGGCGAAAAACCCATCCAAACCGGGACGCAGCCGGGGCGGCAACATCTCCAGGTAGGCCTCTTTCTGCAGAAGATAGACATCGATGTCGCGAAGCTTGCCGGTAACCCCGCCGAGCCACCTGAATTCGCGGCGGAAGTGCGCCCCTTCCCGGGTCGGAACCTGCTTCTTGAGCAGGCTGAGCAGTGATCTGGTCCGCCGGATGGCGATACGGAAATCGTGCAGAAACTCGGTATCGATATCGTCATACACCCCCGGCCGGTTGGTGTCGATATCTCTGAGCAGGTGGCGGCAGATCGCCGCAATCGCGGTCCCGACGTCACTGTCCCGCACCAATTCGACCCGGAACTTGTCACCGTAGTCCAGCGGCGCCCGGGCAGCGCCGGCAAAGGCACGCTGAGCCAACCAGCTGCCGGAATCGAGGGGGCTCAAACCATGGGCGGTGCAGAGCTGGTGCACCGTGTCGAAGGCGCCCTGATAGCCGCGCAATTCGCTGATCGTCAGCACCTCGGGCAGATGGTCGCCGGCGGTGTCGCCGACCGGCGAGTCCGCCCTGAGCGCCAAACGGGCCACCGTCTTCTCATCGTCGTTGAGCAGGCGGAATTGCCGCTTGTCAGTCATCAAGGCGGCCATCGGCAGCAGGGCCCGGACATCGATGACCCCCCTGAGGATTTCCCTGGCCGCCGAGGGAGTCATCTCCCACCAGAATTTTTGTCCCGGCTCCGCGCCGTCCAGCGCGCCGAGCTCCGTGCCGTCGAAGGCGGGCAGCGACAGACTTCGACCGACTCCGACACAGAGGATTTGTTTGCGGTAAAGCCGCCAGTCAAAGGTATCGTAAAAGGTTTCGATACCGCTCTGAGAAGGGCCCTCCTCGACGATAAACTGGTGCTGCAGCTGCTCGATC
>CAZUJZ010000243.1:0-5645 GCA_964620665.1 uncultured Desulfofustis sp. | reverse complement strand
GTTCCAAAGAGTCTTCTCATGGGCGCCTGCTGCCGGTTATGGGTTCTCGGGTGGAGGGTTCTCGGGTGGTGGACTTTGGTCAGGCGGTGTGGTTGAACCGGCCGGCGCCGGAGCGGCCGGCTTCGACTCGCCGGCCGGCGGCTTGGTTTCCGGTTCGGGTACCTGCGTTTTCGGCAGTTCCACGACCGCCGGGTCGACCCGGATGATCTCCACCGGGTGGCTCAGCTCCGGGGCCTGGATGATCCGAACGATGCCGATACCGTTCACCTCGTCGATGGCCAGCCGGGCGGTGAGCATGTCGGAGAGCTTGAGACCCTGGTCGAGCAGCAGTTTCGGCACATCGGCCAGTACCGTGACCTGCTCGACCGGCACCTCCAAGCCCTCCGTATCAAGCGGCAGGGTGTATTCGTGCTGTTCCTTGTCGAGCCGGACGATGATCTCGGCGGTAATCGTCGTCTCGCCGATCAGCTCGACGATGGCCGGGTCGAGATCGAGCGGCACCTGCACCTGCATCGACTTGTTGATATTGGTCAGGTCGATCTCTTGGGTGCGCAGCACGTCGTGCTTGGCCAGCACCGATTCCGGGCCGGTGATGGTGATCATACTGGGTTCCATGCGCAGGCTCTCGAGCAGGTAGCCCGGCAGCGGGGAACCGATGGTCACCGGGTTGATCGGGAATTGTTTGCTGATCAACTTGTCGAGCGACAAGATGATGGTCGACGGCTGCACGCGCAGCACGGTGATGCCGCGCGGCACGGTGATCGAGTCGACATCGTTGGTGATCACCGTGGTGCCCGGCGTCGCGTTGGCCAGATCGATACGCCGGCTGATCTCCCGCTGGTCGATGCCCAGGATCAGCGAGCGCGGGCCGTTGACGGTGACCTCGAGCTGGCGCTTGAACTGGTTGGAGATGACCAGGTCGCGGGGCAGATTGAGCACCTCGACCGGGATCATGACGCTCGTATCGACCGTTTTTTCGCCGCCGACGTTGTACCAGAGTACCGTCGCCATGATCAGGGAAATGAGCATCGGCAGCCATTCCTTGGTCACCAGGCGTCGCCAGTATGAGGCGCTGAGCGGTTTCATGATCGTACGAACCAGGTTTTCCAGCTGGACTTCTGTACGTCCTTGCTGCCGATAAAGATCGCCCGCAGGCTGTTGGTCAGCGAGATCTCGTCATTGACCGCGGTCATCGCGCCATGCTGCACCAGCGAGATATTCTGGGTTTCCTCGGACACCACCAGGATCACCGCATCGGTCTCCTCGGACAGGCCGATGGCCGCCCGGTGCCGGGTGCCGTAGCGTTTGTCGATATAGGGATTCTGGGTCAGCGGCAGGATCGAGCCGGCGGTATGGATCCGCCCCTTGCTGATGATCACGCCGCCGTCGTGCAGCGGCGAGACCGGCATGAAGATCGAGATGAGCAGCTCCTTGGTCAGCCGGGCATCGATCAAAAACCCCGATTCGACGTAATCGCGCAGCCCCATTTCCCGCTCGATGACGATCAGCGCGCCGATACGCCGTTTGGACAGGTAGAAGACGGTGCGGATAATCTCTTCCAGCTCCTTTTCCATCATGCCCGTCGTTTTCTGGAACGGCGACTGGCCGACCTGGGTCAGGGCCCGGCGGATATCGTCCTGAAAAACGATGATGACGATCAGAAACAGCGAGGACAGAAAGGTCTGCAGCAGCCAGAGCAAAGTGGCCAGCTCCAGGACCCGGGCAAGGAAATAGCCGGCGACCAGCACGCCGAGACCGATCACCATCTGCACCGACCGGGTGCCACGGATGATCGAGATCAGCTGGTAGAAGACGAAGGCCACCACCAGGATATCCAGCCCATCCTGCCAGCGAAAAAGTTGCACGAAATCGAACATGTAGTCTGATGCTTTGGGTTAACCGGGTGGCCGTTGGTGGCGGCAGCGGGAAACAGGTGGGCCGTCCATCGGAATCTTTATCAGCCGGTACCACGTTGTTACCAGAGGTACCGACACCGCCGCCGACTCCTACAGCTTACCGGCAAACAACCGTATTTACAAACAATTATTTTTGCTATCGATTATTTTTCCGCGCGCTGCGGCGGCGGCCACGGCCGACGGGGTCAGAATCTGATCGCTTCCGGCTTTTCAAGTGTGGACATTTCCCCGATAATTTCATACATGTAACGGTATTGAAAAATTCGAGCACTCAACGGTCATCAACCTCTCACCTTCTCGCACCCGACCTTTTTTCCATGTCTGAACAACCCAAGGATCTCTTCGGTACCATCAGCATCGCCGGCGACGACGAACAAAAGCCCTCGCCATCGGGCGCCGAGGAACGGCCCCGCCCGGCAAAACGCTCTTCCCGGCAGACCAAAGCGCCGGCCCCCGGCCCCCGGCAAAGACAGCGCTCGGCCGGAGGGAGCAGCCTGCGCTGGTGGGTTGCGGCACTGGTCATCGGCCTGGCACTGTACAGCGCGGCCGGCTTTCTGCTGGCTCCCTGGCTGCTGCGCACCCTGCTGCCGGGATACCTGAGCGAACAGACCGGCACGGCGCTGACCCTTGAGCAGGTCCGGTTCAACCCCTTCACCTTCCACCTCGAGATGGACGGCATAGCGCTGCACGGTGGCGCGGACGGAGAACCGGCCGAACGGCTCTTCGGTATTGACCGGGTAAGCGCCGATCTGGCGCCGATTTCGCTGCTGCGCGGCGATCTGGTGTGCAGCTCGTTGACCGTCGAACGACTTAATCTGAACATCGTTCGCCGGCAGGACAAGACCTACAATATCGCCCCGCTGCTGCGCGGTTCGCAGGCCCCTGACCATTCGGACATCATTGATTTTGCCGAACTGCCGTTTTACTTCGCGCTCAACAATATCAGCGTCAGCGATTCCCGGATCACCGTCGAGGACCGCCACACCGGCGCCGAGCATCTGATCGACCGGATCACGCTGACCCTGCCGGCCCTGTCCAATTTTTCCTACCAGGCCAGGACCTATCTCCAGCCCCGCTTCTCGGCGGTGGTCAACGGCAGCCCGATCACCCTGAGCGGCGATACCGGTCTGGACGGCAGCGATGCGGACGCCGCCACCGAAATCAGCGTCAACCTCAACGATATCGACGTCCCCCGCTACTCCGACTACCTGCCGGTCGAACTGCCGATTCGCTTCAGCGACGGCACGGCCAACGGCACCCTGCTCATCTCCTTTGCCGAGACGGAAGAGCACGGCACCCCGCTGCAGATCCGCTTCGATCTGGCCACCAGTGATCTGAAGATTCAATCCCGGGACGAGAAACTCGCCATGCACATCCCGGCAGCCCGGCTCGAAGGCACCTTCGAGCCGCTGTCGCGCTCCTTGCTGCTGAGCAGTGTGCTCCTCCGGGAGCCGGCGGTGGTCAGCAACGGTGCCGTGTCGAGGGAAACCCTGGCCGCGCTGGTGCCGATGACCAGCCGACCGGCCGCCGACAGCACGCTTTACCAGGCCATCCCGTCACTGCGCATCAAGCTGCTGATCGCCGACGATGCCAGCTATGCCGCTGCCGAGCCGGGAAAAGAAGATCCGGTGCAGGCCTGGCAGGAAATCCAGCTGAGCATCCGCGACTTTGCCAACGAGGCGGCGGCCCGGGAAGGCGCCGCCGGCACGTTCCGGCTCAGCGGCAGGGACAGCCGATCGCCGGCCTCCTTCACCTGGCAGGGCGGCTTCACGGGCGACAACCAGCCCAGCGGCACCCTGCAACTCGACGACATGCCGGCCGCCCGGATCGCCCCGTTTCTCGGCCGAACGCCAAACGACATCGACGGCGCCATCGACATCAGCGGCCGGTTGGGCCTCTCCCTGTCCGACATGGAGCAGGAGGACCGGGCCCTGGCCTACACGCTGACGGAAACAACGCTGACCATCAGGGAATTACAGGTCAAGGAGCGGGGGATGGTCTGGCTGCGCACCCCGACCCTGCGCTGCGAGCCGGTCAGCCGAATCGACGGCGTCACCGACTTCGGCAACGTCTTCCTGCCCAACAGCACCGTGGTCATGGATCGCCGGCAAGTCCCCCACCTGTTCGGCCTCTTTGCCAGCCGGCCGGACCAGTTCATTCTGCACGGCTTCGATTTTTCCGGTACCGTGAAGGTGCTCGACGAAACGGACAAGAATACCATCCTCGATCTCAAGGAAGTCCTCTTCCAGGCCAACATGCTCGAGCTCAAAGAGATAAGCGACGATAATTTCGTCTTCTCCGCCCGGCAGGGCGATACCGGCTCGATCAAGGCCAAGGGAATCCTGCGCGTTGCCCCGGTGACCATCTCCGCGCAGCTCGCCGCCGACGGGGTCCGTCCCCGGCAGCTGCTGTCCTGGTTTACCGAATCGGAGACGCTGCTCACCGGCGCCGCCACGCTCTCGGCCACCGGAAGTTTTCTCTATCCAGCCCAGGAGTTCAGCGGTGAACTGAGCGCCCGCGAGCTGACCATCGACGGCGACGAGACGGCGCCATGGCGGGCCGCCACCGCCGATTTTTCCGGGTTTACCTGGTCGGCCGACAAACGGCGACTGGCGGTCGACGAGATCCGGCTGACCAAGCCGCAATGGTCCTGGCAACGCTCCGAGAGCGACGAAAATCCCGCCGAGCAGGCGGCCGGTTTCCTCCGCCGGCTGCTGTTGCCCAAGAAAGAACGTGCTGCCGGCACGAGTGGACAAAGCGATAGCTTTTCACTGGCCATCGACACCATCAGCTGGCAGGACGGGATCATCGCCTATCATGACGAGCGGATCTCGCCGCCGCTGCAGCTTGAACTGACCGGTGTTTCCGGGCAGCTCGAGCAACTGGTGTACCCCGCCAACGAACAGAATGGTTCCTTCCGGCTGCAGGCCACCGTCGCCGACCGGCCGTTGACCGTCGAAGGTGAAGGCCGGCTGTTGCAGAAACCGGCCACCGTCACCGCCGGGGTCGTCATCCCTTCGCTGCCGCTGGAACTGTTCCGCCCCCAGATCACCGAGCGGATAACCGATATCGCCATCGACGAGGCGACGGCGCGCCTCTCTTTTTCCGCCTCCTGGCAGGGCGCAAACGGTCGGGAGCAGGCCGACATCGTCATCTCGGGACTGGCCCCGGCCCGGCCGGGCACCCCGGCCGCGGTCGCCCTGGCATTGATCAGCGATCGTGACGGCCAGACCAGCTTTACCACCGATTCCAGCACCTTGTCCGGAAACGGGGTGCTGGCGGAGGCCATCGCCCATTACGCGACCCTGTCGATCAAGGCGGCCATCAATCCGCTGCTGCTTGCCGACCAGCAGTTCAAAGACCTGATCGAGCGGCAAGATGTCCTCTTTCAGCCGGGAACGACCCAGCTCACCGGGGCCGGACGCGAGCTGCTCAACCGTTACAACGAATTGCTGGCGGCGCACCCGCTGATCGGTCTGCACCTGACCGGCTTTGCCGATCGCAGCGTCGATGTGCCGGTGCTGATAATGGAATTAACGCTGCAGGAACAGCGACGCATCGACGAAGAGAATCGCCGACTGGCCGAGGCGTGGCGCCTCGAGCAGGAGGAAAAGCAGGCCGCCCGCCAACAGCAGCGGCAAGCCGAGCCGGACCGACCGATCCAGGAAACGGATATCGAGCCGAGCGAAGAGCCGTTCATTCCGCTGGCGCCCCGGCCGATGTCGGTCC
>CAZUJZ010000242.1:0-5650 GCA_964620665.1 uncultured Desulfofustis sp. | reverse complement strand
GCCGATGCCCGGGGGGTGCAGCTGGCCGCGGTGCTGCTCGGTCACATGACCGGGGACAGCGCCGCAACGCTGATCGGTCACGGCGCCGACCTCGTCTACCGGGTCGATAATCCGGCCCTTGAAGTATTCTCCGACGAGATCTACGAGAAAATTCTCTCCGTGCTGATTCGGCAGCATCGCCCGGAGATCGTGCTGGCCGGGGCCACGGCCATCGGCCGTTCGTTTATCCCCGGTGTGGCCACCAGTGTCGATGCCGGACTGACGGCCGACTGCACCGGTCTTGCGATCAGAGCGGAAGACGGCGTGTTGCTGCAGACCAGACCGGCCTTCGGCGGCAATATCATGGCCACCATCGTCTGTCCGAACACCCGGCCGCAGATGGCCACGGTCCGGCCGAAGGTGATGAAAGAGCTGCCGTTTGCCGCCGATCGACGCGGCGAGATTATCGATATCATGCCGAAAGCGCACCAGTTGACCAGTCGCATCAAGGTGCTCGAATCGGTGGCCGAGACCAGGGGCATGGTCAATATTCAGGAATCGGATATTCTCGTCTCCGGCGGTCGCGGCCTGGAAAACGAGCAGGGCTTCGAGCTGCTCGGCCGGCTGGCCGAGGCGCTCGGCGCCAAGGTCTCGGCCTCCCGGGCCGTGGTCGACGCCGGCTGGATCCCCTATCCGCACCAGGTCGGCCAGACCGGCAAGACCGTGGCGCCGAAACTCTATATCGCCTGCGGCATATCCGGTGCCATCCAGCATGTGGCCGGCATGCAGTCGTCGGAAACCATCGTTGCCATCAATCGTGATATCGATGCACCGATCTTCGACGTCGCCGATTTCGGTGTGGTTGGTGATCTTTACGAAGTTATCCCAAAACTTATCGCTGCCATCGAGAGGAGGCGTGGATCATGAACTTGCACGGAAAAACCGCAGTCGTCACCGGCGGCAGCCGGGGGATCGGCCGGGAAATTGCCATCGGGCTTGCCGCGCGGGGCGCCTATGTGTATGTCAACTATGTCAGTCGTGCCGATGCCGCCGAAGAAACCATCGCTCTGCTGCGGCAGGCCGGCGGAGACGGGGCGATCGTGCAGTGTGACGTGGCCGATTTCAGCGCGACCCAGGAGGCGATGAAGACGCTCATCGGCCAGGCGGGTTCGGTGGATATCCTGGTCAACAACGCCGGTATTACCAGAGACGGGTTGCTGCCGCTGATGAAAGAGGCGGACTGGGACCAGGTCCTGAGCACCAACCTCAAAGGGGCGTTCAACTGCTCAAAAGCGGTGGTGCGCTCAATGATGAAAAAAAAGTGGGGCCGGATCGTCAATATTTCCTCGGTGGTCGGTTTTTCCGGCAATGCCGGTCAGGCCAATTACGCCGCCGCCAAAGCCGGCATGGTCGGCTTGACCAAATCCCTGGCCCGGGAGTTTGCGTCCCGGCAGATCACCGTCAATTGCGTTGCGCCCGGCTATATCGTCACTGAAATGACCGAGTCCCTGCCGGAAGCGGCTCAGCAGAAACTGATCGGTGAAATTCCCTTGGGAACGCTCGGGTCGGCCGCCGATGTGGCGGCGGCAGCGCTGTTTTTCATCAGCGATGATGCCGCCTACGTAACCGGACAGACGATCCATGTCAACGGCGGCATGTATATGTAATACTGCAACGAATGCTGTTGGCTCGGGACAGGAAGCATTTAATGGTTGCAAATTGGGCGGATTTGTTAAAAAGTGGTCTCTCGGCGTCATCCGCTCCCACGCTGTTCTCGAAATGGCGCGATGACGACAACTCATCAAGAACAGTCGATAAACGTTTTTAAGGAGACAATACAATGGCGATCGATCAGGAAATGATTGACATCATCGTTGAGCAATTGAGCGTAGAAAAAGATAAAGTTGTTCCGCAGGCATCCTTTGTCGATGACCTCGGAGCCGATTCGCTTGATCTGGTGGAACTGATTATGGCGATGGAGGAAAAGTTCGAGATCGAAATTCCCGATGAGGATGCCGAGAAAATCGTCACCGTCCAGGATGCGGTCGATTATGTGAGTAAGATCCGGTAATTTTGCCTGTCTGCGATCGTTTGATCGACTACGCACCGCACTAGCCGAAGGAGACTGAATCGTGAACCGCAGAGTAGTGGTGACCGGAACCGGCCTCGTGACACCGTTGGGTACCGGAGTGGCCAAAGCATGGCGCAATCTCTGCAACGGGGTCAGCGGCATCGATCGTATCACCCGGTTTGATGCGTCTGATTTCGCGGTCCAGATTGCCGCCGAGGTCAAAGACTTGGTTACCGAGGATCATTTCGACAAGAAGACGGCCAAGCATCTCGACCTGTTTGTCCAGTATGCGCTGGTCGCTACCCGGATGGCCATGGCGGAAAGCGGCTTGCAGATCTCCGAGGAGAACTGCGGGCGTATCGGGGTTATTACCGGTTGCGGCATGGGTGGCCTGCCGACCATCACCGAGCAGCATGAACTGGTGCTCAACAAGGGCTATCGGCGGCTGACCCCGTTTTTCATCCCGACGGTGATCCCCAATATGCCGTCGGGCCATATCTCGATGGATATCGGCAGCAAAGGCCCGAACCTGACACTGACCACCGCCTGTGCCGCCGGCACCCACGCCGTCGGTGAAGCGTATCGCCATATCAAGTACGGTATGATCGATGCGATGATCACCGGCGGTACCGAGGCGGTGATCTGTCCGCTCGGGGTGAGCGGTTTTTCGGCGATGAAGGCGCTGTCCAAACGCAATGACAGTCCGGCCGAGGCGTCGCGACCCTTCGACGAGGAGCGGGACGGCTTTATCATGTCCGAGGGTGCGGGGATTTTGATCCTCGAGGAACTTGAGCATGCCCGAGCCCGCGGAGCCGCAATTATTGCCGAAGTGATCGGCTACGGTCTGAGCAGTGATGCGTATCATATCGCCGCACCACCGGAGGACGGCGAGGGAGCTGCCCGCTGTATGACTTTTGCGCTGGCCGATGCCGGCCTGGCTCCGGAAAGCATTGATTATATCAATGCCCACGGCACGTCGACGCCGCTCAACGATCGCTGCGAGACAATCGCGATCAAGACCGTGTTCGGTGAACACGCCCGGCGCCTGGCGATCAGTTCCACGAAATCGATGGTTGGTCATATGCTTGGCGCCGCCGGTGGTATCGAAGCGGTGTTTACCGCTTTGAGCATCAGGGATCAGGTGGCTCCGCCGACGGTCAACCTGCAGCGGCCCAGTCCCGAGTGTGATCTGGATTACGTGCCCAATACCGCACGGGAGATGGAGATCAGAGTGGCGATGTCCAACTCGTTCGGTTTCGGCGGTACCAACGGTGTTGTCGTGTTGCGCCGATTCGACGGCTAGACAGCAGCAGGGAGTATGATGAAAATTATTATCGGCGCCGACCATGGTGGTTTCGAGTTGAAACAAGTCGTGGTCGGTCTGCTTGAACCACTCGATTACGATGTCGACGATATCGGCTGTCATTCGCCGGTATCGGTCGACTACCCCGATTTTGCCGAAACGGTCTGCGCGGCGGTGCTGGCCGGTCGGGCGGACTGTGGCATTCTGATCTGCGGGACCGGTATCGGCATGTCGATGGTGGCAAACCGGTATCGCGGCATCCGGGCGGCCGTTTGTCACGATGAGTATACCGCCCGTCTCAGTCGTCAGCACAACAACGCCAATGTCCTGTGTTTCGGAGCTCGGGTGATCGGGCCCGGGGTTGCGGAGGGCCTGGTTCAGACCTGGCTCGCCGCATCGTTTGACGGCGGTCGTCACCAGCATCGCATCGCCAAGTTCAGTTGACCCCGGACGCAATGGGCGGGAAATACGACAGGCCGGAATCGACTGCTTCAGTCGATTCCGGCCTGTTTGCTTTGGCGGGCCTGATTCGTTCGGCTCGCTCGCGGCCACCGGTGCCGGAAGGAGGGAGTACATGAAATGCCCCTATTGCGGAAATCTGGATAACAAGGTGATCGATTCGCGGCTGAACAAGGATGCCACGATTACCCGGCGGCGCCGTTCCTGCCTGTCCTGTGATCAACGGTTTACCACCTACGAACGCCTTGAAGTGATGATGCCGGTCCTGGTCAAAAAGGACGGTCGGCGGGAACCGTGGGATCGCCAGAAAATCGTGGTCGGTCTGGAGAAGGCGTGCGAAAAGCGGCCGGTCAGCCGCGATGCGATCGATCAGTTCGTCGATGAGATCGAGCATAAACTGCAGGATCTCGGGGCCAAGGAGGTGCCGTCGAAGGTTATCGGCGAGTGGGTCATGGAAGCGCTCTCGGCTTTCGATGAAGTGGCCTACGTTCGTTTCGCCTCGGTCTATCGCCAATTCAAGGACGTCAACGAATTTATGGACGAGTTGAAAAACCTGCTCGAGACGCGTGACCGTGAATTCCTTGAGTGAGTGCGGCTCACCGAGATAACCGGCATGGTGATATGAGCATCGATCGCCCACAGCGCCATTTTATGCGACGCGCTCTGGCCGAAGCCCGCAAAGGCCTCGGTCGCACCGCGCCGAATCCGTGTGTCGGTGCGGTCATCGTCAGAGACGGCAGGATCGTCGGGAGTGGGTATCATCGGCGGGCCGGCACCCCCCACGCGGAAATTCATGCGCTGCGCGCCGCCGGTCCGGCGGCGCGGGGTGCGACCCTGTATGTGACGCTTGAACCGTGCAACCATTACGGCCGGACCCCTCCCTGTGCGCATGCCGTGGCTGACGCGGGTATCGCCGAAGTGGTGATCGGCTTGCTCGATCCGAATCCAGCGGTTGCCGGCGGCGGCGCCGATTATCTGCGGAGCAGGGGCATACCGGTGGTTACCGGAGTGCTCGAAAAGCAGTGCCGGGAGATCAACCGCCCGTTTCTCAAACACGTCGCCACATCGATGCCGTGGGTCGTGCTGAAGGCAGGTCTCAGTCTTGATGGGAGGATCACCTTTCGCCGGGGCAGCAGTGGTTCGGTAACCGGTGCCGAATCGTTGCGGCAGGTGCACCGGTTGCGCGATCGCTGCGATGCCATTCTGGTGGGGATCGGCACGATCGTCATCGATGACCCGTCGCTGACCACCAGGCTGGCCGGCAGGCGCGGTCGTGATCCGGTGCGGGTCGTTCTCGACACGATGCTCCGCATCGATGAGCAGGCCCGGGTGCTTACCCAGCAATCGACGGCGCCGACCCTGATTTTCTGCTCGGCGGCGGCACCTGCCGATAAACGGGATCGTCTTGCCGCACGGCCGGGAGTCGAGATCGTGGAGACGGCCTGTAGCGGTAATGACAACCGGCTTGATCTGAGAGAGGTGCTGGGTTTGCTCGGCACCCGGGGTCTCACGTCCGTGCTCGTCGAGGGCGGGGCGACGGTGCACGGCGCCTTTCTCGCGGCCCGGCTCGTCGATCGGGTCAATCTGTTTTACGCCCCGATTTTCATCGGTGACACCGGCTGTGGCGTGGTCGAGCAGTATTGCGCCGCTCCCGATCGCAACCAGGCCGTGCGCCTGATCAATACCTCGACCAAACGGTTCGGCGAGGACCTGATGATCACCGGCGATGTCAGCTATCCTTCTTAAAAGGCGGGACAGGTTTTGTAACCTGTCCGCAGCCCGTCGGGCCTTCACGAGGCAGCCTCCGAGAGAACCAACCAGCCCGGGGAGTTCAGCCT
>CAZUJZ010000241.1:0-5671 GCA_964620665.1 uncultured Desulfofustis sp. | reverse complement strand
GCCTGGGATGCATCGGTATGGGCCAGGCCCCGGGCACAGGTCAGGTAAGCCTTCGCACGTTTCCCAGAAATTTCCCCGGCCGTTCCGGAACACAACACGACCAGGTGTACCTCTGTTCGCCGGAGACCGCAGCGGCCGCGGCACTGAGAGGGGTTATAACGGACCCCCGCGTCCTTGGAGACGAGATGGACTATCCCGTTATCCATGATCCCGAGCAGCGGCTGGTGGACAGGTCTTCCATTGTGTACCCGGCGGAAGAGCTGCAGGCGACTGACATCGTTCGCGGGCCGAATATCACCCCGTTTCCGGAACTTGCCCCGCTGCCTGAAAGCCTGGAGCTGCGGGTGGCACTCAAGGTCGGCGACAATATCTCAACGGATGCCATCATGCCGGCAGGCAATAAGGTGCTGCCCCTGCGATCGAACATCCAGGCTATCAGCAGGTTCGTCTTCTACCAGATGACCCCTGATTTCCATGACCGGTGCCGTCTCCTTGGCGACAGCGCAGTAATCGGCGGCGATAATTACGGCCAGGGATCCAGCCGGGAACATGCCGCCCTGGCCCCCCGCTTTCTCGGGATACGCCTCAAACTAGCAAAAAGCTATGCCCGCATCCACAAGGCCAATCTGTGCAATTTCGGCATACTCCCGCTGATATTCAAGAATCCGGCTGATTATGACAGCATACACGATTCGTCGGTAATCGAAGTACCCGGCATCAGAGCCCGTATTGAACGAGGGGAAAGAGAAATTGGTATCAGGGCTGACGGCAAGGAAATGATCACCCTGCTGGAGGTTTCCGAACGGCAGCGACAGAGCCTGCTTGCCGGTGGGACATTGAATCTGGTGCGACGGGAATTAGGGCAAGAGCAGCAGTTCGATCCCTGAGTGTGA
This sequence comes from uncultured Desulfofustis sp., assembly GCA_964620665.1. Taxonomy (GTDB): domain Bacteria; phylum Desulfobacterota; class Desulfobulbia; order Desulfobulbales; family Desulfocapsaceae; genus Desulfofustis. Next base: position 4,778 of record CAZUJZ010000241.1, on the reverse strand, counting down.
TGAATCTCAACTATGCTGGTAAACGAGCCGAAGTATGGTATGGTTACCGGGTTTTTGCCCCCGTTTCGGTACGCACAGGGTAGCGGGGCTCACGATCCCCGGCCGACGGTCAATCCGGCGTGTTTTTTCGGGGCGACCAGTCACAAAATGAGGCGTTTCATGTCTGATTCATCTGTACGTGTACGATCGGTCAACGCGCTGTTCCCGACATTTCAAGCCAAGATTTCCGGGATCGTCTGGCTGCTGCTCGGCTGTCATCTGATCGGCGGCGTCCTGCTGACCGGTGCCGTTATACTCCCCGATCTGCGTGTGCTGCTGATACTGCCGGCCGCAATCATTTTCGTTGCCGCGGTCCTGCTCGGTATCGCCTTTGCCGCCGCGCTGCGTGACGAACAGCGTACCATTGCCCGCGACATCTCTTCGCTCTATGACCGCCAGAGCAAAGAAATTAAACTGTTTCTTCCGAAAACCGAGACGACGACCGAAACCGGCCGGCTGCTCCGTACCAGCTACGGGAGCGTGCTGACCGGTATTCGGGCTCTGATCGAAGATATCCGGCGCATCGGTATCAGCATCGCCATCGACACCACCAAGGTCAGCGACCTGGTCTCTTCCACCGCCGGTAAGGCCGCCCGACAGCAGGAGATCTCCCACGAGGTGTCATCGGCCAGCAGCCAGTCGAGCAACGCCATCGCCGAAGTCTCGAAAAGCGTGCAATACGTCGCCGACAACACCACCAACAACCTCGATATGGTCCGTGGTTCGCACACCGAACTGATGGAGGTGACCGGGAAGATTGAACAGATCAGCGGGGCCGTAAAACTGTTTCAACAAACAGTCGAGGAACTCAGTCAAAGCTCCGCCTCGATCCTCAAAGTGGTATCCACCATCAATGATATCGCCGAGCAGACCAATTTACTGTCCCTGAACGCAACCATCGAGGCGGCCCGGGCCGGCGAGCACGGCAAGGGATTCGCGGTGGTCGCCGAAGAGGTAAGGGAGTTGGCCAAGCGGGTGAAACCGGCAACCACGGAGATTTCGGAAAACATCCAGGCAATGGTCGCCATTGTTGAAAAGACTGAACGGGGCACCACCGAAATAGGCCAGTATACCGCCGACACGAGCGAAGTCGTCGGCAAGGCCACCACCAATTTCGACCGCATGGTGCACGACTTCGAGCAGATCAACGACCAGTTGATGAAAGTTGCCGCGGCAATGACCGAACTCGCGACCGCCAACACTGAAGTCTCTGAGAACATCGGCGGTATCGACACCCTCTGCCAGGAAATCGCCGGCTCGATGCACAGCTCCGAACAATCGGTGGAGACCTTGAGCAACCTGACCGAATCGATGCTGGAAATGGTATCGACGTTTCGCACCGGCGAGGGAACGTTTGACCGCTTGATCGGCTGGGCACAGACGGCCCGGGAACGAGTGCAACAGGAAATCGAAGCCGTCGGCACAAGCGGCGCCAACCTCTTCGACACGTCTTACCGAAAAATCCCGAACACCAACCCGCAGAAACTCGAGACAGCCTACACGGCCGCCTTCCACCGCAGCATCCAGCCGCTGTTCGACGCGCTGAAAAAAGAGATGGCCGGCGTCATCTACAGTATCGCCGTGGATCGTAATGGCTATGCGCCGACCCACCATGCCGAATTTTCCCGGCCGCCCAGTGGCGACCCGCAACAGGACCTGGTCTACAGCCGTCACATGCGCATGTTCAACAGCAACAAGACCGAGCAGCGGCGCTGTAGCCACACCAAGCCGATGCTGCTGCAGACCTATATGCGCGACACCGGGGAAATCCTCAACGATCTGTCCCTGCCGATCATGATCAACACCAAACACTGGGGCGCGCTGATCATCGGCTTCGACCCGAAGAACTTCGACTAGACGCCGGCTGCCGATACAACCGGTCGCGGCATCATTTCACCGGAATTCCCCAAATCTCGTTGGCGTATTGCTTGATCGTCCGATCCGTCGAGAACTTGCCCATCCGCGCGACGTTGAGCACCGCCATTTGTGTCCAGCGCTCCTGGTCGAGATAGGTCTCGTTGACCCGGTGCTGGCAGTCGATATAGGCCTCGAAATCACGGATCAACAGATACTGGTCATGCGGACTCATCAGGCTGTCGACCAATGGCTTGAACAGATTTCGATCGCCGAGCGAGAACGAGCCGTCGGCCAGGGCTTCGATGACCTCATCCACCTCCGGATTATCCCTGCAGATCTGCTCCGGGGTCCGGCTGTTGCGGATCCGCTCGTATTCAACCTCTTCGGCGTTGAGGCCAAAAATGAAGATGTTCTCCTCGCCGACCTCCTCGCGAATCTCGATATTGGCCCCATCCAGCGTACCGATGGTCAGGGCGCCGTTGAGGGCGAACTTCATGTTGCCGGTCCCTGAAGCTTCGGTACCGGCGGTTGAAATCTGCTCGGAGAGATCGGCCGCCGGGATAATCATCTCGGCCTGGCTGACGTTATAGTTGGGCAAAAAGACGACCCGGAGCCGATCGCCGATGCGCGGATCGTGATTGACCACCTCGGCGATCGAATTGATCAACTTGATGATCAGCTTGGCCCGCCAGTAGGACGGCGCCGCCTTGCCGGCGAAGATAACGGTGCGCGGCGGCAGGTTCAGCTTCGGCTGAGTGACGAACTTCTGGTAGAGATAGATCACGTGCAGCGCGTTGAGCAGCTGCCGCTTGTATTCATGAATTCGCTTGACCTGGACGTCGAACATCGTTTCCGGGCTGACCTCGATACCGGTGGCCAGGTTGATGTAAGTGGCCAGCCGTGTTTTATTTTCCAGTTTGACCTGCCGGAAGGTTTCGCGAAATTCCGCATCCTCAGCCAACGGTTCAAGCTCGTGGAGCCTGTCGAGGTCGACCTCCCAGCCTTCACCGATCCGGCTGTTGATCAGGGCGGATAGCTGCGGATTGGCCTTGAGCAACCAGCGGCGGGGCGTGATGCCGTTGGTCTTGGAGTTGAACCGATCCGGATACAGGGCATTGAATTCTTTGAATATACGCTCTTTGAGCAACTGCGTGTGCAGCGCGGCCACACCGTTGACCGAGTGCGAGCCGATAATGGCCAGGTGGGCCATGCGCACCATTTTCGGGTAACCCTCTTCAATGATCGACATGCGCCGCAGCTTGTCGTGATCGCCGGGATATTGCTGGGAAATCTGGTCGAGGAAACGCTGATTGATCTCGTAGATGATCTGCAGGTGGCGGGGCAGCACTTTGCCGAGCAGGTCCACCGACCAGCGCTCGAGCGCCTCCGGCATCAGGGTATGATTGGTGTAGGCAAAGGTCTTTATACAGATATTCCAGGATTTTTCCCAGCCCAGCCCTTCCTCGTCGAGCAGCAGCCGCATCAATTCCGGAATGGCGATGGCTGGATGGGTGTCGTTGAGATGAACGGCAACCTCGTCGTAGAATGTATCGAAAGTCTGGTTTTGCTTCTTGTAGCGCCGCATGATGTCCTGGAAGGTGGCGCAAACAAAAAAGTATTGCTGTTTCAGGCGCAGTTCCTGGCCGGCATAGTTATGATCAGGCGGATAGAGAACCTTGGAAATGGTCTCGGAACTGACCTTATGCTCAACCGCACCAATATAGTCGCCCTCGCCGAAATGGGTCAGATCGAGCTCTCGCGAGGCACGGGCCGCCCAGAGCCGCATATTGATCACATGATCGTTTTTGTAGCCCGGCACCAGCATATCGCACGGCATGGCCATAACGTCTTCGGTTTCGATCCATTTGGTGCGATAGCAGCCTTTCTCGTCCTGGAAGCTGGTCACCTTGCCATAAAATTTGACGCAGAACACCGGCAACCGACGCTCGAACTCCCAGGGCGTCCCATAACGCAGCCAGTTGTCGGGGCTCTCCACCTGATAGCCGTTGATCAGTTGCTGGTTGAACAACCCGTACTCATAGCGGATACCATAGCCGTAAGCCGGGATCTTCAGCGTGGCGATGGAGTCCATAAAACAGGCGGCCAGCCGGCCGAGACCGCCGTTGCCAAGGGCGGCATCCTCTTCCTGTTCCCGGATTTCATCGAGCGTATAGCCAAGCCCCTCGATCGCCTGCTCGACTTCGTCCCACAGCCCGAGGTTAATGATGGCATTGCCGAGCGACCGGCCGATCAGGAACTCAAGGGACAGGTAGTAAACCCGTTTCTTTTCCTTGGCGTAATAGGTCTTCTGGGTTTTAATCCATTTTTCCACCATGACATCCCGCATCGTGGAGGCCAGTGCCTTGTAGATGTCGGAAGCGCCGGATCGCTCCGGATCCCGCCCCTGGTAGCTGATCAGGTGGTGGATGATGCTGTCCTGGATCGATTTGACGGAGGTCGGAAAATATTCCTGACGAGAGCTCCGCTCGCCTGCTTCACTCAATACATCTGGGGTCGGTATGCTCATCTGTGCTTCTCTCAAAGGTTGGGCCGTTGATAACGGCAACAGGAATGGTGACAATCGATCATCCTCGCCTGCCGGCGTCGGTGATGCTGACGCGAGAGCGACGACCGACCGCACAAACAATGACCGGATGACCGTACCGCATTTTCATCACGGTTTCGTGAGTATGTCATCATGGTTGTCTTGCGGAGCGACCCGGATGGGATCACTGGACACCAGGCCGAAGGGGCATGGCGCCTGCTCTATGATGCCATGTTCGACCGTGTTCTGTCCAGCTTCTATTGAACAACCGGCGACCATTGCAAAATAATATCACATTGTGGTATAGAAAATCCCTGTATGATGGCTATTATCTGGG
>CAZUJZ010000240.1:0-5739 GCA_964620665.1 uncultured Desulfofustis sp. | reverse complement strand
AAATTTTGAGCATAACGCAGAGTTTGGGCGAAAAGATTGTTTTGCAAATGGCTCATTTGATACGGTTCAGCACCGTTCGGGCTTGCGCCAAATCGCCGGCAAGCAAGGGTTCAAGTCCCGCTTCGATCTGGCCGAACCGTTCTGCCATCAGGTCCAGCTCTTCGTCGGAAAAACGGGAGAGCACATAGGCGTCGACCGGCATGTCCGGATGAGCCGTGGCAATGCCGGGTCGGCCGATGCCGATTTTCAACCGGACAAAATCGGCGCTCCCGAGATACTGGACAATCGATTTGATACCGTTATGCCCGCCGCTGCCGCCGCCGACGACCACCTTGACGCGCCCCGGAGCCATGTCAATATCGTCATGAACGACAATCAACCGCGCCGGTTCAATGGAGTAAAACCGTGCAAAAGCGGCAACTGACCGGCCGCTCCGGTTCATATAGGTCTGGGGTTTAACGAGAAATACCCGGCGCCGGCACATGCTGCAGCGAAGCAACTGGGCCTCCCACTTGGTCGCCTGGAAATCACCGTTGACCCGGTCTGCCAGAAAGTCGACGAAGAGAAAACCGACATTGTGCCTGGTCAACCGGTAATTCAGGCCTGGATTGCCCAGGCCGATAATCGCAAAATCCTCTTCGGCCATCATCCGTGTCCGACTGGTGGGCAAGGTGCCGGTGAAGCAAACGATGCCAAAAAAAAACATCCGGAAAGGACTCGTCCTTTCCGGATGACTTCAGGGGCAGGTGAACCGTGCAGGTTGGACGTTTACGCTCACGGGGCGACGATCGAGACACAGACATCATCCGGGTCACTGACCAGGCTGACGCCCTCGGGAACGGCCAATTGCCCGGCGGTGATTTCATCGCCGATGGCCAGCGGCTGGACATTGACCTCGCAATCGTCGGGAATATCGAGCGGCAGGCCCTTGAGTTGAACGGCCGTGTTTTCGATCGTCTGGATGCCGCCGAACTCGACGCCCTTGGCCTTGCCGGTAAAACGAAGCGGCACGGCAAAAACCGCCGGTTTATCGAGATCGATTTCCTGAAAATCCGCATGGTACAAAAAATCACGAACCGGATCGGACTGAAGCTCTTTGACGATGACATTGTACTCCGAACCGTCGTCGATTTTCAGGGTCAGCACCGCATTTCTTCCCTGCAGGTCAACAAGTTCCTGGAACAACTCTTTTGTCTCAAACTGCAGCGCAATGGCCTCCTTGCCGTGGCCATAGGCGATTGCCGGAGTCCGGCCGGCAGCACGCAACCGCCGCATGGGCCCTTTGCCGAACGAGTCCCTGAGAGCTGCCGTTAATTCCTTCTTGATCATCCTGTCCTCCTTCGTTCGGCTCTCGTTTCCTGATTCAGCGAAACGGCACCGTCGTTGTTGTCAATCGTTGTTTTCTGAGACGCTATCGCCATGGTGATCGTTGAGTCCTGCTTGCCAGGCGGCCATTAGACAAATAACGAACTGACCGAATCTTCGTTGTGGATTCGGTGAATGGCCTCGGCAAGCAGCGCCGATACCGATAATACTTTTATTTTTTCACACGCTCGGGCCGCCTCACGCAGCGGAATGGTGTTGGTTACCACCAGTGACTTGATACCCGAACCGGAGAGACGTTCAATAGCCGGGCCCGACAGGACCGGGTGCGTGCAACAGGCGTGAACTTCTTTCGCCCCGTGATCGAGCAGGGTTTGCGCGCCGTTGCACAAGGTTCCCGCGGTATCGACCATATCATCGAGCATGATGGCGACCTTGTCCTCGACATCGCCGATAACGTGCATCGCTTCACTCTGGTTGGGACGATCACGCCGTTTATCGATGATAGCCAGGCCGCAATTGAGCCGCTTGGCAAAGGCCCTTGTCCGTTCAACACCGCCGGCGTCGGGAGAGATCATGATGATATTTTCGAAATGCTCCTTGATATACTTGATCAATACCGGAGCCGCATAGAGATGATCCACCGGGATATTGAAAAAACCCTGGATCTGGCCGGCATGCAGGTCCATACACAAGACCCGGCGAACCCCGACCGCCATCAGCATCTCGGCAACCACCTTGGCCGAAATGGGGACTCGCGGTGCCACTTTCCGATCCTGCCGGGCATAGCCATAGTACGGCAATACCGCGGTAATCCGTCTGGCCGAAGCACGTCTGAGCGCATCCGCCATGATCACCAGTTCCATCAGGTGATCATTGACCGGCGTGCAGGTGGGTTGAACGATAAAGGCGTCGGTCCCGCGAACGTTTTCCTTGAGTTCAACGAAAATTTCCCCATCGCTGAAGTTCCGGACTTCCGCATCGGAAACCGTCATCTCGAGATGTTTGGCAATTTCCTGTGCCATCACGAAGTTGGCATTGCCGGAGAAAATTTTCATAATATTCCCACCCATATCCCTGATCCCTGATCCTTTCGTCTCGTTGATATTGTCGTGGACTGCAAAATAACGTTCTGGCTGGGGCGGCAGGATTCGAACCTACGAAATGCCGGGATCAAAACCCGGTGCCTTACCGCTTGGCTACGCCCCAGCATCGACTCTGGTCAGAAAGACCTTACCGTCAAACTCCGCTGCAATACGCTCGGCCATCGTTGCCAGCGAGCCTTCTGTATGATGGCCCGCTGCGAACAAGCCGAACACCGTCGGACCACTGCCGGTCATCAATGCCCCCGCAGCACCCGCCTGCAGCAGTGCTGCCTTGATCCGGGCGATGATCGGCCATCGCTCGACACTCGTCTGCTCCAGATCGTTCGTCAGGTGCACCGGAGAAAAAACGATATCCTCATCAATACGAGAACCACGGATTTTAGATTTTTTCCCCTTGGTTGTCAATGCGTAATTTTCGAACACTGTTTTGGTCGACACCGCAAAGCCCGGGTTGACAAGCAGCACCAAGTATCCCCGCAACGATGCGGTTTCGACGAGCACATCGCCGATGCCGGTGGCCACGGCCGCAGCCGCCCGGTGAACAAAAAAAGCAACGTCGGCTCCGAGTGGCCGGGCCAGCTCGATCAGCTCCGGCTCATCGAACGGCTCCTGCAGCAGATCATTGAGGCCGCGCAACACGGCGCCGGCGTCACTGCTGCCGCCGCCGAGACCGGCGGCCACGGGAATCCGTTTGCCAAGGCCGATCTCGACGCCGCAGCAATCCGCATTTCCCGCAGCCCGCAGGAAGTGATCCGCCGCCCGTACCGCCAGGTTGTTTTGATCCACCGGCAGATCCGGGTCATCGCAGCGGCAGACGATACCCGGCCGCCCGGTGAGGCGCAGTTCGAGCAGATCGCAGAGTTCGAGTTTCTGCATGCGGGTGACCAGCTCATGGTAGCCATCGGCCCGCCGCCCGGTCACCCGCAGCGTTAAATTAATTTTGGCCGGCGCCCTGAGGCTGCAGAGCTGCTGCCCGATGACACCGGGTCGCCAGGCGCGGCACCCCCTTGTGCCGGATTGTCCGTCGTCCACCGCAGGCTTACGGTTTTTTCCTGACAGCGTTGACGAACCGGATCTTGACATCGTAGAGGATGTTTTTCAGCAGTTCATTTTCCTCTTGTGTCAGGTTGCCTTTGGTTTTTTGTTCCAGCACCACCAGGCTATCGATCGCGTGCCGGGCCAGTTCAAAATTGACGACCCGGCCGCCGGTTTCCGGATCGGCCAGTTCACCGAGGTGGTAGAGTGCAGACGTATTCAATGACATGACAAAAGTCGAAAAAGTGACTTCGGGCATGACGCATCGTCCTTGCTGATCGGGAACCTTGCCTTCGCCGCAGGGTGCATTGTCGGGTTTCTGTTCGGTCGTCATGGTTCTGTTTCCCCTCGCAGGTTGATAAAGGCGGGTGAAGCCGTGCTCCAGGATCGATCAGAGATCAAGGACCTGGGCATCGGAGATATTGTCGAGCGCCCGCACCCGTTCGAGCAACTCGCTGCTGATCAATTGATCGGTACCGAGAAAGATGATGTTTTGCTTGCTCTTTTCCTCCTGGCCGACCGTCATACGGGAAATATTGACCTGCGCTTTGCCGAGTTCGGTACCGAGCGCACCGATCACGCCGGGCACATCGTTATTGAAAACCAGCAGCATCGGCCCGGACGGCAATGCCTCCAGGCGGAAGGTATTGAGGCGGACCAGGCGGGGTTCGTTCTTGCCGAAGACGGTACCGACCAGGATATTCTCGCCGGCATCGGTGAGCACTTTTACCGACAACTGGTTGATGAAGTCCTCGGTCCGGTCGGTCCTCGATTCGACGATCTTGATCCCCCGATCCCGCGCAATGATCGGTGCATTGACATAGTTGACCGCTTCTTTGAGGATCGGCATGAACAATCCCTTCAGAAAGGCAACCGTGATCGGGCTGATATTGAGATCGGCCAGGGCCCCGCCATATTCGAGCACCACCTCCTGAACACCGCCGCGAGCCAGTTGCATGTGCATATTGCCGAGCATCTCGCCCAACGTGATGTAGGGGCCGACCTGGGCCAGCACCTCATCACTGACCGACGGCACGTTGACCGCGTTGGTCACCGTTCCCTTGAGCAGATAATCGGCTATCTGCTCGGCGATGGCGATGGCCACGTTCTCCTGGGCCTCGCTGGTCGAGGCACCGAGATGCGGCGTACAGATGAAATTATCCAGCCCGAGCAACGGACAGTTTTCCAGCGTGGTCGGTTCCTGGGCGAACACGTCGAGTGCGGCACCACCAATCCGGCCGCTCTGCAGCGCCTCGTAGAGAGCGGTCTCATCGCACACCCCACCCCGGGCGCAATCGATGATCATGCCGCTCGGTTTCATCGCGGCAAAAAATTCGGTCGACAGCAGGTGTTTGGTCTCCTTGGTGAGCGGCACGTGGACGGAGATGTAGTCCGAGCGAGCCGCCAACTCTTCGAGATCGACCAGTTCCACGCCCATTTTTTCAGCCACTTCCCGGGGCATATGCGGGTCGTAGGCAATGGTCTTCATCTTCAATCCCTGGGCCCGGTTGGCGGCGATGCTGCCGATCCTGCCGATGCCGACGACACCGAAGGTCTTGCCGGTCAATTCGTGACCCATGAATTTTTTCTTTTCCCACTTGCCGCTTTTCATCGACGCGGTCGCCTGCGGGATATTACGCGACAGCGACATCATCATCGAGATGGCCAACTCGGCGGTGGTCGTCGCATTGCCGTCCGGAGCGTTCATGACGATCACTCCTTTCTGGCTGGCAGCCGGTATATCAACGTTGTCGAGCCCGATGCCGGCCCGGCCGACGACCTTGAGGCGGCTGGCGGACTCGAGCAGATCGGCGGTAACCTTGGTGGCACTCCTGATGATCAACCCTTCGTAACCGCCAATGACCGCTTTGACCTCATCAGGCCCCAGGCCGGTCTTGACATCGACCTCCAAACCCGCCCGTTTCAGGATATCAACCCCAACCTGGGCCAGGTTGTCACTGATTAATACGCGCATTTCCACTCCTTGCTGACAAATCTCTCCACAGAATCGTTCGTTTGTGCCACAACCGACACATCGACAAGCGCTCCACCTCTTGCAGCACTAATAAACCGGAAAGTATACTGTTTCGTTAAAAAGAGGACAATCAAAAATACTACCGCGCCGTGCTCACCGCCCGCTTTTGCGCCCGGGTGACACCGATCTTTTCCGGCAAAGACACTCATATCCGTTGAAGAAACCGGCGCAAAACGATATAACCCCAGTGATTGAAGTCATGGGGCATTTATATGAAAATCGGCGGGACTGGTTTTAACC
>CAZUJZ010000239.1:0-5741 GCA_964620665.1 uncultured Desulfofustis sp. | reverse complement strand
TGGCCCTGCTGCAGGCGGTGATGCGGCTCTACCCGGAACAATTCGCCTACAAACAGCCGCCCTACGAATATGAATATGATATTCTGCCGATGGATTTGATCCTCGGTGACGATCGGGTCCGGTGTCGTCTCGAGGCCGGCGAACCGGTTGTCGCCATCGAGCGTGACTGGCTTGGCGAACTGGCCGCTTTCGATATGCTCCGGCGCCCCTATTTTCTCTATTGACCCCGGGAGGGACACACCAGATGAAGGAGAAGCAAACGGTTGGCCGGCTGGCCGCGCTGGTCGACGGCGAGGTCGTCGGCGATGCGCAGGTGCCTATTACCGGATTCGGTCCGCTCGATGCGGCCGGACCCGGCCAGCTCAGTTTTCTGGCCAAGGAGGCCGGCCGCGCCCTGCTCGAACAGTCGGCGGCGTCGGCTTTTCTCGTGCCGGCCGGTTTCAGCGCGGCCGGCAAGACCCTGATCAGGGTCGCCGATCCCTATCTGGCCGCGGCGATCATTCAGAACACGTTGCTGCAGAAGCCGTTTGTTGCCGCCGGTATCCATGAGCGGGCGATTATCGGTGCCGAGTGCCGCGTGCCATCCGAGATCAGCATCGCGGCGCTGGCGGTGATCGGCGACCGGGTGAAAATCGGCGAGCGGGTGGTGATCGGCGCCGGTGCGGTGATCGGCGATGATGTCAGTATCGGCGACGACTGCATGATCCGGCCGAACGTGACCATCGAGCCGCGCTGCGAGATCGGCAACCGGGTGATTATCCACCCCGGCACGGTGATCGGCGGCGACGGCTACGGTTATGCCACCGATCGCCGGGGATGCCATGTCAAACGACCGCAACTCGGCATCGTCCGCATCGGCGATGATGTCGAGATCGGCGCCAATACCTGCATCGACCGGGCGACCTTCGGCGTGACCTGGATCAAGTCTGGCACAAAAATCGATAATCTGGTACAGATTGCCCACAACGTTGTCGTCGGTGAAAACAGTTTGCTCGTCTCCCAGGTTGGTTTGGCCGGCTCGGTGACCCTTGGCCGCAATGTGGTGTTCGGCGGTAAAGCCGGTGCGGCGGGGCACCAGAGCATCGGCGATCGCACCATGGTAGCCGGCAAGGCCGCGGTGCACGGCGATCACCCGCCCGATTCGCAGTTGGCCGGGACGCCGGCCATCCCCGCAAAACAATGGTTCAAGGCCGCCAGCCTGTTTGCTAAGCTGCCGGAGATCGTTCGGGATATCAGGCAGCTGAAAAAAGAGCTGGCCCGGTTGCAGGAAAACCGGCAGTGATGAGGCCGTCAAAGTGCGTCCGCACCGGGAGACCGGTGCAGCCGGCCCGGCACCGGTCGGTCCGGCCGGTATGAGGCCGTCAAAGATCATCGTCAAGAGGAAGAGTTGATGGAAGACATTGCCGCGAAAGAGCCCATCGATATCATGGGCATCATGCGTCTGCTGCCGCATCGTTATCCGTTTCTGCTGGTGGACCGTATTACCTCGCTGGTGCCCGGCAAGACGGTGACCGGCATCAAGAACGTGACGATGAACGAGCCGTTTTTCCAGGGGCATTTCCCGTCGAGGCCGGTGATGCCGGGGGTGCTTATTCTTGAGGGCATGGCCCAGGTCGGCGGCTGTATGGCCTATCACTCGCTGCCCGATACCATCGGCGAGAAGCTGATCTATTTCGCCGGCATCGATCAGGCGCGGTTTCGCCGGCCGGTCGTTCCCGGTGATCAGGTCGTCTTTCAACTGGAGCTCTTGAAGATGAAGCGCATGGTCATGGTTATGGACGGACAGGCCTTCGTCGACGGACAGCTCGTCGCCGAGGCCCGGTTGATGGCGAGTTTCGGCTGAGTTGCCGGATCGCGGCGGCCGTCCGGAAGATAAACAAATAACCACGGAAATACACGTTCTATGAGCATCCACGAAACTGCGGTTGTCGATCCGACGGCCGAGCTTGATTCCTCGGTCGTCGTCGGTCCCTATGCGGTGATCGGGGCCGACGTCAAAATCGGGGCCGGCACACGGATCGAACCCCATGCGGTGGTCAGCGGTCCGAGCACCATCGGTGAGCGCAACCTGATCGGCTCCTTTGCCACCGTCGGCGGCGCCCCCCAGGACATGAGCTACCGGGGCGAGCCGACCGAGCTGATCATCGGCAATGACAACCAGATCAGGGAATATGCCTCGATCCACCGGGGTACCCCCGGCGGTCGGGGCAAGACGGAGATCGGCAACAACTGCCTGCTGATGGCCTATATCCATATCGCCCATGACTGCCGGATCGGCGACAATGTGATCATGGCCAACGTCGCCACGCTGGCCGGTCACGTCCAGGTCGGCGAGCGGGCCTCGATCGGCGGCCTCGTCGCCGTGCATCAGTTCTGCCGGATCGGTGCCTTTTCCTATATCGGCGGGGTTTCCGGCCTCAGCCTCGACGTGCCGCCCTATGTGATCGTTGCCGGTATCCGCGACCGGACCAGGGTCTCCGGGATCAACAAGGTCGGCCTGCGGCGCAACGGCTTCAACCGGGAGACCATCGGCAACCTCGAGGCGGTCTTTCGCATCATCTACCGCTCCCCGAATTTGTTGCTCAAGGATGCCCTGGAACTGGCTCGCAAGGACTTTCCAACGTGCCCGGAAGTGGCCCGGATGGTCGAGTTCTTCGAGACCTCCAAACGTGGCGTGGTACGGCGCACCGAAGAGGATTGAGCGCGGTGACGGACCAACACACAGGTGAGCCGATCGGCATTATCGCCGGTGGCGGCCAGTTTCCGCTGCTCTTTATCGAGGCCGCCCGGGCCGCCGGCCGGCAGGTGTTCGTCGCCGCCCATCGCAGCGAAACCGACGAGTCGGTAGCCGATGCAGCCGACCGGGCCTGCTGGGTCAAACTCGGGCAGCTCGGCAAAATCATCTCTTTTTTCAAGGAACATGGGGTCAGCGAGACCGTGTTCCTCGGCACGATCACCAAAACCAGGATCTTTCGAGACGTCCTGCCGGACTTGAAGGGGCTGACTCTGTGGAACAAGATCGACAGCAGGCAGGACGATTCGATTCTCAGGGCGGTGGCCGATGCGCTTGAAAATGAACAGATCAGGGTGCTCGAATCGACGCTGTTCCTGCGCCACCTGCTGTTCCCGAAAGGGGTGTTGACCAGGAAAAAACCGTCCGCCGGTCAGCGCCGCGACATCGAGTTCGGCTGGCGCAACGCCCGGGCCATCGGGGAACTCGATATCGGCCAGTGCGTCGTCGTGCGTGACTGCTCGATAATGGCAGTGGAGGCCATCGAAGGAACCGACGCCGCGATTTTGCGCGGCGGCGCGCTGGCGCGAGAGCAGGCGGTGGTGGTCAAGCTGCGCAAGCCGCGGCAGGATTTCCGCTTTGACCTGCCGGCCACCGGAGTCGGCACCATCGCCTCGATGCGGCACGTGGGCGCCGCGGTACTTGCCGTCGAGGCCGAGCAATCACTGCTCTTCGATCGTGACCAGATGATCGCCACCGCCGATGCGGCCGGCATCGTCGTGGTCGGCGTTGAAGAACTGGCCGACGGGGCGCTTGATTATTGAGCCTAACCCGACAGTGAAGATCGTGGGATTCCGATGCAGGCGATGATCCTGGCGGCCGGATTTGGCACCCGGCTGCAGCCCTATAGTCTGGTCAGACCGAAACCGTTGTTCCCGGTTCTGAACCGGCCCCTGCTGCTGGCCACCATCGAGCGGCTGCAGGCCGCCGGCTGCCGGCGGATCATCGTCAACTGCCACCATCTCGGCGACCAGATTGCTGCGGCCGTCGCCGGTTTGGACGGCGTCGAGCTGCAGTACGAGCCGGCCATCCTCGGCACCGGCGGCAGCCTGGCCGAGGCCGCCGGCCGGCTGAGTGATGAACCGCTGCTGGTAAGCAACGGCGACATCTACCACACCATCGATTTCCGGCAGCTCTACGAGGAGCACGTCCGCCAGGGCCACCTGGTGACCATGGCCCTGCACGATTGCCCGCGCTTCAACACGGTGCAGACCCGGGGCGGCCGGGTGACCGGTTTCGGCGCAGCGGCCACCACGCCGGGGGTGCTCGCCTTTACCGGGGTCCAGGTGATCGATCCGCGGGTCCTGGCCGGCATGGACGAGCGGCGACCGCTGTGCATCATCGAGTATTACCGGAGCGTGATAGCCGCCGGTGCAACGATCAACTGCCTGGTCTATGGTGATCCCCAGTGGACCGATATCGGCACTGTCGAGGAGTATCTGCGGTTGCATGGCGACCTGCTGACCGGCCGCACACCCCTCTGGCCGGAACTGGCTCACCCGGCAAACGACGGGGTGCTGATCGATGTTGCCGCCCGTCTTCACCCTGACTGCCGCATTGAACCGTGGGCCTGCATCGGCAAGGCCCGCATCGAGGCCGGGACGGTGATTGCCCGGTCGGTGCTCTGGGACGGCGCCGTCGTGACCGACGAGATCCCCCTGGTCGATCGGTTGGTTGCGCCGCCCTCGATCAGTGAGGACCCCGGTGTTGCCCGAGGGGCGGTGACCATGGCGCTGCGCTGCGAGATCGGCCGGTTGCTGCGACACAGCGGCCTGATTGAGGCTGCGGGCAACGACGGCCGGGAACCGGAGCTGCGGCAGCTGCACGGTGACGGCTCCAGCCGGCTCTTTTACCGGGTCTTCTGCGACGATCGGCCGCTCTGTCTGGCGGTGTTGCCGGCCGGCAGCACCGAGCGGGATCTGGCCGAAGCACGCTCTGCTGCGGCTCTTGCCGGCCATCTCGGGCGCGTCGGCGTGCCGGTGCCGCAGCTGCTCGGTGGCGACGTCGAGCGCAGTATCCTGCTGTTCGAGGATCTCGGGGACTGCCGGCTGCACGATCTGCTGCTGCGCGATCGAGCGGCGGCCCTGGCCTGGTATCCGGACATCGTCCGCCACCTGGCCCGCATGCAGGTCCGGGGAGCGGCGGGCTTCCGGCGGAACTGGTGTTTTGATGCACCGATGTACGATGAGCAGGTGATGATCGAGCGGGAGTCGCTCTATTTTGTCACCGCCTTCTGGCGGGACACGCTCTTTGGCGAGGAGGTGGTGGGGCTTCGCGAGGAATTCGAGGAGCTGGCCCGGCGAGCCGCCGCCGGCTTCGAATGGTTGTTTCTGCACCGGGATTTTCAGAGCCGCAATATCATGATCTGCGACGGCCGGGTGCGGATTATCGATTTTCAGGCCGGGCGGCTCGGTCCGCCCGGCTACGATATCGCTTCGCTGCTCATCGACCCGTATGCGGCGTTGTCGGGCACCCTGCAGGACGCATTGCTGGAGCGTTATCTGGCAGAAATGAGGCGGCTCGGCGGCGTCGATGTGGACAAGATCAGAGATACCTATCCGCTGCTGGCGGTGCAGCGCAACCTGCAGATTATCGGCGCTTTTGCCCACCTGTCGGGGCGGCGGAAGAAGACGTACATCGCGTAGCGCATATCCGGCGACGGTCGGGGGCGCGAGTCGCCTTTACTTCAACGCTACTACAGCAACGATTGGAACGTGGTCACGGCCCGGTCGACGTCCGCCTCGCTGAGGTGGTTGTGGAAGGGCAGGGCGACGGTGCGCGCGCTCAGCGCCTCGGTGATCGGGAAGTCGCCCGGGCGGTAGCCGAGCGCTTCCTGGTAGAAGGGCTGCAGGTGGATCGGCGTGAAGTAGTTGCTGCAGCCGATGTTGTTCTGCCGCAGGCCGTCGAGGATGCGGTCGCGGTCGGCCTGGGTGTAGTCGTCGCGGAGCCG
>CAZUJZ010000238.1:0-5773 GCA_964620665.1 uncultured Desulfofustis sp. | reverse complement strand
GCCACCGGTATTCCGGCATCGTTGGTCGTCGGTTTGCGTTCATCGTTTTTCATTTGTGGATCTCCTTTATTGAGGGAAAAGAGAAGTTACGCCATCTGTAATCTTCTTTTTCAGGACAATGATCTTGTTATATCGGAATTGTTTTTGACTCCGGCGAACTGACGTCCCGGCCGGGACCGACCCGTCTGTTTCCCGGGGGCGGCCGGTTTTCCCGTGCCTTGGAACAATGGTGCCTGCTCAGCCGGGCTGCGGAGCAGGGGCCCGCACCCCGGTGGAACAGGCGGGCGATCGGTGCCGCTACTTCTCGATCATGAAGGTGACCTTCAGGTGCAGACGATAGACATCGGCGGCACCGTCTGACACCAGTACCTCCTGATCCTTGATCCAGACGCTTTTGATACTTCTGAGACTTTCTCTGGCATTGGCGATACCCAGCTTCAGGGCATCGTCAAAGCCCTTTTCAGAATCCGCGCTGATTTCGATAACTTTTGCAATAGATCCCATTTTCAACCTCCTTGAGAACAGGTGGAATGTAAACGACGGCTGTAGCCGGTCGCCGCCTTCTTCTTGGCGTGCCTGCGGGCGACGATGACTGTCATCGCCTACCGTACAGCTCAAACTTTCAATAACCGTGCCACCCTATAATCAGGTCCCTCGTAATGACGTCAGAACCGGCCAGCCTTTGTGACCACGATGCCGATTTTCATCGCTCGTTGTGACGTCCCGTCCGACCACGGCGCCGATTTTCATTGTTCGTTGTGACTATCAGTCATGGCGGTTATAAAAAAATCGCTACGGTGACTGAGTGCTGTCTCTGCAAGATGAGTCTCTCTTGCACGATGCGGCACAGGAAAGCAGGGAGAAATGGTGGGAGGAAAAGGAAAAGAGCCGCACACCGCCGAGGACATTTCTGTGATGCCGGAGGGGAGAAACACCACAAAGTGGCGATTCGTCCTGGTAAAACCAGTGCACTTCTGGTATTGTAATAGGAGAGCAATTTTGCTGAAACAGTTAATTTTACTGGTGGTATGGAAGTAGACAGATGGAAACACTAAGGAAAGGTTTGGAAGATATGTCTTCTCTCAATGGTTTGAAGATCGAATGGGATTATGAGTCCGAGAATCCTCTTGGGAAACGGAAATTTGTCAGGATTTTAAAAAAAGACCTGAGCTCTCTTTTTGATGTGGATAAGGTGCTGGTCAAAATTCATGGATCAGACGTGGATGCAACCGGCTCTTTACAGGATATTTCCGAAAATGGTTGTGCTGTCCTGCTCTATAACCAATTGGCCGAGGGGATGCAGGTGCGGATTGGCTTCCTTCTTGGCAGAAGAAAGGTTTTGACCAGGGCAACGGTAAGAAACATTACCCATCTTGATGGAAAATTCCGCGTCGGGATGGAATTCGTTGGCCTGGGTAAAAGCGATGCTGCGTTTCTTCTGGGACTTGTCCCTTCAACGATTTTGAGATATTGAAACACGATCCCGCCAATCAGTTTGCCGGAGAACAGTCTGGAATTATTGGGCGCACCGTGAAACAACTGGAAAAAAAACTGCTTGAAGGTCAGGTATCGGAAGCCGGCGGATTTTTGCCGGGAACCAGATCGTATTTTTTCAGCAGGTCATAGAGACGGGAACGGGAAACGGATGCAAGCTCGCAGCTTTGCTTGATATCTCCTTCGGTGCGGCGGAGCAGCTGCTGCAGGTAATGTTTCTCTCCCCACTCGACCGCCCGGTCCCGGGCCTGCTTCAGCGTCGGCAGCTGCTGCACCTGACCATCCGCCGAAGACGTCTCCGGAACATCGCCATAGACGACTGTTTCATTGCGCCGCAGCTTTCGCTTGGCTGCATGAATCCTGATACCCGGCGGCAGGTGCTTGGTATGGAGCACGGGACTTTCCTGGGCATCGGTCAGTGAGCGCTCAATGGCCTGGAATAGTTCCCGGACATTGCCGGGCCAGTCATATTGGGTAAGCAGCATCAGGAAGTCGGGCGAGAATTTTTTTTTCTTCAGCTTGTGACGCTTGCAGAAGCGGTCCCGACAAAAATAAGCAAGTTCGGCAATATCGGCAGTCCGGAGACGCAGGGGGGGAAGTTCAAGATAGAAGGTTTTCAGCCTGAAGAGCAGATCTTTCCGGAAAGCGCCCTCATCGACCATCTCCTTGAGGTCCCGATTCGTGGCGGCGATCAGCCTGAAATTGCTGGTTCTCTCGGTAGTGGAGCCGACCGGTAGATAGGTCCGCTCCTGGATGACCCGCAATAATTTTTTCTGGACCGCACCAGGCATTTCGCCGATCTCGTCGAGAAACAACGTGCCTCCGTCGGACTGCTGAATAAGTCCCTGCTGAGCCCGATCCGCACCGGTAAACGACCCCTTGGTGTGCCCGAAGAGAAGGCTCTCCACCAGCGATGGCGGCAGCGCAGCACAATCGACGATGGTCAGTTCGGCGGCCGATCGAGGACTCAGGTTATGGATAGCCGAAGCGAACAGCTCTTTGCCGGTGCCGGACTCCCCGTAAATCAGTACGTTCGCCTCGGATTGGGCAATCCGAACCATCTGATCGACGCAGCTCTGCATCATGGCGCTACGGCCGATGATCCCCCATCTGGCCAGTTGTGCGCGCAGCTCCTGCATTCTGCCGGTATTGTCCTGGGATTTGCTGCGGCGATAGCGCACAGCCCGCTGGACCATTTTCGGCAGCAGGTCTGCCGGAGAAGGATCGACCAGATACTCCCAGATGCCCAGTTTGAGCACCTCTTCGGCCTGTTTGGGATCGCCGGTGGTCGTATAGACGATGATCTCCGGTGGTTCCTCACCTACCTGGAATTCACTGACGGCCGATGCCGTCACCCGGCCGCACACATGATCCCGGATCAGGATGATGTCATAACCTTTATTCCTGCCCATGAGCAGGCCTTCCTGCAGGGTCTCAGCGCAATCGAGGTCGGCTTCTGTGTCTCCGGCAAACCGCTCCCGCAGTTGCTCCACTATATCGTTATTGTTTTCGAGCAGAAGCAACAACGGTCTTGTTTCGGTGGTCATGATTGATCAAGCTGAGAGAGTATAGCGCTGGATAATGGAGACATGGAAGATCATCTCCTTATCTATTTTACCGATTTCAGGCAAAATAGCAATCCGTTCGTGGCTCATTCGTTTGTGGCTCATCTGTAACCGATCAGCCGGTACGGATATTGCGGCATTGCCGAACCTTACGCTGATAGCCTCCTGGGGCAATCTGACGGTGAAACATCGTTTGAGAGCTATCTTGCAGTCGATTCGGAATTATTGAATGATTTGCTGAGAAAAAAAAGGTGTCCTTTTGTCGACGGGACGATACTATCCGGTTGGACTTGAAAGCGCATCGTGGTCGTTATGCCGATACCCTGGAAGCACGATTGATCTGCCCCGCTCACCGGCAACGTCCTGATCCGTAACTGGTTGTGATTCAGTCTGATATGTCGCCACTGGCCGCAATGATAGCGCCGTCATAGCGGACCATGCTGCCGCTCTGTTCGATTTGAAAACGAGCGATTGCCTCGCGCATTCCGGCGACACTGAGGTGCGGGGGGATACCTTCAGCATCTTCCGACGGAATCATGACCTGCCCGGGGTCAAGCAACAACACCCCGATCTTCCGCTGTGCCAGTTCGAGCTTCAGATCAGTCATCGCCTTGTTCAGGGCCGCCATACTTGAATCGTAGTACAAACGAGGTCCTTGGACCGGTGAATCGGCCGATGATGACAAACCACTGATGACCGCTATCAGTGGAGTCCCGGGGCTTTGACTGAGGTTTTCTGTCAAAGATTCGATGATCCGCACCGTACCAAGGGTGTTCACCTCAAGGGTACGGCGCCAGTCGTCATAACGGATCGAGCCCAGTCGAAAACCATTTTCATCCAGCGCAACTCCGGCATGAGTGATCAACAGGTCAAGGGGGATGTGGTGCAGTTCCTTACGGATCCTGACATTGTCCTCCGACGCCGAAATATCCAGCCGATGCAGGCTGAGTTCACTGAAAATCTGGGAGAGATTCTGCAGTTCGATCGCCTCGGCCGGGTGCCGGCAGGCCGCGTAGACTCGCCAGCCATCCTCGCAGTACTGTCGGACGAATTCCTGCTCCAGACCTCGATTATCGCCGGTAAGGGTAATGAATACTCGTTTGATCATATCGTTCTTTCCACTCGCAGACAGCGCTGAAGCCAAGATTCAACAACCGAACTGCCGGAGATGAATCCTAACGTGCCACCTGCATAATTCCGTTTTCATCGGAACAAGTCTGTTCAAACCTGACCCCAGTCACTTCCCGTTCAGGTTGTGACCAGAGAGATGTTCCGGTGCTGTTCACTTCTCGTTTGGGGCTCTTTCAACTCGTTTCCGGTCGTGCATTGTTTTTTCGCAACAGCTCCCGGCCTTTTCCTCTGTTTTCGACATGCCGTTGCCGCGCCGCTCCTCCAGTATCTGGTCGAGTTCTTCAAAGGTATTTTTGAGCACCTCATGGGCATTCTTCTCTGCCATATCTCACCTCACAGTGATCGAAATCTCCGGCCGGCGTTGCAGCGGACCAGAACGTCCCTGCAGTCCTTTTTGGGATTTTTGATTCAAGTATTATGCCAGGAGACCCAGCAATGATTCAGAAACACTCAATTCCGGGTGATTGGCCAGGTCTGCAGTGACCGAGAACCCTTTCCCCCCTGTCTGCTGATGGTTTTACCGCCAAACGGGACGCTCCTGGAATCTCGTCCTGCAGTCCTCACGTAATCAGGCTTTGAAGTCCGGGAAGGATCTCGTCCCGGAGTTCGGGTCGATCGAGAGCAAAGGAAATATTGGCCAGTTGAAAGCCGGCCTTGTCACCGCAGTCGAACCTTTTGCCGGCAAACGTGTAGCCGAAAACCGGCTGCTCTTCCAGCAGGGCGGCCATGGCATCGGTGAGCTGAATCTCTCCACCGGCACCTTTTTCCTTGCGCCCCAGATAGGAGAAAATCTTCGGCATCAGGATGTATCTGCCGATAACCGCCAGATTTGACGGAGCCTTGTCAGGCGGGGGCTTTTCCACCATCGACCGCACCCTGACGGTATTGTTATACGCCGGTTCGGCATCGATAATGCCATAGCGGTGCGTCTGATCTTTCGGCACCTCGATAATGGCCATCATCGAGGCCCGGAGTCGGTCGAACTCCTGGATCATCTGAAACAATACCGGAACCTCGCTCTGGATCAGGTCATCGGCCAGCAGTACCGCGAAGGGCTCGTCGCCGACGATGTCGCGGGCGCACCAGATGGCATGTCCCAGGCCCAGCGGTTCGCTCTGCCGGGTGTAAACGATGTGGCTGTTTTCCGGTATCATCGACCGTACCGTATTGAGCAGGTCGCTCTTGCCCCGGTCCTCCAGCACTTTTTCGAGCTCCAGGTTGGTGTCGAAATGATCCTCCAGGGCGCTCTTCCCTGAGCCGGTGACGAAAATAATCTGTTCGATGCCCGCCGCCAGGGCTTCCTCAACCGCGTACTGGATAATGGGCTTATCCACCACCGGCAGCATCTCCTTGGGCATCGCCTTGGTGGCCGGCAGGAATCTGGTGCCGAGCCCGGCCACCGGAAAGACCGCTTTTCTGATTTTCATAATTATTCCTCGAGGTGACGGCCGGGCCGTCAGGTTCGGGCAGACGCGGTGGAGCGGCTACCAATGGTAGGGAAAACCGTAATGATCAAAAATCGATTTTTCATAGTCTCGATATACCGGGGCCGTCGGGTCATACTCCGGGCTGCTCTTGATCTG
>CAZUJZ010000237.1:0-5791 GCA_964620665.1 uncultured Desulfofustis sp. | reverse complement strand
GCTCTCCACGCTCTCGCTACGAAATTCTGTGAGATATGCGGGCTAGATCTCTTTAAACAACGAGTAGAAATCCATATCTTCGGCTGCCAGCGCCAGCGCAATCGGCGGCAAACCTCGAGTTTTCTCAAGCAACCCGTTGTAGTATTCCCTGTACGTCTCAACGTCTTCATCATCCGCCGGCGCCCTCATTCCCATGAACACAAGATCCGCGTCACGGGAATTTTCCCGGATCATTGCAAAGACATCGCTGTTTGTTTTCGCCATCACCTCCACATCCGCCTCAAGCCGTACACCGGTGACAAAGGAATTCAGGCGTTCCCTGGTCCCTGATCTTTTTTCCTCGTCTTCAATAATATTCTTTAGCACAAGGCGGGTGGCCCTCCAGTCGGGACTCAACTTAAGCATGTGGCAAATCGCAAGCATAAAGCCCAGGTTCTGTTGAGTCCCGTACCACCATAGGTCAATCCGCTCCTTGCGCATCTGTTCTTCAGGCTCGGAAGCCGGCCCTCTGACAACAATCAGGTTCTGGCGGTGGGACTTAACGTTCTTCACAAGTTCAGCAAACTCCAGGTAATTCTCCCGGTTCTCGGTCTCACCTATCAAAATGGTGTTTGGCACGATGGGCCCGTAGCCATAAGCGCGCACCAGGGAGTTCGCCCCGGCGAGCGGAGTTGGCGCAGCAAACACTTTGACCACGGCTGAAACATCCTTCTTCTGAAGATAATCGCCAAGAATTGACGTCAGGTTCCTTACTCTTTCAGCCTCCATATCCTCCCGCACAATAGCAGCGATAGTCAAAAACCCCGTATTCTGTGAAATGGCGCTGGCAAGTTCTACCAGGTGCCAGCGGTTTTTCGGCGATCCAGTAAATACCAGTATATTCGGTCGCCATGATTCCTCGTCGAGTCCGTGCCGGGACAGGTAATGCACTGCGTGCCTGGCAAGAAGCATCATGATCCCGCTGCGCATGTCTCCCCACCATGCCTTCAGGCTTCTGCGCTCCATAAGGTAGTAGACCGCTCCCGCAACGAAAATGGCAAGAAATGTAGCGCCCGGCCCTATCATAAACATGGCTGCAAAACACATCAACGCCCCGGAAATGCCAACAGCCCAGTGAGGTCTGAACCGCGGGCGCCATGACGGAGGCGAAGTCAACTCCTTCAGCCCCGCGGAAACGTTAAGCAGCCCGTACGAAGTCAGGAAAAACATCGTCAGCAGCGGCGCAATAATATTCAGGTCGCCAATCAGCACTCCCGTCAAACCCACAAGAAATGCCGCCGCCGTGGCAATCCTCGGGTCCTTTCCTGAACCGAACCCCCTGCCAAGAAATCGCGGAACCACCCGGTCCCGGGCAAGAGCCTGCAGGGTCCTGGGCGCTCCAAGCAATGCTCCCATCGCGCTGGACAACGCAGCGGCCCAGACACCCAGCATAACCGGCTTGCCCCATCGCGCAACCTCCATCATTATCATGGGCCGATTAGTGAGCGAATCCAGGTCCTTCACCGAAACCCATAGAAAAATCACGATAGCTATGTAAACCACGTAACCCACTGTTACAGCCATAATAGTCCCGCGCGGCAGGGATTTGACAGGATCTTTCAAATCACCGGACATGCCGATCCCAGCCTCGATACCTGTTACCGCCGGAAATATCACCGCAAAAACAGCCCAGAATGACCTTCTGTCAGCAACCACGTATTCTGCAGCCTCGGGTATATGGCCCCGTCCGCCCGCGAAAAACGCAACCAGGGAAATAAAGACTGCCGCCATGATTATGAATTGCGTTTTGAGCGCCAGGTCCGCGGATTTATACGCCATGACAGCAAGAAGCAGCAGTATAATTACCCCGACAAGACTCTCCTGATGCGAGGCAAGGTACAAACCAACGCTGCCTGAAAATCCAAGGGACTCGATGATGTCAGGAACAAGCGCCGGAAAGATTTCAACAAAAGATTCCGAAAAACCGGCTACATAGAACGAAATCCCGAGCGCCTGCGCAAAGAAAAGCGGCAGTCCTACTGCCGCTCCAGCCTCTACACCCAAGGCTCGTGATATTATGTAATACGCGCCACCGCCCCCTATCCGCATGTTGGTTGCCAGGGCGGACAAAGAGAGGGCTGTAAAAAAAGTGATTGCGCTTGCAATAGTGACAATCGCCAGGGTTCCAGCCAGGCCTGCATGGCCTATAGCCCACCCGAAACGGAGATACATCACTATACCAAGTATGGTAAGAATACTGGGAGTAAAGACGCCTTTGAACGTCCCGAAATTATACCCGGCCTGTTCCGGCTCCCCAGTCTTTTCAGTTTGCTCCGGCATGTCCGATTCCCATGTGCCCGGCAGGCATGTGCGGACTGCTGCCGCTTCCTCACAAGCAGGCTATTATTCAACTGGAACAGTTCTGCTACTCTTCAGGTTGCTTGTTGACCACAGTCACATCCGAGCGATTCGGTTCGCTTGTTACCGTTATTTTGGTATCGCCAATCTGGATGACATCGCCAGGATTGATCTTCGCCACTTCAATCTTCTCGCCGTTCAGAAGCGTTCCGTTGCTGGAAGTCATGTCGCGAACGATAAAAATGTCGTCCCAATACCTGATAGCAGTATGAATTCTCGATGCCTTCGGATCGTCCAGCATCACTGTGGCGTCCCTGCCCCTGCCCAGCGTAACCGGCTGAGCATGATTCCGCGGCATCAACCTGAGACTTACAGTAGAACCATCCGCTTTCTCATAAGATAATTTCATAGTTCATCCATCCTCCCTCTGTTCTCAAAAAGAATACAGCAAACACTCCCTGCTTAACAAGCCATTATATAAGCCCCGATGAACGAATTTGCGCAGGCAGCTTAATGCACAACCAGCTTGGTTATGTCGGATGTGTCTCCCTGCTCGAAGTCGCTAACTTCAATCCGCTCGGTCTTTTTGTCCACAAGTTTTGCAAGATAATCGGAAAGCTCGCGGCTGTACTCGTCTTCGACACCGGCTCGAATCAACTGCTTGTCCACGCCGAATAATCCATCCTCACCAACTTCCGCTTCCTTTGCGTCCTCATACCTGTTCTCCGGGTCCGGATCAATCAGCCTTGCAATGGTATGCACAAGATTCCGCTGCTTCCGCACCTTTTCAGGAAGCATCTCATCAATCTTGCCAGGAAGGTTGTACTTGATCTCGAGCAGCCTCTGCTCGTCAAGCTCGCCGGGATCCGCAATCGGCCGACCGCTCAACATCTCTAGCCCTATCAAACCAATGCTGTATAGGTCCGACCTGATATCAGCGAGTTCGCGCCTGTGGGTCTCCGGGGCCATATACATCGGAGAGCCCAGAAGAAAAGAAAGTCGCTCCTTGACCCTGACTGCGCGGCCAAAGTCCACGATCCGGACCGATCCCAGGCGGTCAACCATGACATTCCCGGGCTTGACATCGCTGTGCAGAAAGTCGGAAGAATGCAACCGCTCAAGACCCCGCAAAAGACTGCGCAGAATATAAACTACAATCCCGGGTCTGAGCGCCATTCTGTCTTCTTCAAAATAGAAAATTGTTTCTGCAAACCGCGCCCATTCAGCCGGAGAACTGTTCTGACGCGCAATATCAAGATGATTCCCGCTCAGAAAACGTCTCATATCAATACCGTCTATACCTTCCATTTGAACATAGCCGATCCCGTATATCTCGTCGTATGAATGCCTTGTAACAAGGTGCGGACTCTGAAGCCCGTGCAGATGCGATATCTGGGAAGCGATTCTTCCCATGTCCGTCCAGTATTCCTCCGTCGAACGGTATATTGAGGGGTCAAAAAGCTTGAGTGCGTGCTTTGTTATACAGCCGCGCGCACCCTGGCGCAGACAAAGAAAAACCGTGCCCTGCCGGCCCCGTCCAAGCTCCCGTAGAAACTGGTATGCAACCGGATAATAGATAGCCTGAGTCTTGAGCAGATGCAGATAGTTCTCCTTCAGTCTCCCCATGCTCATCGCTGCAGGTGGCGGAGCCTCAGGGGTTTGCGCACCATGCTCAACCACAGTTGGAGCCATTCCCGAACGCTGGTTCATCAGATTAATCTTTGGTATTTTTTCGCTTTGTCTATTCTGTTGCATATATGGAATTGTTAATGATTTACCAATCTCTTAGCAAGGCCAATTACAAAAAAAATCTGCCATCAAACAAACAGACCTACAGTCAACTCTCGCAGACACTCGTCGCTCCCCTCTTCCCCTTCCTCATAAATAGATCAGGCTAAATCCCGCCGCCAAAATCATTCCACTCCCCCCCGGCGGTTTTCCATTTCCCGTCAGCCTGTCTAACAAGAGGGGTCGGCTGGCGATTGTAGACCCTGGAATCAGGCGGCACCGAATGAGTCAACCATACGTTGCCGCCGATAACGGTACCTCTCCCTATCGTCACATCTCCCAGAATTGTAGCCCCGCTGTATATCGTAACATCATCCTCCACATTAGGATGCCTTTTGATCCCCTTGAGCAGCTTCCCTTCTTCGTCCTTGGGGAAACTCAACGCGCCCAAGGTTACTCCCTGGTAGATCTTTACATTCCTCCCGATTATACAAGTCTCTCCAATTACAACGCCTGTTCCGTGATCAATGAAAAACCCCGAGTCGATCCTGGCGCCCGGATGAATGTCAATCCCCGTTCTAGAGTGCGCATATTCCGACATCATTCTGGGTAACAAGGGAACCTCGTGCAAATAGAGCACGTGCGCCAGACGATGCGTAGCGATAGCCTTGAAACACGGATAGCTGAGCACTACTTCTGTAGTCGATTTCGCAGCAGGGTCACCACGGTATGCCGCTGTTATGTCCCGGTTTAAGACCTGTTGAATCTCGCTTAAAGACGAAATCAGCCCCTCAACAGCCTGTTTGGCCTTATCCTCGGAATCGTCCTCGGCAACCCCTGCATGCGCGGCCGAATACCTGAAAGCATGCTCCGCCTGTTGTCTTAACACATCCGCTGTCTTCTGCAGATGACTCGACAACTCTCTCTCAAGCTTCTCTGCCCCTAACTCGTCATACCCATGACATCCGGGAAAAAGAACCCCCATCAAGTCGTCAACCACACCGGAAACAGCTCGTTGCCCCGAAATCCTGAGCCCTTTCTCAACATGTATGCCGATCGGACACTCAAGACACTGAGCCACGCCCTTCATGATCTCCGAAATATGTTTCTTAACTATTTTTTCCGTCCACATGCACTTCCTCCCCCCACCAACTCACAAACCCACATCCCACATCCCTTCCCCTTTTCGCGCCCTTAACCTGATCTATTCACGCGCCGAGTTTGCCGCAGCTACAAGGCGCAACGAGTTTAGCTGTGGTTAACCACCGCCAACTCGCTGGAACGTAGTAGATGCGGTAAAATCGGCGCGCCTCTGGTGAAAAAAGCCAAGCCATCTTCATTCCGTGTAACTCATGCCAAACATATTAAAAACTCCGATCAACGCTGTAAACACATAGCGCTACCTCCGAACAACTTACAATCTGCTTGGCTTTTTTCATGAATAGATCAGGCTAGCGCATTTCGTAGTGAACTCTTCCCCTCTTCTTCTTCTTCTTCTTCTTTCCCTCTTTCCTTCATCATTGAACATTCCGTGTTGGATATTGAATATTCTCCCCCTCTTCTTCTCCCCCCTTCTTGGCGAAGCCAACTCCGCCTGCCTCGTCGCATGACTGGGGTCGAATGATCGGGGCCACATCCCCCTCCCACGAACGCACCACCCACCAACGCACTGTCAAGTCCTGATTTAAAGTTGTCACTTTTTGTTCAGTTATCACTTCGTGTTTGG
>CAZUJZ010000236.1:0-5928 GCA_964620665.1 uncultured Desulfofustis sp. | reverse complement strand
GTCGAGCGCGTTTTTCTTCCCGCCGAGCGCGCCGATTTCCTGCCGCGTCTTGACTATCTCGTGCTGATTCTGCCGGCAACACCGGCTACCAGGCATTTCATCGGCAAAACCGAATTGGCCATGATGAAGCGTGACGCTGTTCTGATCAATGTCGGTCGCGGCTCCGCCGTCCAGCCGGACGATCTGTGCACCGCCCTGCACAACGGCACCATCGGTGGGGCAATCCTCGACGTTTTCGAGCAGGAGCCGCTCCCCGAAGACAATCCCCTCTGGGATGCACCGCGGACAATCATCACTCCTCATATCGCCGCTTTTTCCTTTCCCGACCAGATCGCGGCGATTTTCTGCGACAATTACCGGCGCTATCTGGACGGTCTGCCCCTTGAACACCGGATCGATTTTGCCCGAGGGTATTAGGCCTTCCCCGCAACATTGCGGCAGCAAAAAGCGATGGGCAGCGAGCACTATCTGACCAAACCAGAGCGAACTCCGACCATTTCAGCCGGGATACCAGTCGGCGCCTGAAACAGTTGCAGAGCTGACAGACCTGCGACCCAATCAACCGGCCGCCCCGGAGGCCTGCTCTTCTGCGTCCGGCAATGAAGTCAGCTTGGCGTTGACGGCAACGATCACCGTGGACAGCGACATCAAAATGGCCCCGACGGCCGGGCTGAGAATAATACCGGCAAAAGACAGGACACCCGCCGCCAGCGGGATCGCAAAGGCGTTATAACCGGTGGCCCAGACCAGGTTCTGGATGGTTTTGCGATAAGCAACCCGAGAGAGATCGAGAATCGTCACCATGTCCATCGGGTTACTCTTGACCAGGACGATGTCGGCGGTCTCCACCGCCACATCGGTACCGGCGCCGATTGCCACGCCGACATCGGCCTGGGCCAGGGCGGGAGCATCGTTGACGCCGTCGCCCGTCATGGCGACGATCAGGCCACGCTCCTGAACATCCTTGACCCGGGACGCCTTTTCGTCCGGCAGCACTTCGGCAAAGTACTCGTCGATGCCGAGTTTTTCGGCAACCCGAGCGGCAACCTTTTCGTTGTCTCCGGTAATCATCATCACCTTGATTCCCATCTCGCGAAGCCTGGCGACTGCCTGTTTCGATTGTTCCCGAACCGCATCATCAAGCGCGATAGCTCCCACCGGGGTGTTGTCCTGAAGGACGAAGACCACCGTTTTACCTTCCTCCAGTACATCCCGGACCTGGTCTTCATCAACCTCGATCGACTCCTCCTTGAGATAGCGGCGGGAGACTACACTGATCACCGCCCCGTCAACTTCGGCCTGGGCGCCTCGACCGGTGATGGACGAAAAATCGTCAGCCCGGTCGGGTTGCTCCACGCTGTCGGCAATGGCCTGAGCGATGGGATGTTCGGAATTGGCTTCGACCGCGGCGGCCAGGCGGAGAATCTCTTCTTCGTCCAGATCGCCGAGTCGAACGGTATCGCTCACCTGGAACGTACCTTGAGTCAAGGTACCGGTCTTGTCGAAGAGCACCGCCTCAATTCGGCGCGCTTGCTCAAAGGGAGTACGGTTACGGATCAAGACGCCGCGATTTGCTGCCAGGGCGGTCGTCACCGCCACCACCAGCGGGATGGCCAGCCCCAGGGCATGCGGACAGGTAATGATCATCACAGTTACGGTCCTCTCCAGCGCGTAGCTGAACTGCTGCTGAGACAGCAGCAGCCAGGCAGCCATGGTAAGGGCGCCGGCGCCCAGCGCGATGAAGGTCAACCAGGCAGCGGCCTTATCGGCCAACCCTTGGGCCTTCGATTTCGACCCTTGGGCCTTTTCGACCATATCCATAACCTGGTTGAGAAAGGAGTCCGCACCGATTTTTTTCACCTCGATGGTCAGAGAGCCTTCACCATTTACCGCGCCGCCGATAACATCATCGCCGCTGCTCTTTTCCACCGGCTTCGACTCGCCGGTCAGCATCGACTCGTTGATCGAAGAACGACCATCGACGATTGTTCCGTCGGCAGGAACTTTTTCGCCCGGTTTAACCAGGACCTTATCACCTTTCTCCAGGTCGCCGACCGAAACGTCTTCGGTACTGCCGTCCTCCTCGAGGCGGTGAGCCTGACCGGGCACCAGCTTGGCCAGCTCTTCCATGGCACCGGAGGCGGCCATGACCGAGCGCATCTCGATCCAGTGCCCCAATAGCATGATATCGATCAGGCTGGCCAACTCCCAGAAAAAGACTTTCCCTTTGACACCGAGCGCGACCAAGCCCGAATAACCGTAGGCGACGGTGATCGCCAGGGCGATCAGGGTCATCATGCCGGGTGCGCCTTCTTTGAGTTCATCAACCAGGCCTTTGAGAAACGGCCACCCGCCATAGAAGAAGATGATAGTCGCCAGGGCGAGCATAACCAGCATGTGGCCGGGGAAAAAGGCCGCATCGTCGAAACCCAGGAGCGACCGCAACATCGGCGACATCGTCGCCAGCGGCACGGAAAGGATCAGTGAGACGAAAAAGCGCCGCTTGAAATCCTGCACCATGTGCTCATGGTGACTGGTGTGATCACCGTGATGTTCGTGGTCCTCTTGATGTTTCTCGCCATGTCCTTCGTGCTGGTCGCCGTGGTGGTCGTGCCCGGCCTGACCAGTCTTCTTCCCCGTGGCGTTTTCATGGTGCTTGCTGCTATTCTGCTCTTTCATGTCATCCCGGTGGGTTGTATTCATCGTATTGCCCTGACGCACAGATATGAGAGGAGAGCACGGGGTATGTCGCCGGTCGGTTTGGCCGATGATATACCCCGTCCCAGGTAACGTGACTGGAAACATGTCCAGCCCTTCTGGACGCCTGTCTTGTTTTTCCGGAATCAGGGTCTGCGTTCACGAGGGAACGAACCGTTCGTTTCAGATAAGCCGATAGGGAAAAGCCCGCTTGGTCCAGACGCTGTCCGGATAATGCTCCGTAAGCGTTTCCCAGGCCTTTTTCAGCTGGGACGGGTCGTTATCCCTCTTGTACAGATTAACTCCCCGAAAATAAATCGCTTCCGGAGTTACATCATGTGGTGATGAACTGTCTGCCAACTCGCCGAGAATAACGTCAGCAGCGTCAAATTCTTCCAGGCTGAAGCGAACCTTGGCGATTCCCAGCTGCACCTGCACAATAAAATCGGCCGGAGCAAAAAAGCCGACCGAGCGCTGCGTCTCCTTGCCGTAATAATCGAGAACAAGCGTTGTCGGGGTCCAGATTAGCTGATATTTCTCGTAAAACGACGTGTCGTTGATGTCAATCCTGACCGGAACCACGTTGCTGTTGACGAAATCCACGACCTCTTTTTCCGGATACGTAACTGCATCCATCTGCTGACAGCCAATTCACTCGGGATTGAAAAGATCCAGCAGGATCGGTTTTCGCGTCGAATGGGCTATATCCTCGGCGTAGCCGAGTCTCGTGTGCCACTGCATTGCTGACATGATACACCTCATCATTACTGGTTGTCGATTGCACGTCCCGACACTCGCCCAGGAGCGCCGTTATCATATCTTTGCAAAATGTCTGCCAGACGAGGCATGAACGACTATCCGAAAAGTCTATCTAGTCGTACACCTATTCATCCTTTTATGCGTATGCCAAAATCCCAACGCCTCAACTTCAGGTGAACGTTTCATTGTTCGTTGTGACTTCCCGTCATGGGAGTTATATTGTTTGCGCTTAAAGCACTATAGCGAAAGATGTTGTCAGGTCATTTAGTTATTCGTATTCATTGATAAATATTCGAAACCGCGGAGAGGACGGATTGCTTCTTCGGCCAATAAAGTGCCTGATTAATAATACCGGCCACGTGATATTTTCAGCATCAGAGACAGGTAGTCATGTTCCGGAGATGCAACTATGAAAAATGCCAGAATCGTCTTAACCCTTCCTGCAGAAACAGATTACATCCCTGTGTCTCAAAATGCGGTGCGTGTATTTGCAAGACAATGCGGATTTGAAGATTCTCAAGCCAACTTAATTGCGTTGGCATTGGAAGAATCCTTTATCTATGCACTTGAAATGGGATACGAGGGGGTCAAAGGTGAAATACGAATTACCCTTTCAACAACAAGCACGGGGCTAAAAATAAATATACATTCCAGTGGCTTGCCTCTCAATCCTGATCAGCTTCCTGCATATAGTCCCAAGCATGCTTTAAAAAATCAGGATTTGCACGGCCTTAGTTTTTTTCTCGTTAAAAAGCTGATGGATAGAGTTTATTTTTCCGCTCTTCCAAGCGGGCAACGAGAGATGACAATGCTCAAGCATCTTTCCTTAAACGACAGCAGGGAGCAGCACGGTACCGCACAACCATCCGAAAACAAGACGGTAAGGTTAAAAGCCGGCTCGGATAGTGAATCTCACCACCACATCCGGCTGGCTGTCCCTGAAGATGCAGAGGAAATAGCCAGGGCCGCCATGCTTTCCCATGATTCCATCCTGTTCAATGAGGATATGTATTATCCAGCCAGGGTAAAAGAAATGATCCAGTCACATCAAATGGTTTCGGTTGTGGCGGTTACCGAGGACAATGTTCTCTTCGGTCATGGAGCCCTCGTACCCCTGGGACCAAATAGCCTGGTGGAAGAATTGACCTACGGATTTATTCTCCCCGAGTTTCGTGGCAGGAAGGGCAGCTCTGAAATTGCTCGGTCATTAATGGATAATGCACTAAACCGAGGGGCACATGCTATTATGGCTCTGTCTGTGACCAGTCACGTCCATTCTCAGAAATCTCTTTTAAAATTCGGATTTATTGAAACCGCGCTGTTGCTGGCTACGAGCACGGGAGCCAGCAATTGGACAGAGAACGAGACCAATGAACCCGATCGCATCGGGAACCTGCTCCAGATAAAATATCTCGGGAACATAAAATCACCCGTTCTTTTTGTCCCATCCCGGCATCAACAAATCATCCGAGATATTTACTCCCGTGTTGATGGTGACGTTCATTTCTCGACACGGGAACAATATCCGGCAAATATATCTAATGAATCAAAAATATTGAGCGAATCAAATCTCGTCGAAGGTTGGGGCTTCATCTGTGTGCTGGAATATGGCGGAGATGTGGAAGAGAAAGTGCAACAAATAGTTCATGAAGCTATAAAACTTGAACTTGTCGCAATTCATCTCCTTCTGCCGATGGATAACCCGGCCACACCTTATTTTGCATCAGTATTTGAGAATAAGGGCTTCTTTTTTTCCGGGGTAGGGCCGGGAGAAGATGCCAAGGAATATTTTATCTTACAGTATATCACCAGGGATATAGGATATGATTCCATTTATGTTGTGGAGGGGATGGGTCAACGGATAAAAAACTATGTTATTGAAGGTGGGAAGAATGCGATAAAAACTTATGCATCATCAAACCGGCAATCATCAGTGTAACAAGTTCTGCAATCGGGATGGCAAGAAAGATAAGGTAATACTCAAAAAAATGATAGAAGAACACAACGAAAGAAATAGGCAAAATCAAGGTCCTTGACAATGAAATGATGAGCGAGGCAAGGGCTTTTTCCCGGGCGGTAAAAAACGCTGAAATCATAATATTACAACCGGAAAGCAAAAACACAGGTAAAACCAAGGGAAAAAACTTGTGGATCAAATTTCTTGCGGCCACCTCACTATCTTCCAAAAAAATATTCATAATTACATCTGGCCATACCAACAATACAAGAACGAGCAGAGAACTTACTATCAGATTAAAAGATAAGCCAAAAGTGAAAAATGAAACGGACCGATCCCATTGATGTGCGCCGATATTTACACTGACTGGTGCCTGGATTGCCTCCCCGGCGCTGTAAGCGACCATGAACCACAGATAAACGATATAATTTATAACGGTAAATGCGGCGACCGCATCAATTCCGTATTTATTCATCAATACAAGATTAAAAACCAACACAAGGATACCGCCGGAA
>CAZUJZ010000235.1:0-5953 GCA_964620665.1 uncultured Desulfofustis sp. | reverse complement strand
GACTACGATTCCCTCGGCAGAACCGACCAGCCCTCCCACCGGCAGGCAGTGCCGACCAGTATGTCCATTGTCCGTTGTGGCCCCTGTCGGCGGCTAGATCACCCGGTGCAAGCGGCCACCGGTCAGACCGGCAAGATCGGTCGGGCTGATCTCGATATCCAGCCCGCGCCGGCCGCCGCTGATCAGGATGGTCGAATGGTCGGCGGCCGATGCGTCGATGACGGTTGTCAGCCGTTTTTTCTGACCGAGCGGGCTGACTCCCCCGAGAACGTAGCCGGTCGTTTTCTCCACCACCGCTTTATCAGCCATTGCCGCTTTCTTGCAGCCGCAGGCCGCGGCCGCCTTCTTCAGGTTGAGCTGCGTTGAAACCGGCAGCACGGCCACGGCCAGTCGGCCGTCGTCGAGTTGGACGACCAGCGTCTTGTACACCCGGTCCGGGTCGATGTTCAGTTTTTCCGCGGCCTCCAGTCCGTAGGAGGGATGCTTCGGGTCATGATCGTAGGAGTGGAGCGTGAAAGCGATCTTTTTCTTCTTCAGCTCATTGACTGCCGGGGTCATCGATCAACCTCCTGAAATCACTCTGGCCCAGAGCATCCTGGCGATAGTCAGGAAAGCGATGGTCAGGTAGATCGGCCGGATGATACGGGCTCCAAATATCTTGCGTAGCCGATCTGCGGGGCGACGGTAACGAAACAGGACTCCCCGACCCGAGAGATCAGGATCCCTGGTCGGGGAGTCAAAAAAAGTCGCCCGGTGCGTGAAAATTCGGGCGGCGGGGGATCAGTCTTCGATGTTGAAACGGGCGATTTCCTTCTCTCCGGGCAGGTATTCACCGACCGGGACCAGTTTTTTATTGGTTTTGACGCAGTCGATGATCACTTTCCAGAGGGCATCGAGTTCCTTGACTTCCTGAGGGCTTTCGGGTTTCAGTTCCACCAGGGTCTTGTCGAGTGTGATTCTCATGGGTCCACCTTCGTGTTGATATTTTCCGATTACCGGCCCGTGTTGCCAAACGACTTCTTTAATCAATAACTCATTATCGGAGAAATTCCAGTATCATTTTGCCCACCGGACAGCAAAGCGACGCCGTGGCCGCAACAAATTCGCCAGACGTGCGACAGAGCCGCCTGTGCTCGCGGAAAAAACAAAAAAGGCGTGACAAGATCTGGTTGCGCATTACACTTCTCAGATATATAAAAACCGACATCAGCACTTCTTGAGAAGGATGGAATCCATGCCCACAGTTTTTTCAGCCAATGCACTGCCGGTCTTGGTCGGGAGCATGCCCCACGCCGAACATCGCCAGGCCGTCGACCTTATTTTCGCCGCCACACCCCAGATTCCGATCTGGCCGCAATTACCGAAATACCCCATCGAAGGGATGCTCCGTCAATTTCTGTCCGGGATGCCCGGGGTCACCGAACTCGACGGAAAAATTTTTGTCGATGCCCAGGGCGCCGATTTCGATGAGCAGTTCCTGGCTTTTTTTGAGGAGTACCTGCTCGTCGAGGAGGGCGGTGCAGAGTTGGAACAGTCGCGTTTTGCGATGTCGCCCGAGGAAGCCGGCGGTTTTTTTGCTTTTCTCGAGGAGGCAGAGCGACGCCGGGAACAGCTGACCGCACTCAAGGGTCAGATCACCGGGCCGATAACGTTTTGTACCGGACTGGTCGACCAGGATGGCCGGGCGGTTTTCTACAATGACCAGCTGCGGGACGCGGCCGTCAAGCTGTTGGCCATGAAGGCGCGCTGGCAGACGAGGATGATGGCCCGGGTCAAGGAGCAGCCGTTGATCTTTTTTGATGAACCGGGGCTGGCCGGTTTCGGTTCGTCTGCCTTTATTACCATTACGCCCGCCGATATCGCCGGTTGTTTCAGTGAAGTTTTTGCCGGTGTCCATCAGGAAGGCGGTCTGGCCGGGGTACATGTCTGCGCCAATACCGAGTGGTCGGTGATCTTCGATACCGCGGTCGATATCGTTAATTTCGACGCGTATTCCTACTTCGACAAACTCTTGCTCTACCCCCACCAGTTGATCTCGTTTTTTGATCGCGGCGGCATCCTCGCCTCGGGAATCGTCCCGACCGCGGCGGAACAGATTTCTGTCGAGACCGCCGCGTCGCTCGCCGACAAGTGGTTTGACCAGGCCCGGCAACTCGGTCGGCTGGGCATCGATGAACGGACTGTTTTCGAGCAGACTTTGATCACGCCGAGTTGCGGTACCGGTGCTGTCAGTGAAGCGTTAGCCGAGGCCGTCTTGCGGTTGACCGGGGAGGTTTCCGTGCTGGTCAGGGAAAAGCTTGGTTGAGTCGGCGGCGATCATGACTCTGCTGAGCGTCAATTTTTCAGACGGCGGGAGCGTTGCGTGTACCGCGGCGATTGTGGTTCCGGAGCAGGCACTCCGGGAGCCGGGGTACATCACGATGATGATCGGTCAGGGGACGGCGGTCGATAAACACACGCTGCAGACCCTGGCCCAGACCGCCTGCTACCGGTTTCAGGATGAGGAGTTCGATGTCGTCGAGCTGGCCGGGCCTTGCCGACTCGCCGGGCCGAGCGGCGAGGAGGAATTGGTCAGGGGCATGGTTATCTACCGAGAGGCCTCCGGCGCAATCGGTGCGGCTGCCCACAGCGGACTCAACCGGCGGAAACTTCTGGAGGCGGCCCATCGTTATTGTACCCGCTGGGTACGTCTGGATATATGAGCAGCAAACAGGATAAAGCAGCTCCGGCCCGGCAGCGGGTCGTCGTTTTTCAGCAAAACGGCAGTGGAGAGCGAAAAATCGACGGTGTTCGGCGCTATGGGGCAGACATCATCGATCTGCAGGTGGTATCGATCGATGATGAATTGCCGCCGATCATCGATGACAGCGATGCGTATCTGCCTCGAGTCATTGCTGCCGATCTGGTTCTCGATTTCCTGAAGCACTATGACCTGTCGACCGATCTGGCCAGGCGTTGTGCCGAAGAGAAAATCCCGATCGTCGTTTCCGGAAAAAAAAGCCTGGGCAACGGAGCGGTGACACCACCCACCTGATGCGGTCTGCCAAGGCAGGATTGTCTTGGACTATACGGCCAGCGGTTCGGTGCTCCGGAATTTAGCGTAGGTGTCGTCGGCGACCGGCTCGTCAGCATTGAGGTCGTGCGTGGGGCGCCCTGCGGCGCAACCTGGGATGCGGCCCGCCAGCTGATCGGCGAGCGGGCTGAAGATGCGGTCCGGAAAATCGGCCTCCTCGCCCAGTTTTCCTGCTCCGCCGATCCGGCCGGCTGGGATCCGATCTATGGCAAAAGCCCGGTACATTTTGCCGGCACGGTGCACAGCAAGGCCCTTGCCAGATCGATTGCCGCGGCCGAGAACAAGGATCAGCCGCCTCCCTCCGGACCTGCCGCTCGATAATCTGAATGGCAGCGAGAAAGACGCCTGTTTCTGGCGTAATGTCGTCGGCTCGTCGATCGTTGAGTTTTTCTGGCCCTGGGTTTTCCGGTTGTCCTCGAGTCCACATTCCTGCAGCCGTTTCTCCAGCCGAACAATGACATCATCGTCACGACCGGCAGCACGGCTGGCTGGTTGTCCCGGAAGCTGCATTGTGAAGGCCCGTCGGTGCGGAGGATCAGGCGTATTGACAACTATTGGGAAACCCTTTAGAAAATGACGCACATGCGAACCGACAGCAGCGGTTAGGAGTCGACAATAAGCCGATAGTACTTATCTGTAGCAAAAAAGGCAGGTACGTCTGGAGGCGGTACCGGCATACATCCATAATCAGCCAGGGAGAGCATATGAGCGATAAGGCAACCTTGACGATTGACGGTACAAGCTACGAGTACGATGTCATTACCGGAACCGAAAACGAGCGCTGCATCGACATTCGTACACTGCGTTCCGAGACCGGCTGTATCACCATGGACCCCGGCTTTGGTAACACCGGTTCCTGTTATTCCTCGATTACCTATGTCGACGGGGCCAACGGCATTCTGCGGTATCGCGGTTACCCGATCGAAGAGATCGCCGAAAAAGCGACCTTCGTCGAGACCGCCTATCTGATCCTTTACGGT
This sequence comes from uncultured Desulfofustis sp., assembly GCA_964620665.1. Classification (GTDB taxonomy): domain Bacteria; phylum Desulfobacterota; class Desulfobulbia; order Desulfobulbales; family Desulfocapsaceae; genus Desulfofustis. The sequence continues at coordinate 1,900 of CAZUJZ010000235.1, read as the reverse complement.
GAGTTGCCCAATGCCCGACAACTCGCTGATTTCAGGGCATCAATCGCAGAGCATGCGCCGCTTCACACCAGCCTCGAGCACCATTTTTCCGGGTTTCCTCGATCGGCGCCGCCGATGGCCATCCTGTCAGCCATGCTCAATATCATCTCCTGTTTTCACCCTGACGTACTCGATGTTCATTCGGAAGGACCGGGCTTTGACAAGACTGCCGCCTTGCTGCTCTCGAAAGTGCGGGCCGTTGCCGCGTTTTCCTATCGAATGGCGACCGGAAAACCGTTGATGCCCCCCAATCCTCACCTGAGTTATTGTTCAAACTTTTTGCACATGATGTTTTCTGAGCCATATCGGGAATATATAGCCTCTCCGGTGGTGGAGAAGGCGCTGACGCTGTTTCTCGTGCTGCATGCCGATCACGAGCAGAATTGCTCCACATCCACGGTGCGGGTAGTCGGCAGTTCCCGGGCCAACCTGTTCAGTTCTGTTTCGGCCGGGGTCTGCGCCCTCTGGGGACCGTTGCACGGTGGTGCCAATGCCGGGGTGATCAGGATGCTGGAAGACATCAAGACCTCGGGTCGGCCGATCAGTCATTATCTCGATCTGGCCAAGGATAAGAGCAACGACTATAAATTGATGGGATTCGGGCACCGGGTCTACAAGAATTTCGATCCGCGCTCCAAGATCCTGAAAAACCGTGTATATGAAGTGCTCAACGAATTGCAGCAGCAGGATCCGCTGCTTGAAATTGCGCTCGAACTGGAAGAGAAAACCCTGAAGGACGATTATTTCATCGAACGGAACCTGTATCCGAACGTCGATTTTTACAGCGGCATTCTGTTGCGGGCCATCGGTATCCCGCTCAACATGTATACGGTGATGTTTGCCATCGGCCGGATGCCGGGCTGGATAGCCAATTGGAAAGAGCTGCACGAACATGGTCAGCGGATTTCACGACCGCGCCAGATCTATACCGGTGAGACGACGCGGTCGTTCGTGCCGTTGGCCAAGCGGTGATGAGCACCTGCTGAACTGTACGCCGAGACGGGAGGAATGATGGCCAGGCCGGAACATGCGATGGAGGTTTTTCGTCTGCTGAACAAAAGCAATTGTCGGGAGTGCGGCGAAAAGACCTGCCTGGCCTTTGCCGGAGCGGTTTTTCAGGGGCGGCGCTCGATTGGCCAATGTCCGCACCTGAGTCGCCAGGTCATTGAGCGCTTCGCCGACGATCCGCCCACAGCTGACGCACGGGCCGATGATTCGTTCGAGGAGCCGAGAAAACAGGCGGCCGCACTCGATTTTCAGCAGGCTGCCAAACGCATTGGTGGACGGGTACAGGGGAACCGGTTGACCGTCAAGATTCTCGGTAAGGATTTCAGTATCGACGATACGGGCACCTTTCACTCTGATATACATATGTTGCCCTGGGTAATCGGCCCGTTTCTCGGTTATGTGCTCGACTGCCGGGGACGGGAGGTGACCGGAGAGTGGGTCTCTTTCCGCGAGCTGCGCGGCGGTGCCGAGCGCTATCCCTTGTTTCGCAAGCGTATCGAGGAGGCGATGCAGCAGATCGCCGATCGCTACCCCGACCTGTTCAGCGACATGGCCCACCTGTTTCGGGGACAGCAGATCGACAGCCCCTTTGATTCCGATGTCAGCGTGGTCCTGGCGGTGTTGCCGCTGGTGCCGATCATGATCTGCTACTGGCAGGCTGATGAGGGCATGGAGTCGGATTTACTGATCTTCTTCGATCGTTCGGCAGATGATAATATCGGCATCGATAATGCCTACACGCTGGCGGCCGGCCTGACCCAGATGTTCGAGAAGCTGGCGCTGCGTCATGGAATTCCCATCGATCACCCCCATCTCAACTAACGGCGGGACGGGTTTTAACCTGTCCTCCGCT
>CAZUJZ010000234.1:0-5973 GCA_964620665.1 uncultured Desulfofustis sp. | reverse complement strand
CCGCCAATTCCTCGTCGGAGCGAGGCCCCTTCATACAGACGATGCGGCAATCAGGCCGGCGGAACGACGAGCACCTGGCCAGAAAATCCCCGATACTGGTTACGGCCCGGCTGACCACCCACCGATAGGCGCATTCGTCGTCGGCCGGCGAACCTACCTCAAGCCGGCAGGCACGCACGTCGATATCACGGAGCCCCTGTGAGCGGATGACCTGGCGCAGAAAGGAGACCCGCTTGAGTCGCGGCTCCATCAGGCGTACCGGGCGCTGCGGCTCGACAATTTTGCAGACCAATCCGGGAAAACCGGCACCGCTGCCGACATCGAGCAGCGCTGCACCAGGATCGCCAAGCACGCCCGCCAGGGCCAGGGAATCGACAAAGTGTTTGTCGACCAGTTCCTCGTCAGCCATCTCCCGGGAAATCAGGTTGATCTTGGCACTCCAGTGCCGTAACTCGTTAAAATAACCAAACAACCCTTCGACAACAGCCGCGTCCGGCCGGCAGCCGACGGCTGCCCCGCCGGTGGTGATCTGCTCGCTGAAAGCCTGGTAGTGCATCGTCCTGGTGTCTATCCGGCACTCAGCCGAGTCTCCTGGTCACCGAGGCGGCATGCGCCGTCAATCCTTCAAGCCGGGCCAGTGCCCGGATGTGGTCGGCATCGCCGGCCAGCGCCGCCGCCGAATAGGAGACGATCGAACTTTTCTTGAGAAAGGTTTCCACGCCGAGAGCCGACGCGAAACGGGCGGTACCCATGGTCGGCAGCACGTGGTTCGGTCCGGCCAGGTAATCGCCGGCCGCTTCCGGGGTATGGCTGCCCAGGAAGATGGCACCGGCATGGCGGATGTGCGGCAGCTGCGACCACGGATCACCGATCTGCAGCTCGAGATGCTCGGCGGCGATCTCGTTGGCCAGCTCGATCGCCTCTTCCAGGGAGGAAGCAACGAAGATCCGGCCGTGCTCGGTCAGCGCCGCCCGGGCGGTATCGGCCCGGCTCAGCTCGCCGAGCTGCCGGTCCAGCTCGGCAACGATACGCTGCGGCAGCAGCGCGTCGATGGTGATCACCACCGCCAGCGCCTGACTGTCGTGTTCGGCCTGGGCCAGCATATCGGCGGCGATGTAGGCCGGATTGGCGGTCTGATCGGCAACGATCAGCACCTCGGAGGGGCCGGCGATCATGTCGATGCGCACCAGCCCGGCGACCTGCCGTTTGGCCTCGGCGACAAAGCGATTCCCCGGCCCGACGATGACATCCACCGGCGCAATGGTTTCACTGCCGTACGCGAGCGCCCCGATGGCCCAGGCGGAGCCGGCTTTATAGATCTCGGAAATACCGATCTCTCGGGCGGCGACCAGCAGGTGCGGGTTGACGGAGCCGTCCGCCGACGGCGGCGTCACCATGACCCGGCGCCCCACCCCGGCGATGCCGGCCGGGATACCGTTCATCAGTACCGAAGAGACCAGCGGCGTCGAACCGCCCTGCCCGCCGGGCACATAGAGCCCGGCGCTGTCCACCGGCCGCACCAGGCGGCCGACGATACTGCCGTCCGACCTGGTCTGCAGCCAGGAGTCTTCCATTTCCCGTTCGTGAAATCCTCGGATCCGGTCGATGGCGACTTCCAGCGTCTCCAGGAAGGACGTATCGATTGCCCGATAGGCGGACTCCATCTCCCTCGAGGAGATGGGCAGTCCGGCCCGGGTCAGTTCCGGGGCGTCAAAACGCCGCGAATAGTCGATAATGGCCTCGTCCCCGCGACGCTGAACATCGGCCAGGATGGCGGCCACCTGGTCCCGGCAATCGTCGTCGACCGCCTGGATCCGGGAATAAAGTCTGTCAAGAGCAGCCCGCCCTGCCGGGCTGCCTGTCGTTAAAATCGTGATCATGATTGCATCCCATCGTCCGTTATCGCCGGACACCGGCTGAAAAAGAAGTGCTTTCAGGCGCACAGCGGCGCATTATACGCTATTTGCCCCGCTTTAGAAAGGGTAACCGCTACCGGCCGCGAACCGGTGACGACCGGCCCGATTGGCCGTGTCGCTCTTTTCCTTTGAAGTTGCCGGAAAAAGAAATATAGTTACCCTTCGATGACCACGACAACAACGATGCATCAAAATAACGGCATGGTTATGAAATTCGAACCGAAATGGATCGCCTGGGAGACCACCCGACGCTGCAACCTTTCCTGTGTGCACTGCAGGTCATCATCCGAACTGGCAGTCCAGGGCCACCCGGACTTCACGCTTGAGCAGGCGCGAGAGATTATCGACGATATCGCCTCCTACGCCAGCCCGGTTCTCGTTCTCTCCGGCGGCGAGCCGCTGCTGCGACCGGACATCTTCGATATCGCCCGCTACGGCACCGACAAGGGACTGCGCATGTGCCTGGCCACAAACGGCACCCTGGTGACCGAGCAGACCTGCCGGCAGATCAAGGATAACGAGATCAAAATGGTCTCGCTCAGCCTCGACGGCGCCAAAGCGGCCACCCATGACAATTTTCGCAACCAGCCCGGCGCCTTTGCCGGGACGATGCGGGCCATCGAGCTGTTCAACCGCCACGACATCCCCTTTCTGGTGAACTCTTCGTTCACCGTGCGCAACAAGGACGAGATCCCGCAGATCTTCCAGCTGGTCAAGGATCTCGGTGCCGTCGCCTGGTATATGTTCATGATCGTGCCGACCGGCCGCGGCGAGGATGTCCTCGACGAGTTGATTCCTGAATCGCTCTACAACGAAATTCTCGACTGGCATTACCGGGTGGAAAAGGAGGAGACGAAAATCCTGATGCGGCCGACCTGCGCGCCCCACTATTACCGGATCGTCAGGCAGAAGGCCAAAGAGGACGGCGAACGCTTCACGCGCCGCAACCTGAATTTTTCCACCGGCGGTTCCAAGGGCTGTCTGGCCGGCCAGTTGATCTGCCTGATCGATGTCGACGGCGAGGTGCTGCCCTGCAGCTATTTCCCCAAGTCGGCCGGCAATATCAATCAGATGGAATTCAAAAAGATCTGGGAAGAATCGGAACTCTTCCTGCAACTCCGCGATTTTTCCAGCTACAAGGATAATTGCGGACGCTGCGAATATATCAACGTCTGCGGCGGCTGCCGGGCCCGCGCCTATGCGATGACCGGCGACTACCTGGCCCAGGAACCGTTCTGCAGCTACCAGCCGGCTGCTGCCCGGCGCCACCTTTGCCAAACCGATCAGCACTCATGAACGATACCTTTCTAAAGGCCTGCCGCGGCGAGGCCACCGACTACACCCCGGTCTGGATGATGCGCCAGGCCGGCCGCTATCTGCCCGAATACCGGCAGGTGCGCGGGGCCATCTCCTTTCTCGAGCTGTGCAAGACGCCGGAACTCTGCGTCCAGGTGACGCTGCAGCCGGTCGATCGACTCGACGTCGATGCCGCCATCCTCTTCTCCGATATTCTGATTCCGATGGAGGCGATGGGACTCCCCCTGGAATTTCACGATGGCCGCGGTCCGATTTTCCCGGAGACGGTGCGCGATCGGGCCGCCGTCGAGAAACTGCTCGTCCCCGACCCGGAAGAAACCATGGGTTTTGTAATGGAAACCATCCGGCTCCTCCGCCGCGAACTGAACGTGCCGCTTATCGGTTTTGCCGGGGCGCCGTTCACCTGCGCCACCTACCTGATCGAAGGCGGTTCGTCGAAGGTGTTCTGGGAAACCAAGAAGATGATGTTCACTGCGCCGGAGCTGTTTCATCAACTGATGGACAAGATCAGCCGCTGCACCACCGCCTACCTGCTCGCCCAGGCCCGGGCCGGTGCCCAGGCCCTGCAATTGTTCGACTCCTGGGCCGGCATTCTGGCACCGTGCGATTTCGAGCAGTTCGCCGCCCCGTACGCCGCGCGGATCATCTCCGAGTTGCAATCGACCGGTCTGCCGATCATCTATTTCGCCAACAACGGCGCCACGCTGCTCGAGCTATCGGCGGCCACCGGCGCCGACGTGATCGGCATCGACTGGCGGATCAATATCGGCGAAGCCATCAAGCGCATCGGGCCGCGGGCCATCCAGGGCAATATCGATCCGGCTGCCTTACTGCTGCCGGCAGAAAAGCTGCGTGAACGGATCAAAAATCTGCTCGACGGCGCCCGGGCGGCCCGAGGCCATATCTTCAACCTGGGACACGGCATCCACCAGTTCACCCCGCCCGAGCAGGCCCGCATCGCCGTCGACGCGGTACATGAGCTGAGCCGCCGGTGACGACGCCGGGTACCATGGCTATCGCCATTCCCTGTCGTGCCACCTGTCTGGCGCTGATGGAGCAATACGGCATGCTGGACAATATCCGGCGTCACTCGCTGCTCGTCGCTCGGGTCGCCGAAACCCTGGTGCACCATCTTGACGTGCCCGCTTCCGAGCCGCACGACGAGGCGGTCACGATCAAGCTGGTCCGGGCCGGAGCCCTGCTGCACGACATCGCCAAGACCCGCTGCCTGGACGGCAGCTGTCGCCATGCCGAGGAAGGCCAGTTGATCTGTGAGGAGCACGGCTATCCGGAGATCGGCCGAATCGTCGGGGAACACGTGATCCTCAGCAGCTTTACGCCGGAGCGCTATCGCAACGGCATTTTTCCCGCCCGGGAAATCGTCTACTACGCGGACAAACGGGTCCGTCACGACCGGATCGTATCCTTGCAGGATCGACTCGACTATATCATCGAGCGTTATTCCGACCACAACCCGCTGATCGAACAGCGGATCAAGGACAACTTCCTGACCTGCCTGGAACTGGAGGAATATCTGTTTTCCTTTCTGCCGTTCCCGGCCGACCGGTTGGCCGATCACGTGCCGGTCGGCAGCGACTAGCAAGAATCCGACAGGCCATGCCGCTGTTGCCGCATCCCCACTACCGACCGCCATTCCCGTTCACCAGCGGCCACCTGCAGACCATGTTCCCGACCCTGCTCCGGCCGACACCGCAGACCATGCCGTTGGCCGAACGCATCGACACCCCGGACGGCGACTTTCTCGATCTCGACAGCCATCGCTGCCACAGCGGGCCGACCGACCGATTGGCGGTAATCAGTCACGGCCTTGAAGGACACGCCCGAAAAAAATACCCGCTCGGCATGGCCCGTCATCTGACCGAGCATGGCTGGGATGTCATCTGCTGGAGTTTCCGCGGCTGTTCCGGTGCGCCGAATCGCCTGCCGCGCTTCTATCATTCGGGCGTCACCGACGATCTGCACACGATACTGACCCACGGGCTGAAAGGCGGCTGTTACAAAACGGCGGCACTGATCGGTTTCAGCATGGGCGGCAACCAGACCCTGAAATATCTCGGCGAGAATCCGGCGCTGGTGCCTCCCGAAGTACAGGCCGCCGTGGTCTTTTCGGTGCCCTGCCAGCTGGCCGATGCGGCGGCGGTGATGAACGACCGGAAGAATCGGATCTACATGCGCTATTTCATGAAGAGCCTGAAGGAAAAGATCAGGCAGAAAGCGGCGGTCTATCCGGAGTTGTTCGATCTGCGCGGCCTCGATGAAATGACCACCTTCGAACCGTTCGACAATCGCTATACCGCACCGCTGCACGGTTTTCGTGACGCCGCCGATTATTACGAGCAGAGCTCCTGCCTGCCCTTGCTGCCGCAGATCGGCGTGGCCACGCTGATCGTTCAGGCGATGGATGATCCGTTTCTGGCCGCTTCATGCTACCCAATCCGCGCAGCCGAGGCCAGTGCACAGCTGCACCTGGAAATGCCGCACTTCGGCGGTCATGTCGGTTTTATGGGGAGATGGCGGGATGCTGCCTATTGGTCGGAGCGGCGTGCGGAACGATTCCTGAGAGAGACGGCCGGGTTGCGGTGAAAGCAGGCGTCTGTATTTACCATGACGGGGATCACAATGAACCTTGAAATCGTCGTCGTGGTCGGCAGGGCTGGCCGGCCCTACCTCCGGCTGCTGCGCTGCGGCCTGATCGGCTGGCCTCCGAGGCCGGCAGACA
>CAZUJZ010000233.1:0-5996 GCA_964620665.1 uncultured Desulfofustis sp. | reverse complement strand
GACGGCACGGCCGGAAGAGTACTGATCAACACCCCGATCGGCGGTTCACGGGTGGTTACCCCGCTCCATGGCGAGCCGCTCCCACGCATCTGTTAACCGTAACGGACTCTTATGAATTCAGAAAACAAAATCGGTATCCTGGGCGTCGGCAATACCATTGTCGGCGATGAAGGGTTCGGCGTCCACGCCGTTTCCTATCTCGAGAGAAATTTTCTTTTCCCCGACAACGTAGTGCTCCAGGATGGTGGCACCGCCGGCATTTTCATGAGCCCCTTTCTCGAGGAATGCGATCACGTCATCGTCATCGACGTCGTCGATCTCGACGCTGAACCGGGATCACTGCACTATTACAGCAGCGAGGATGTCAAGGCCGGCAAATTCAGTACCCGGATGTCACCGCACCAACTCGGCCTGCTCGAAGTTCTGGAAATCTGCAAACTCCGGGATGCGGCACCGCACTACCTGGAATTTTATTGCGTGGTCCCGAAAAGCCTTGAGGCCTCGACCGAACTCTCCGACGTTCTCGTTCCGAAAATCGAGGAAATCGCCAAGCTCGTCCTGGCCCGCCTGGAGGAACTCGGCATCCAGGTCCGACAGCGCTCCTCCGAGGAAATCGCCTGAGCCATGCACGAGATTTCCCTGGTCCAGAACCTGCTGCAGCAATTACGCGATATCGCCCGGGAGAACAAGGCAACCCGGGTACTGCGGGTAACCATGCTCATTGGGCCACTGTCCGGCGTCGTTATCGATTCGTTCACCTTCGGCTTTGATATCCTGGCCCGGCAGGACGATCTCTTTCGGGACGCGACACTCGACATCATCGTACCGCCGGCGCTCTTTCGCTGCAGCAGTTGCGGTCACCGGGAAGAAACGGACGGAGAGCGGCCCGAATGCTGCGCTGCCTGCGGTGATCCGATTGTCATTGCCGACGGGGGGGATGACCTGATTTTGCAACAGGTCGAAATGGAATAGCACCTAACCTTTCAACTTCCAATTCAAGGAACCTATTATGTGCGATGCATGCGGATGTCACAGCCACGGCCACGATCACGGCCATGGACATGACCATGATCACGGACACGGTCACCGGCACGACCGACCGACCGGCAACGAGGCACTGATCGTCGATATCAATCGTTCTCTGTTTGCCGCCAACGATGCCATGGCCCGCAGTAACCGGGAGCACTTCGACGCCGACGGCGTCGTGACCCTGAACCTGATCTCCAGTCCGGGATCGGGCAAGACCACCTTGCTTGAACACACCATCGACCGGCTCGGCACCGAAATCGCCATCGGCGTCATCGAGGGTGATATCGAAACCGAACGTGATGCTCAGCGCATCCGGGCCAAAGGCGTCCCGGCCATTCAGCTGACCACCGGCGGCGCGTGCCACCTGGACGCCTCGATGATCCACCGCGCCTATCACCAGCTTCAGAAAGAGGAGGGGGGAGGGCGTCTCGACCTGCTGGTCATCGAAAACGTCGGCAACCTGGTCTGCCCGGCCACGTTTGACCTTGGAGAACACCAGCGGATCGTACTCGTTTCGGTACCGGAAGGACCGGACAAACCGGCCAAGTATCCCAAGGCGTTCACCAGTTCACAGGTCTTTGTGATCACCAAGACCGATCTGCTGCCCTATTTCGATTTCCCGGTGGAAGAAGCAACCAGGGAAGCGCTCGTTCTCAACCCGGCCCTGAACGTGATGGCGTTCTCCTCGACTACCGGTGAAGGCTTCGACGCCTGGCTCGATTATCTTCGCCAGCTGGTCGGCCGGCGCCGAGCCGAAACCGCCCGGGAATAGAGCACGTACGAGCTCCTGATCTGTCCGTCGATCTTTCTCGGTAAAATCGATCGCGCCTCGTTCGTCTCGATTTGACGAAAAGCCGCCCCGCCATTTACAGCTCGGCCTTGATGATCGCCAGCACTTCCCGGCCATTGTTTTCCAGAATGTCCCGGCCCAGGGAGCTGCCGATATGCTCCGGGTCTTCGATGGAACCGGAGCTCGTCTTGCAGAGCAGCCAGCTGCCGTCCAGGTTGGCCAAGCCCCCGGTCAGACTGATGGTGTCGCCCTGCAGGCTGGCATGGGCAAAAGCCGGAATACTGCAACCGCCTTCAAGGGTTTTCAGATACGCTCGCTCGGCACGCATGACGAGTTCGGTTTCATGGTGATTCAAGAAGCTGCGGATCAACCGGCGCTTGTCCGCCGACAATCTCTGCGATGCTTCAACGGCAATGCAGCCCTGGCCGACCGGTGGCACGAATTGCTCCACCGGAAAATCGTAAACGATTAAATCATCATAGCCCATTCGGGTCACTCCGGCATAGGCCAGTATCAATGCGTCACAAGCCCCATCTTTGAGTTTGCGCAGGCGTGTCTGGAGATTACCACGCATCGGCACGGTCCGCACCTGAGGATAGAAGTGGCGGAGCAAGGCGACCCGGCGAACCGATGATGTGCCGACAACAATGGTGCGCCGAGGCTCGTCGAGCCGCAGATCGGATTGGTAACTGACCAGCACATCGTGACTTTTTTCTCTTTCGGTAAAGGCGATCAGCTCGAAACCGGGCGGCAGTGTCGACTGCATATCCTTGGCGCTGTGCACCGCTATGTCGGTGATTCCGCCGGCCAGCTGCTCTTCCAGTTCCTCGGTAAAAACCCCTTTGCTGCCGATCTTGGCAATCGACCGATCGAGAATTTTATCGCCGCGCGTCTCGATGGGGGTGATTTTCGTTTTCAGGCCGTGCGCCTCAAGTATACGCGCAACCGTTTCAGTCTGCCACATCGCCAGTTTGCTCTTTCTCGTACCGATGGTAATCGTTGTCATTGCAGTATCTCTTTAAAAATGGTGCGTCGGAGAAAAGACGGCACCTTACCACAGATGATCCGGAAATGTAAGGCAGGTGGCGTCGTTAACCGGTGCGACCGGTCATCCTCGCCCCTGCCGCCTCTGCACCCTCCGCCGCCGGCAGGGTGACCGTGAAGGTAGCGCCTTCGTTGGGCGCGCCGACCACCGAAACCTGCCCATTGTGGGCCGTCACCACGGCCTGGACATAATTGAGTCCGAGCCCCAGCCCCGGCTTGCTGCGGCTCCGGTCACCGCGGTACAACCGCTCCCAGATGCGCTGACGCTCGTGGGCCGAGACACCGATTCCGGTGTCTTGAAACCTGATGATCACCCGGTCGTCGACCCGCTCGGCCGCAATCACCACCGTCCCCCGTTTGCGGTTATACTTGATCGCATTATCCAGCAGATTGGCCCAGACCTGGGCAAGCCTGGTCCGATCACCGCGCACCGCCAGATCGGCAGCCACCGACAGGCTGATAACGACCCCGTTGTCTTCGGCGCTGTATTGATAAAGTTCAACCACCTCTTGCAGCGCTGCCCGCACACCGACGTTCTCGAGCTCCAATTGCATGGTCCCTGCTTCCGCCTCGGCAACACTCATCATGATCCGCAACATCGCCAAGACCCGTTCCGCCTCTTCCAGGCAGTCCGACAGACTGTTTTTCAGCAGAGCCGGGTCATCACCGCCCTGCAGGCCATACTCGGCCACGGAGCGCAGACGAGTCATCGGCGTGCGCAGGTCATGGGCCACGTTGTCAAGCGAGCCCTGCATTTCCCTGACCAGGGCACGATTCTGTTCGATGATCCGGTTCATCTCCTCACTGATCAGGCGATAGTCGGGCTCATCGACGAGTGACGGATCGAGCAATTCCCCACCGCCCCGGTCGAGCCGGCGCAACGAAGCTCCCAGTTGACGCAAAGGCCGTCGACTGAATCGGCGGCCAATGAAAACAACCAGGATCGACAACGGCAGGGCCCCCGCCGCTGCGATGGCGGCAAGCGTCACCAGGCGCCGGTAGAGCCGGTAAAAAAGCCGGTCCGGCCGCCCGGCCTGGATAAGCACTTTTTCACCGGCATCCAGGGAGATGATATTGAAGCGCAGCTCCGTTGCATCCTCACCACTGCTCAGCTCCAGCCAGCAGCCGCTGACCTGCGGGTCAAGCCGGGCGAGAACGGAAAAATCGAGGGAGCTGTCCCGACCGGCAAAAAAGAGCAGATGATGGTCGTCTCTGATAACACGCACAAAGGCCAGGTCGTCGAGCGTGTCTTCATCAAAGGTGGAGGAAAAGACGTCCGGGCCGAGAAAGAGCAGCCGGTTACGTTCCATGAACGCTTCCACCGAATCGGCCAGGTCATCCAGGATCGACTGTTGTATCAGCGACCGGGCGGATACCACTACCAGCCCGAAGAAAACGAGCAGGAGCAGCCAGAGCAGCAGCGCGTAGCCGAGGGCCCCTTTCGCGGAGCGCAGACGATCAGCCACCGGCTTTGAGGACATAGCCCATGCCCCTGACGGTATGAATCAATTTCTGCTCAAAATCCCGATCAACTTTGGTGCGGAGACGGCAGACCAGCACATCGACGACATTGGTCTGCGGATCGAAGGAATAATCGTAGACCCTCTCCAGGATCGATGTCTTGGAAATAACGATTTCGGGATTTCTCATCAGATACTCGAGCAATGCATATTCCTTGGCGGGCAGTTCAATCCTTTGCTGCTGCCGAGTCACCTCGCGGCGCAACAGGTCCATGCGCACATCGTGGTAATGCAGCGTCGTCGGTTCGGCGTGTTTCCGGTCCCGCCGAATCAATGCCTGGACCCTGGCCAGCAGCTCGCTGAAGGAGAACGGTTTGACCAGGTAGTCATCACCGCCCCGCTGGAGTCCCTTTATCCGATCGTCCACCGATTGCCGGGCGCTGAGGATCAACACCGGCGTAGCGACCCGGTGCCGGCGCAACTGCTCAATGACCTGGAGACCATCGAGCCCGGGCAGCATGATATCGATAACGGCGGCGTCATAGTGTTCGTCAAGGCCGGCGGCAAGCCCGTCCCGGCCGTCATGGCAGATATCGACGGAAAAGCCGGCCTCGCGCAATCCCTTACCGATAAACGAGGCGATGGTCGTATCGTCTTCAATGATCAACACCTTCATGGCATCTAATCGTTTCCTCCCGGCCCCTGCAGACAGATCGCCGACCCGTGCCGGCCGGTCATGCCGACGCCGGCGCGGCAGGCCCGGCGATAACTGAAATAGTCGGTGGAACAGCTCGTGCAGATCCGCGAGATTCGGACCTTGTCGGCCGTCAAGCCGGCCTCGGTCAACTGCCAAGTCGACAGCTGCCAGAAATCAAAATAATTGGGTGCACATTGAAAACGCCGGAACGATGACGGCAATTCAGTTCGATAATTAACGAACTCGGCGCAACAGGGGCCCAGAGACGGACCGATGAAGGCTTCGCACTGACGGGGGTCGGTCTGCAGCTCTGTCCTCATCAACGCCACCGTTTTGCCGATCAGACCGGCGACACTGCCGCGCCAGCCGCAATGGATGGCCGCCACCGCGCGACGCACCGGGTCGTGCAGCAGTACCGCCTGGCAATCCGCCTGCTGCACCAGCAGCGCAGTACCCGGCTCGGTGGTGATCAGTGCATCATACCCGTCGACCTCACGATCCCCGGCATCCCCGCCTTCGACCAGATAAATTCGATCACCATGCACCTGGCGGGCACTGATCAGCCGCGCTGCCGCCATCGCAACTTTGACTCGCCGTCGATTCTCGTCGACATGGGAATGATCGTCGCCAACGTGGTAGCTCAGGTTCAAACCGGCAAACCGGCCCTGACTGACCCCGCCGTCTCTTTGGAAAAATTGGTAACGCACCACTGAACCCCTGCGCGTGAACTCCTTATCCGCCATGGGGCGGCTGATACGATCCTTTGATCCTTTGTCCCACCGTTTAAGCAAATGAACTCACCCCCTGTCAAGAAGCGACTCACCCACCGGACCGGATTGGGCGACCGTATCAGGCACAACAAACCTCGGTCATGCCCGAAACACTCACTTTGCATCAGTGTTGTTTTTTATAAAAATCAGCTCCACAGGCTGAACTCCCCGGGCTGGTTGGTTCTCTCGGAGGTTGCCTCGTGAAG
>CAZUJZ010000232.1:0-6031 GCA_964620665.1 uncultured Desulfofustis sp. | reverse complement strand
CATAGTCTCGATATACCGGGGCCGTCGGGTCATACTCCGGGCTGCTCTTGATCTGCTCCCGGGTCATTCTGACCTTGAGAGCGCGATCGGCCCAGTCAACCGAGTCGACCCAGTCCGGGGAGATAATGACCCGCTTGCTGCCGGGGATCCAGTTGCTGGTATCGATCACCAGATAACGGATCATCCAGGTTTCTTCATCGACGATGAAGTCTTCGATATGGCCGATCTCGTCGTCACTGGCGTGAATCTGATAACCTTGCACCTCCTCGGTGGACCGGAGGTTGACATCTTTTTCCACGACCGCCTGCGCCTTCTCGGCATGCTGATTTTTGCCCTGCAGCAGCCGCGGATACACATGCGGCCCCCAGGCCATGGTGCCGCCCCAATAATCGGCCCAGTCGAAGTGCTGGTTGTAGAATCTTTCGTACTGGCGGGAAACCGGGGCATCGGCATCCAGCGGCGGAGCTGCCTCGATCTGGTCCTTGGTCAGTTCCACATTCAGGGTCTTGCTCATCACATCGATGGTGCCGATCGCAATCGGTGAGATCAGGACTTTCCGGCCGGGAAGCCACTTCCTGGTATCGGCAACGATGTAACGAACCCCCCATTGCTCGTCATCGAACAGGAAATCCTGGCAGGAACCGATATCTCCGTCCCGGGCGCCAAGACCGTAGCCGTGCAGGGCCTTTAAAATGGTAAGTTTTTTTTGTTCAGCCATGGTGTCCTCCTGATTTCCGGAACGTCACGTTGCCATCCCGGTTTCTCGTTGGCAGGGATATGTTGAAACAGAACCGGACCCGTTGGACGCCGTGTCTCGACCAGGCAGTTTCTCTGTCGATATCCCTCTTTTCTGCTACCTGATTATCACGCTCTTTTTAAAGCGCCGACGTGTGAATGGTGACCTCTCCGATTGGATCCCCGGCCACCCCGGCTTTTTCGGCTTGCAAACCTCAGACCTGGGTCCGGTACAATTCCTGCTTGTGTTCCCATTTCAGGGTGTTTACCGTGAATACCATATTTCTTTCGGCTCACAACAACACGGAAACCACCACCATGACACCGACACATATCGACAACGAAGAAGCTCTGGCACAAGCCTTGGCGCTTGTTCGCGAATGCATAACCGATCACGGTTTCGTGGCAAGCCAGACCGACAACCATAACTATCGGAGAATTTGGGGCCGCGATGGCGTCATTGTCGGCCTGGCGGCGCTGATGACAGGAGAGCCTGATCTGCAGGAGGCTATGCGCCGGACCCTGAAATGCCTGGCTGATCACCAGGGGCCGCACGGCGAAATTCCCAGCAACGTCGACATGGTCAGCGGCCGGATCAGCTACGGTGGCACCACCGGGCGGGTCGATGCCGCCATCTGGTTCGTCATCGGGGTCGCCGAATACTGGCAGGCCAGTGGAGATGAGACCTTTATCGAGCACCTGCTGCCTGTTTTGGACCGGGTCATGTTCCTGCTCGGCGCCTGGGAGTTCAATAACCGGGGACTGCTCTACATACCGGCTACCGGAGACTGGTCTGATGAATTTATTCACAACGGCTACATCCTCTATGATCAGTTGATCTACCTGCAGGCGCTTCGTTCTTATTGTTTCCTGTACAATCGCTTCAAACAGGAACAGCGTCCCGACCTGGTGGACAAAATCAGTCGGTTGGAAAAGCTGATCCAGGATAATTACTGGTTCGGTTCCCATGACGAGATACCGGAACATGTCTATCACGAGGTGCTTTTCGAAAAAGGCCGCAAGGCCGCCGACCGCTGCACCCAACGCTACTGGATGCCGTTTTTTTCACCCCACGGTTACGGCTATCGCTTCGACGCCTTTGCCAACATTCTGACCTCGCTGCTGGACGTTGCCAGCGATACCCGTCGCACGGCGGTGGACGAATATCTGGAAGAAAACGTCGTTCCCGCTCGGTTCAAGCTCCTGCCGGCCTTTTACCCGGTTATCAAGCCGGTCGATGACGACTGGAAGGAGCTCAGCGTCACCTTTTCCTACAATTTCAAGAATAACCCATACGAATATCACAACGGCGGACTCTGGCAGATGTTGACCGGTTTTTACGTGGTAGATCTGGCCCGACGCGGTCATCGTAATCGCGCCGAAGTGTACCTGGCGGGAATCAACCAGGCCAACCGGCTGTCGATGAACGGCCGGGACTGGGGATTTGCCGAATTCGTCAACGGCAAGAATTTCCGTCCCGGCGGCAATATCGCCCAATGTTGGAGCGCTTCGGCCGCGCTGATGGGTTTTCATGCTCTTCGGGGAAAACACGTTTTTTCGATCAATGAAGATCAAGCTCCTCTGCGGTAATCTGAACGAGACCCCGATCTCCAAGCGGCCATCGTGACCGCCCGATGCGGCTCGAGCACCGGCCTGCCCTCCGTTCTTGTCAGAGATTGACCGAAAAAATCAGATTATGCCGCCGTAGCCTGATCCCCAGCACGATCAATACCACCCCGAACAGGATAGCATAGAGACCGATCAGCCAGGCCATGACTACCGCCCCGGCTTCCGGACTGCTGAAAAGGATCAGGCTGAAGACAATAGAGATGATGCCGGAGAGCCCGAGCAGCCATTGTGCAGCCGCTTCCTCCCGCAGGCTGAAGGCTGCCGCCAGTTCCAGCACCCCGGTAAACAAGGCCCAGAAGCCGATGAACAGGATGATGGCCAATACCGTAAGACCCGGCCAGACCAGCGCCGCGGCCCCGATACCGATACCCAACAGGCCTTCCAGAAGCAGCAGCCACCAGCGTCGGTCCAGAGACTTGCCGCTGATCGAGGCCGCCAGGGAAAAGATGCCGTCTACGACCAGGAAGGCTGCGAACAACAGCGCCAGCACATGCAGGGTTATCCCCGGCAACAGCAGTGCAACAATACCGAAGAGCACCGCCAGGATGCCGCGTGCGACGAACGACCACCAGTATTTTCCGTACATTTTAAGCATGTCTTGTCTCCCTTTTCACGGTTTTCACCCTGAGTTTGATTCGTTCCGCCGTCGGTTTCCAAACAGTTTGTTCTACAGCAGATACCCCGACATGATCACTCCGATCAAAAACAGGACCAAAACCCAAAAAGCCATTCCGACCGCCGTGATCGCCGCTCTCTCGGTTGCGATCTCGGCGCTGCTTTTCTTTCTCGGCGGCGTTGTATCGGTTGCCAGGCTGATCAGCAACAGCAGCAACAGGGTAACCAGCAAAAGGCCCGGCAGCCAGTAGACCCCAAGCACCGTCGGCCCGAATGGCCTGATCCACAGTCCCCCGGCCCAGGCAATCAAGAAAAACAGCAGGAAAACAAAAGCGCTGCCGAGCTTTCCCGCTCGTGAACGGAACGCAACCGAATAGATCAGGGCAAAAATGATGCCGAGAATCAAAGCCAGCAGAATATCACCAACTACCATGGTACCATCTCCTCATTGCTGGTTTTTTAAAGTACGCCTGCACCCTTTGCAGTAAATTCCTATGCCTGCGCAGTCGTTCGGCTAGGGCACGGACTTCAGAGTTTCAGAGTTACATACAGGCTGCCGCCGCCGCGAAAGATCAGCAGCAGGATGTTGTCGTCTGAGCCCAAGCCGCTGCTGACGCTCTTGACGTCTTCAAGTCCGCGGATCTCCTCGCGGTTGATTTCCATGATCACGTCTTTTGCCCTGAGGACCTCGGCAGCAGGCGTGTCCGCCTCTACACCGGCCACCAGAACACCGTGAACCTTCTCCGGGATCATCAGCTGCTGCTTCAATTCATCGTCCAGTTCCTGCAGATGGGCCCCGAAAAAATTGCCTGGATCCGCCGATTCGCCGGTCTTGAACTCAGGTGCGCTTTTTTCCGGTTGGAGTTCACCCAGTACCACCTCGACCTCGACTCGCTCCTGATCCCGGATGACCGTGAGCGTCACCTCGGTGCCGGGCGCGGTGGCAGCCACTTGGTTTTTCAGATCGGCGCTGCTTTCTACCGCGGCACCATTGAAGGAGACCACAATATCCCTCTGGCGCAGCCCGGCTTCGGCGGCGGGGCTGTCTTGCAACACCCCGCTGATCAACGCTCCGTGCTGTTTTTTCAGATCAAAATATTCTGCCAGTTGGGGGGTGATATCCTGAATGCTGACACCCAGCCAGCCGCGGATTACCTTGCCGTGCTCCAGCAGACTCTCCATGACCGCCTTGGCCATCCTGGCCGGGATCGCGAAACCGACTCCCATGTTCCCGCCGCTGGTGGAAAAAATGGCCGTATTGATGCCGATCAGATCACCACCGCTGTTGACCAGCGCCCCCCCTGAATTGCCGGGGTTGATCGCGGCATCGGTCTGGATAAAGTCCTCATAGTCGACGATGCCGACATTGGAGCGGCCGACCGCGCTGACAATGCCCATGGTCACGGTATGGCTCAGCCCGAACGGAATGCCGACGGCAACGACCAGTTCGCCGGCCTGCAAATCATACTCATCATTCAGCGCCAGGGCAGGAAGGTCGATCGCTTCTATTTTGATAAGGGCCAGATCGGTCTTCGGGTCGGCGCCGATCAGCTCCGCCGTGAAGGTCCGCTTGTCGTGCAGCGTAACGATAATTTCCTCGGCCGCGTCGATCACATGATTATTGGTCAGGATATGACCGTTGCCGGAGACAATGACACCGGAGCCAAGCGCCGAAGTACGCCGCTCCTCCGGGGGTGTCTCCGGCAGACCCGGTTCATCGAAAAACCGTCTGAAAAACGGGTGATCGTAGAAGTCATACATCGGCTGCTGTTTTCGGGGCGCTATTTTGGTCGTGGCGATGTTTACCACCGATGGGCTTACCGAAGCCGCCAGATCCGAAAACGCTGAACTGATTCGATTCAACTCTTCCCTGGTTTCCAACGGCACCCGGTTATTTTCGGCCAGAGAGGAACGGTTGTTGTTGAGGCTGATTGACAGCCCCAGTCCGACAATGATTCCTGCCAGTACCAGGATCGATACCTTTATACCGGTTCTGAATTTCATGGAGTCCTCCTCTTAGTTTTTCCGTACGGTGATTGCAACTCTCGAGTCTAAGGCTTCAAAAACCATGCCAGCTCTGTGCTGCAGCAGGCAGGGTCCTCCGGGCAGGATTTCATGTTGGTGGGCTACCGGGGCGGACGAATGACAATGCACCCGTGAAGCAGGCACCAAATCGGTCTGGGCCTGGACACTGTTGAGCTCGGCAGGGGGATTTCTCAGGAAATTGTTTCGGGCCGAAGAGAACTTCCGAAAAAACCGGACAGGTCTGACTTTACAGGACGGCACTCTGTCAGTCTGTGTGCGGGACGGGCGGAGAGCTGCCGGAAAGGTGGCCGGGATTGCGGCGGGGGAATGCAGGCCCCGGACGGTGCGGTTTTTCCGATTATCAACCGTAACGTAAGGATCGCAAATTGCAAGAGAGGTGGTGGGGTCGATGTCCTTGTCACCGTTGTTGAGGGATCAAGCTCATCGCCGGCTTCGACGGTCTCAGGCACTATGCCGTTCAGGCGCCGCGTGTGCAGCCGGTGCAATACCGGCTGTTCTTTCGTGAACGGGGGCCGGCCTTTCGCCTGCAGGCGATCCCCCTGCTGAAAACCATTTCTCGCCAAAGGGGGCGAAACAAAAGGAGATGCCGATATGGTGATGCCGGCCACCAGACTGGTACCGGGGGATCTTGAAAAAATGAAACGACGTGAAACTCCCGCACGGAAGGGTGTGGGGCACCGGCTTCTGCCTGCGGCTTTTGTGCTCCTGCTGGTGGCGGCGGCAGGCTGCACCGAAGAGAAGACGCCGACGACACCGACACTCAACTGGTATATCTTCGATGAACCTTCGGGCGCCTTTGTCGATGCCGCCGCCGGCTGCTCGGAAAACTCGGGCGGCAGGTACCGAATCAACCTGGTGCCGTTGCCGACCGATGCCGACCAACAGCGTGAGCAGCTGGTAAGACGGCTGGCGGCCCGGGACTCGGCTATCGACATTATCGGCATGGATGTCATCTGGACCGCGGAATTTGCCGAAGCCGGCTGGATTTTGCCATGGCCCGAGGACA
>CAZUJZ010000231.1:0-6073 GCA_964620665.1 uncultured Desulfofustis sp. | reverse complement strand
GTGCTCCAGGACCGCGGCACACTACTTGATTCCCCGGGGGGTGTCAATAGGTTTTCTGTTTGAAAAATGAGTTATTGGTCAGGATTGTATCAGGAAAATTACAAATTTTCGGTCCATCTCGTCAGCACTGCGATGATTTTTTTGGCCTGCTCGGGGCTGGAGATATTAAATTTTGATTTGGGAATATAGGTGCCCTGGCGCTTCTGGTAACGTCTGATGGTGTACATGTCGTTCCCGTAATCCCCCGTTGTCTTGTTGCGATTACGATAACGAAACAAGATGGTGGTCCAGGCACCTTTCGAAAGAATTTCCTTGTCGATCTCCTCGACCAGGACGACTCCCTCTTCTTCATACTGGACTGTTAAGGCTTCCACATCTTCGCTCATGGCTCTTCGTTGTGCTGAGGGTTCATGCTCTTGAAAAAGCATACTTTCCGTTCCTGGGCCTGGCGGCTCCGGCGGACGGCATCTGGGTCGACCGGTTGGTAATGCGGCACCGGGGTTGGCCTTTGCTGCTCGTCGAGGGCAACAAAGGACAAATAGGCCGAAGCGATATGTCTGATGATTCCCGTGCGCAGATCTTCCGCTTCGACGCGAACGCCGATTTCCATCGACGTTCTGCCGACACCATTGATTGAGGCCTTGAGTGTCAGCAGGTTGCCGATGTAGACCGGCCGGTGAAAGTCGAGCCGGTCTATGGCCGCCGTGACCACGGTTGTCCGGGCGTGCTTCATGGCGACGACGCTGGCGGCATCGTCGATCAGTTTCATGATGTCCCCGCCGTGGATGTTACCGTCCGGATTGGCGTGTGTCGGCAACATCACATGCGACATAACAACCTGGCAATGATAGGTCTGGCTCATGGAGTAGGTCGTCGGCGAAATGGTTGCCTGCTCGAAAAATCAAGAGCATGCAACCATATTCACCTAAAAAGGTAAAGGACAAAGCCGTCAGTCGACCAGTTCGGCCTCAACTACCGGCGGTTCTTCTTTTGTTTTCGTGAACGTGATGCCGTTATCGTCGGCATCCACCAAGATAACGTCTTCTTCGCCGAAACGACCTTCCAGGATTTCCATGGCAAGGGGGTCTTCGATCTGCTTCTGAATAGCGCGTTTTAGCGGGCGGGCGCCGAAGAGCGGATTGTAGCCGGTGGTCACGAGAAACTGCTTGGCATTCTTGCTGAACCTGATGGTCACCTTGCGATCGAAGAGTCGTTTGGCCAGCCGACGGAGTTGGATATCGACGATACCGACCATGTCTTCCCTGGTTAACGATTTGAAGATGATGGTCTCATCGACCCGATTGAGAAACTCCGGTTTGAATTGGTGATGCAAGATTTCCTCAATCTGGTTTCTGATTTGTTGTTCATCGACATGTTCTTCGGTCATGCGCATGATCAACTCACTACCGAGATTCGAGGTCATGATCAAAATGGTGTTCTTAAAATCGACGGTGCGTCCCTTACCGTCGGTCATCCGGCCGTCATCGAGGACCTGCAGCAGGACGTTGAAGACATCGGCATGGGCTTTTTCGATCTCGTCGAGCAAAATCACCGAATAAGGGCGCCGCCTGACCGCTTCGGTCAGATAGCCGCCTTCGTCGTAGCCGACATAACCGGGAGGTGCACCGATCAGCCGGGCGACTGAATGCTTTTCCATAAATTCCGACATGTCGATGCGGATCATGGCCTGTTCGCTGTCGAACAGGAAATCGGCCAGGGATCGAGCCAACTCGGTCTTGCCGACACCGGTCGGCCCGAGGAAAATAAAAGAGCCGAGCGGGCGGTCCGGATCCTGCAAACCGGCGCGGGCCCGGCGGACGGCATTGGCCACGGCGACAATGGCCTCTTCCTGGCCGATGACCCGGCGTCGCAATGCCTGTTCAGCCTGCAGCAGCTTCTCCTTTTCTCCTTCAAGCAGTCTGTCCACCGGAATTGATGTCCATTTGGCGACGACGGCGGCGACATCTTCGGCGCTGACCTCTTCTTTGAGCATCTGGTGCTCGGACTGAATCTCCTGCAGGTGCTGATTTTCCCGCTGCATCTGCTGTTCCAGTGCGACAATGGTGCCATAGCGGAGTTCGGCAACCCTGCTGAGATCACCTTGGCGCTCGGCCTGTTGGGACTCGAGATGGGCGCGCTCGATATCCTCCTTGATCTTTCTGATCCGGCCGATGGTCTCTCGCTCAAGAGACCATTGTGCCTTCATGCCGTTGAGTTGATCATTGAGGTCGGCAATCTTGCGTTGCAGGTCGTCGAGGCGGTCTTTCGAGGCCTTGTCCTTTTCCTTTTTCAAGGCCTCCTGCTCGATTTCCAGTTTGATTCGCTGGCGGTCGAGTTCGTCGATCTCGGTGGGCATCGAATCGATTTCGATACGCAGTCGGGAAGCCGCTTCGTCGATCAGATCGATCGCCTTGTCGGGCAGAAAACGATCGGTAATATAGCGATTGGAAAGAATTACCGCGGCGACGGTGGCCGCATCCTGGATTCGAACACCGTGGTGTATTTCATATTTTTCCTTGATCCCGCGCAGGATGGCGATCGAGTCCTCCTCGCTCGGCTCCTGGACGACAACCGGCTGAAACCTCCGTTCCAAGGCGCTGTCTTTTTCGATGTATTTGCGATACTCGTCAAGGGTGGTGGCGCCGACGCAATGGAGTTCTCCGCGGGCCAGGGCGGGTTTGAGCATGTTTGAGGCGTCCATCGAACCCTCCGCGGCGCCGGCTCCCACGAGGGTATGGATTTCATCGATGAACAAGATGATTTCACCGCTGCGCTTCACCACCTCTTTCAAAACCGCCTTTAGACGATCTTCGAACTCGCCGCGATATTTGGCGCCGGCGACCAGGGAACCGAGGTCGAGGCCGATTACCTGTTTGCCCTGCAACGTAGCGGGAATGTCGCCATTGACGATACGCTGGGCAAGACCTTCGACGATGGCGGTCTTGCCGACGCCCGGTTCACCGATCAATACCGGGTTGTTTTTGGTACGACGTGACAAGACCTGGATGATTCGGCGGATCTCCTCGTCCCGGCCGATTACCGGATCGAGCTTGCCTTGCTTGGCGATGTCGGTCAGGTTTTTGCCATATTTTTCCAGTGCTTGGTATTTCTCTTCCGGATATGGGTCGGTGACCCGCTGGTTGCCGCGGATGGTGGTCAGGGCCTGCAGGAAACTTTTCTCTTGCACACCCATATCCCGAAGGATTCTGGTCAGGTTCTGCTTACCGTCTTTGATCAGAGCCAGAAAGATATGCTCCTGGGAGACATACTCGTCCTGCATCTGACTGGCCACGGCGAAGGCCCCGTCAAGAACCTTGCGCACATCACCGGATAGATAGAGCTGTCCCGCTCCTGACCCCGAAACTTTGGGAAGTGCATCGATCTGGGAATTGACTGCGGCGAGAACCTGTGCCGGGGCTATTCCCATTTTCTGCAATGCTGGAACGACGACTCCTTCGGGTTGTTCCAGTATTGCCTTGGTCAGGTGAGCCGGAGTTATCTCCTGGTTGCCGTGCTCCGAGGCGAGTTGTTGCGCCGCCTGGATCGCTTCCTGCGACTTGAGGGTGAATTTGTCAAATTGCATGGTCGTATATTCTCCTGAATAATGGTGGGCTGGTTGTCGTGCCAAATTGGCGAAACAAATCGTATGTCAGGAAAGAACATAAGACTGCTGGAGGGGAGTGTCAAACAAGCAAGTCAAAAAATTGACATAGGCGGGGAAGGGGTCAGCTCACTGGCTGAAAATCGTTGGCGGAATAGCTTTTGTATATATAACGGTTTGATAAACGTGGAGATCGGTGTGGGCAAACAGGCCTGCCCACCGTGATGAACAGGCCTGTTTGCTACTCAGAGAGCGGATCATCCACAGCTTCCTGAACTGCAGGAGCCTGACGAGCACCCACCACCGCCGATCGGATTGGCGGAGGAAATGCCGAATCCGGATCGTGGTCCGGCTTCGACATATTCGACATTGATGGTGCCGCAGGTTTCAAGCAGGTTGTCTTCGACTAGGAAGGTCAGATCGTTTTGGTTGTATACTTTATCGTTTTCTTTCGGCTCATCCAGAGCCAAGCCCAGTGAGGGGCCGGCTCAGCCACCCTGCATCAGGGCGACGCGCAGGGCCGAATCGATGTTGTTCTGGCTCAGGTACTCCTTGAGTTTGGAGACCGCCAGGTCGGTGACGGTAAGAGACATGAATTCCTCCTTCTTTTGGTTCTTTACGGCTGTGTTGAATGTCTGATGCTCGCATGAGCATGAATCAACGCTGTTGGTACCGTCACCATAAGCCTGCCGGCAAAATATGTCAATTGATCAATTTAAATGGAGTATTAAATAGTAGTTCGTGGTTATCGAAACGAGTGGCGCGGGCAGTGAAAATCCGCCAGCCGGTCTTTTTTTGTTGCAGCTGAAAAATGCATGATGCTAGAATCAAATTATTGTTTTCCGTATACATTCTTTCTTCTGCTGGAAAGGCCTGCCGGCATCTTCGGCAGATCAAAGATGATTGGTTGAAATTGTTGAATAAGGTGGGGGCGATTAATGAAGAAAGTGGTCATATCAACCGGCGGCGGTGATGCGCCCGGTCTCAATGCGGTCATCTATGCGGTTGTCCACGCCTGCTACCGTCGCGGCTGGGAAGTTTACGGAAGTCGGAGTGGCTATGACGGGTTTCTTGACATTGACGAGATGGTGCGCCTGACCCTTCGTGACGTCGAAGGGATTTATGCCATCGGCGGCACCATTCTCGGCTCGACCAATAAGGGAAATCCGTTTGCAAAACCGGTGGAAAACCTGGCCGGAGAGGTGCAGGTCGTCGATATCTCAGAAAAGATAATGCGCAACTACCGACGGTTGGGGTTTGACTGTCATATCGTCATCGGCGGTGACGGCAGTCTGGAGATCGCTCATCGGTTCTCCCAGCTTGGTATGCAGGTGATCGGCGTGCCGAAAACGATCGATAACGACCTGATGATCACCGATCGGACGTTTGGTTTCGACACGGCGGTTTCCACGGCCACCAATGCCCTGGACAAACTCCATTCCACAGCAAAGTCCCACGATCGCGTCATGGTGGTCGAAGTGATGGGCCGGGATTCGGGGTGGATTGCGCTGTATTCCGGAATCTCCGGCGGGGCCGATGTGATCTTGATTCCCGAGATCCCCTTTGATCTGGATCTTGTCTGTCAGAAAATCGCCGATAACGAATTGCGCGACAAGCATTATGCGATTGTCGTTGTCGCCGAAGGAGCCGCCGCCGAAGGCGGACAGGTGATCAGCAAGGGTTACGCTGAATTGGGCAGATCGGAAGTTGTCCTGGGCGGTGTCGGGGAATGGGTCGCCGCGGAAATCCGGGAGCGCATTGGCAAAGATACCCGCTCCCTGGTGCTCGGCCATCTGCAGCGCGGCGGCTCCCCCACCACTTTCGACCGGTTGTTGTCCCTGCGCTTCGGTACCGCTGCGGTTCGGCTCGTCGAGGAGGGGACTTATGGGCACATGGTCGCATTATCATCCTCTCGAATGATTTCGGTACCGCTGGAGGAGGCCGTCAAAGGGAGGAAAATGGTCGACCTGTCCAGCGATAAGATCCTGACGGCCCGTGATATCGGCATTTGTTTCGGCGATTGACGATCTGGGGAACGTAGCGTGCCAACACGACGCCGCCTGCAGGCTATTTATGATCGTCTCTTTGAGCATTTCGGGTCGCAGCGCTGGTGGCCGGCCGAATCTGCTTTTGAGGTGATGATCGGTGCGGTCCTGACGCAAAACACCAATTGGCGGAATGTGACGGTCGCAATTGATCGGCTGCGAGAGGGAGATTTTCTCCGGTTCGAGCGGCTGGCCGCCCTTGCCGAGGCGGAACTGGCGGAGATGATCCGGCCGTCGGGTTATTATAATGTGAAGGCGCGCCGCCTGCTCAACCTGCTGCAGATGATCAACGACCTTTATGGCGGCGACCCTGAACACCTGCTGGCAGATGAACTCGAGACGGCCCGGGAGCGGCTGCTCGCGGTATCCGGCATCGGCGAGGAGACCGCCGACTCGATTCTGCTCTATGCCGCCAACCAACCGATCT
>CAZUJZ010000230.1:0-6103 GCA_964620665.1 uncultured Desulfofustis sp. | reverse complement strand
ATCTTCTGGGCTTGGTTGAGCTGGGCCTCCATTTTTTTCAGGTCGGTAATATCGGTGGCAATCTGCATTCGGACCAGGCGGCCGTCGGCCCATTCAATAGCCCGGTCGTAATTGATATAATGCTTGCCTGTGACAGGGTTCTTGCCATCCCAGATACAGACACCTGTGGGGTTTCCGTCTTTGTCGACCAGCTGATTATTTGTACAGCATTCGCAGGGCTCAGAACTTTTTCTGAAGGCATGGTAGCAGATATCACCGGTTTTATCCCCGCCAAAAGCGGTTATCATATTTTTGTTCATGAACAGGATTTTATAGGTGTCCATGTCTGCCACATAAACGGTGGAATCCATACTATCCAGAATTGTCAGTATTTTTTTATGGGCCAGCTCCAACTCTTTTTCCGCCTGCTTGCGCTCGGTGATGTCGTGGAAGAATCCATAGATTCTGCGGTTCGTTAAATCCGCCTTGCCGATAGTATGAACTGCTCGTGTATTGCCTTTTGCTGTAATTATTTCCAACTCCAGGTCGAAATTCTCGCCATGCTCGATAGCGCGTTGCACCGCTTTCTTGATAATAGGCCTGGATTCCTTTGTGTAGTAATTGATTCCCGACTCAATACTTGGATTGGGTCTTATCTCAACCTCATGAATGCGATAGACCTCGTCTGTCCATATTTGCTCCATGGTATCAATATTGAAGGACCAGCCGCCCACCTTGCCGATACTTTCTGTTTCTGCAAGCATTTCTTTGCTCGCTTTCAACAGATCTTCTGCCCGCTTGCGCTCGGTGATGTCGGTGAAAACCACTATCCCTGCTGTTGTCTTTCCAGTTTCATCTTTGATCGGTGCAGCGTTGGCTGCCACTATTCTGTCTTCACACCCTTTTCGGCGTACAATAAAATCTCTGCTGTTTGTTTCCCCGAGCATTATTGCACGGGCAAGGGGAACCTCATCGGTTCTAAGTGGTCTGCCATCAAGGTCAAAGAGGTTCCAGCTTGCCACATACTGATCGACCCCCACTCCATTGACAACGCTCTGGCGGTCACCGCCACGAATAAACAAGCCTGCATCATTCACATAGCGCAGCTGGCCATCCGCATCGGCTATAGCAATACCCGCAGGGCTACAATCCATGGCTGCTTGTAAAATGGCTTTGGTCTCCCGCAGCGCCTCCTCGGCCCGTTTGCGCTCGGTGATGTCGTTCACCACAGCCATGGAGCCGATATATTGACCGCTTTGCTTGTCAAACCGGGGTCCGGCACATATCAATACAGGGAAGTTCTCACCGTTTTTATGGCGCAGAACAATTTCATACCGGCCAATATGTCCATGTGCACGTCTGGCTTCTTCTTCCTGCGCAACAACCTGCTGTTCGATCGACACCATATCCAGCCAGCACTTTCCGGTAATCTCTTCGGGCAGATATCCAAGCATTTCTGACAAACGCTGATTGATAAATATGACAGTCCCTCGGGTATCTGCCAGGACAAAGCCTTCGGTCATATACGTCATTACTTCTTCAGCAAATGAACTGGCTTCCAGCAGTTTCTTTTCAAGCTGCGTATTGTCAGTTTTCAGTTCATGAACCCGTCTTTCCAGTTCTTCATATGTGGGTTTGGCTTTCATTGTCATACATGCTTGGTTTTATTGGTAAATAATCGCTTTCTTCGGGATAGCCAAAAAACTTTGCCAGCGAAGTTCCATCCGATCCAATAAAAATTATAATAACCTTCTCTCGGCAGCTTCCGCTATCGATTTACGATGAAACCAAAACTCTATGTTCCGACCGAGTTCCCCATAATCCGAGAAAAGGGATGTCTTCTGGAAAAGTTAATATAATCCCTGGCGCGCTCCGCAGAGATAGTTCCTGAACAACTTCCTGGCTACCCCCACCCGCCCCAAAGCACCCAAGGCGAGGTGGCTCGCACCACCACGCCTTGAGCGTTCCAGTCGGCAACCGCCCCCCAGCAGCGTAAACCTGCCGAGGATGGCGGTATCAGCTCCAGATCCTTTTCACGAAGAACAGCATGTCCGGGTGGAGAGCCTCGTACCCAGCTCGGTAGCCCAAACCGCTGGCACGAAGCTCGTCGTGCGGTTGCTCCTGTGTGATGGCCAGTAGCTGCCGATGCTCATACTCATCGCTGCCCGACATCCCACGAAAATGATGCCGTAGCCCGATGGTGTAGGCGAGCCAGAAGAACACGTCGCTATCAGTGGCACGGTCCATATACGATTTCGCCTTCCTGGTCAGCTTCCGGTACGTTATCGCGTCCAGGCGGTTTGAAATAGTCATAATTTGCATAGTTTTTCTATGCAAAAATCTTGATCTGTAAACCTGTCTTGAGGGCGACCTTTGTCGTATTTTTATACTTCCGGCTCAATATATTGTCGCATCGGTTTATGTATTTGCAAAAATGCATAGTATTTTTATGCAAAAAATGGTATTTGTAAACCATGGAGAGTCTTAAGCGCACAAAGTTGCATGATATAGTTCCAGAAGGACTTTTGGTGAATAGAGCCTGGCTGAAGGACAAAGAGGTCGATCGACCCCTGGTTGATTATTACCTTCGCTCAGGGGTGTTGGAGCCCGTTGCACGTGGTGTCTACAGGCGTCCTGGGCCTGACTTGAAATGGCAGCATGTTGTCTATTCTTTGCAGGAGCTGGGATATAATGTTCATGTCGGGGGTCAAACGGCCTTAGAGCTGCAGGGGCTGGCTCATAACCTGCCGATGCAAGGGATAAAAAGGGTGCTGCTTTATGGGGAGGACAAGCTGCCTGGTTGGATCGGGCAAGTGTCAAATACATTCACTCTCGAATTAAAGAAACCCCGACTGTTTTCCACGTTTCCTGAGCAGGCGATAACAACTCAACCTTTTGGCCATTGGGATTGGCCGATCAGATTGGCAAAACCGGAGCTGGCATTGTTGGAACTCCTCGCCGGTGTCAAAAAAGGTGTTGATTTCGAGGTTGCAGATACTTTGATGAGTGGCGCTTCCCATTTAAGGCCCCAGCTTGTGACACAATTATTAACAGAATGCCGAAATGTCCTGGCAAAGCGCCTGTTCCTGTGGTTCGCCGAACGACACCAATATAGTTGGTTAAATAAAGTTGAGTTGGGGAAAGTTGATTTGGGAAGTGGCAAGAGAATGGTCGTGAAAAACGGCACACTCGATAAAAAATATGAGATAACTGTACCTAAAGGAATGGCGGATGGATCGCAGCAATCCGTTTTTTAAACAGGTTGAGCTGTTAATAGCGGCTTTGCCATTAGTCGCAAAACAGGAGTGTTTTGCTCTCAAAGGCGGAACGGCGATTAATCTGTTTGTACGTGATCTGCCGAGATTGTCAGTAGATATTGATCTGGCTTATCTTCCGGTAAAGGACCGTGATACAAGTCTGGCAGAGATAGACAGCGCCCTGAGGTCGATTGTTGCGGACATAGAAAAGAAGCTGTCATCACAGGTGACTCAGACTGTTTTAAGAGGTACCGGCAAAGTGATTAAGCTCATAGTCACTCGTAACGAATCTACAATTAAGATTGAGATTTCGCCTGTTCTGCGCGGGAGTGTTTTCGAAAGCGGATTACAAAATATTTCTTCAAGAGCTGAGGAATACTTTGGGTATGTTGAGGCGCCAATCTTGAGCTATGACGATCTTTACGCAGGAAAACTTTGTGCGGCTCTGGATCGACAACACCCACGGGATATATTTGATATTAAGTTACTGTTGGAAGACACAGGTATAACCGAGTCCCTTAAGAATGCGTTTCTCGTTTATTTGATCGGTCATAACAGGCCAATGGCTGAACTCCTTGAACCAAATCTTATTGATTTACAGGATTCCTTTACGGCTGAATTTGAAGGTATGACCTTTGAGAGTGTCAGTCTGAAAGAACTTGAGGAAACCCGAGTAAGGCTGGTCGAAGAAATAAGAAAAGCCCTTGATGATAAGGATAAGAATTTCTTGTTGTCGGTTAAAAAAGGGGAACCAGAGTGGGACTTATTATCAGTCGAACACGCCCGGGAGTTACCTTCGGTAAAATGGAAGCTGTATAATATTTCTCGTATGAACAAAGATAAAGGGCAGGAAGCGTATAAGAAGCTGCGAGATATTCTTTGGCGATAAGAAAAATCAAGAGGAGTTTGCAGAAAAGATAAGGACAAGTGGTGATGGCAAGTCGCCCTTCATCAGGTGAGGTGAGGACTTGCTACCAGCGGATGCAGTCTGGATTCGCGTGGCGTTAGATTGTTAGACAGTCGGCAGTTGCCGCTGTGGCCGATGGTCGGAAACAAAACCATTACCAGGGGACTGTTCGCCGCTCTGCAGAGAAAACAGCGTCAGCATGATAATAAAATTCAGTCGAAGCAAAAAATATCGATGAGGTTAGTATGACTGAGCTTTCCAGCAAGAAAAAAATGGTTGCTGGTGGTGCCGCAACTGGGGGCGGAATAAATTTCCAAGCTGCTGTATCAGCCATCGCCTATGTTTATATGGCGAGAGGACAACAACTTTTCTGGCTTAACAAAGTGGCTGAAGATATACCTGTTGCCGAGTACGCTGAAACAGGAGGAGCTGGTGACGATATCTGTATTATGCTTAAATCAGGCGAAGTCGTAGAAGCTCAGGTAAAAAAAGGACTTAAATCCGGCAGTAAGTTGTGGGACACTTTGACAAAACTCGCAAGCGCTATCAAAGCCGATACGATAGATTATGGTCATGAAAACTGGCAAAATGGCATTCTTCAAGGTGTCCTAAAGGAAAGTTATCATTGGGTACTGAACGCAAACAAAAATTGATTGCTCTTGGCGCGGATGCTCTGGCCGATGCTTTGCTGGATCTTGCCGTCCATTCCGATGAGGCGGATGACCTGATTGAACAGCTGATTGCCACCCCAAAGGAAAATGTTCAGCGTTTCAAAAAGAAGCTTTCCGGACTGAAACGTTCCAGACGATTTATTGACTGGCGGGGTGCCGCCAGTTTTTCCCGCGAGCTGGAAATGCTGCTGCAGGATTTAAAGGCCGGGGTGGATGATCCTCTTACCGGCGTTGAGCTTGTTGCGGCATTTTATGAAGCCGACAATACCATTTTTGAGATGTGTGATGACTCCAGCGGGAATATTGGTGATGTGTTCCGCTATGATGCCAAAGAACTGTTTGTGGATTATGCCAAACGATGTAAGGAAAAACAAAAAATTGCAGACATCATTCTCAAGGTAAATCAAAAGGACAACTACGGTATCCGGGACACCTTGATTGATTGTGCCGGGGAATGCCTGTCCGAATCGGTTATCCGCACCATGATTGCGACCTTCCAGAAATGGGCTGACAAAGAAAGAGATGAATACGGCAAGCGTCATCATCTCAGATCCATCGAATCACTGGCCCGCCAGATTAAGGATGCAAAGCTGTTTGAAAAGACACGCATTGCTTCGTGGGGAGACCTGTCCACAGCAGCGCTGATTGATATTGCCCGTGTCTACCTTGAAAGCGGAGATGTTGAAACCGCCCATTCATGGCTGAAGAAAATCCCGGAAGGTGAAACCTATCAAGCATACGAGCGGGATAAGCTCCTTGAGGATATCTACCATAAGCAGGGCGATTCTGAAAAACTGACGGAGCTTCTGTTCCAGAAATTCAGGTCCTATCATTCCGTTGACACATTGCGGGCGCTTCTGGATGTCATCGGTCATGGCAAGCGGGACGATGTTATCAATGATGAAACCTGGCAAATTCTGAAAACCGAAAGACTCCGGGAATCGGATGCGGAATTTCTGATCTCAATCGGAAAGATAGATGAAGCCGAAGAATATCTCCTGGGGCGTGCCGAGCAGCTTGATGGGAACCATTACGGCAGCTTGCTTTCTCTGGCAGAAGCGATGGAGGCAGAAAATCGCCACCTTGTCACCAGCCTGATCTACCGCAGTCTGCTTATCTCCATTCTGGAACGGGGGTACACCAAAGCATATCCCCATGGTATCCGCTATTTGAAGAAGCTAGACAAACTTGCAACCAAAGTTTCCGACTGGAAAGAATTTAATCATCACGAAGTTTTCAAAGAGCAGATCATTGATGCACATGGTCGTAAACGAAGCTTCTGGTCAAAA
>CAZUJZ010000229.1:0-6198 GCA_964620665.1 uncultured Desulfofustis sp. | reverse complement strand
TTGTGCTCGATCCTGAAACTCAACGATGATGAACTGGCGACGCTGGCGCCGATGTTCGGGCTGTCGGGAAGCATACCGGAGCAGCTGCACAGCCTGCTGCGCGGGCATCATCTGGAACTGGTCATCATGACCAGGGGCGCCGACGGCTCGATCCTGCTCTCGGAACGTGAACTCTCGGATCACCCGGGAACGGCGACGACCGTCGTCGACACCATCGGTGCCGGTGATTCGTTCACCGCGGCAGTTACCATCGGCCTGCTGCTTCAACGGTCGCTGGCCGAAATCAATGAGACCGCCAGCCGCCTGGCCGCCTATGTCTGCAGCCAGTCCGGGGCAATGCCCGATATTCCGGAGACGTATTCTTATCGCTGAGTCCCATAACCGGAGGCCACCTTGGAAAATTGCATTTCCGCCCGGCCGGACCTCAGTGATGCAGCCTCCGACAGAGCCGATGAGCCTGAAAAAAACGAATCGTCATAAAGCGATGGCGCGAAAAAACGATTCACCCACCGGGGAACACGCCGTTCCCCCGGTTGCCGGCGCCCCGATCGATACCACTGACGGCAGGCGAACAGCGAACGGTGATGCCGTCGGTGACGACGAGCTGTTGCAGGTGATCAAGGATTTTCTCAACAGAGGGCACGTCGACAATATCGTCGCCATGTTTCATCGCGGCGCCTGCCCGTTCGACTGGACCGGCGCGATCCTCGACGATGAGCGACTCACGGTCCGGCTCGGCGTGGCGGTGGTGTTCGAAGAATTGCATCGTCGACGATCCGACCGGCTGGCGACGGCAATTCCGTCCCTGTTGTCGCTGCTTGCCTCAGAACAGGCCCACCTGCGTGGAGACGCCATCACCGTTCTTGGCATCATTGCCACGCCGGAAGCACTTGAATACATCCGCGCCCAGGCGGGCGACCCGCACCCGCTGGTCCGCGAGATCGTGGCCGACATCTTGGCGGAGCAGCCCGACCCAGGGGAGAAGAAGCGCCGATGAGCCGGCTACTGATTATCGCCGGCATCGCCCTGATCGTCCTCGGCGCCGGGTGGCCGTGGCTGCAGAAAATACCGCTTGGTCGGCTGCCCGGCGACATCTTCATCGGCAACGAGCGATTCCGTTTCTACCTGCCGATTACCACCTCCCTGATCGTCAGCGTTGTCGTCTCGTTGCTGATCTGGCTGTTCAGGAAATAATCGCCCAACACGCGCCGGCCGGAGCCGCCGTGTCGGCCCGGCCCGATCCGTGTGAGATAGAGAGCAGATTCCGAGCTTAAGCAGACGGCAACTCAAAGAGGCAGTCCGGCTCCCAGAGCGAGGTCGCGGCCGGATCGAGATCCTGGAGTTTCTTCAGGTCGGCGGTGCCGGTCAGGATCAGCGGCGGCGTCGGCCCGCCTGCCTGATCGGCGAATAGTCGCAGGACTCCCTCAAGCGTTGCCGGGAACATCGTTTCTCCATTTTCTATCAGCAGCAGACACGGCTGGCCGGCCTGCTCGCTGTCGAGACCTTGACGGATGCCCCGCCAGATCATCGCGCTGCTGCTCTGGTCGGGCAGCTCAATGGCGAGTTGCCGGCCGATGCCAAGCAGGATATCACTGACCGAACCGCCGGGGCTGTCGACGGCGATCACCCGATAAAAATCGGCAAGCCGGGACCGGGCCAGGCGGCAGAACCTGGCACGATCATCGGGGTTGTCGGAGACGGCCACCACCAGACGATTGCCGCCCTGGACCGCGCCCACCAGTGAGTCGATCACGTCGTCGTGGTCGCTCCCGTCCGCACGCTCCGCTGTTTTTCCCGTTTTTATCGACTCCGCCGGTTCGGCATCGGTCGCCGCCGGTTGCTCAGGCTGCGGCGGAACCGCCGCAGCACCGACTCCGACCTGTACGTCGAGGACCGCTCCTGCTGCCATTGACAGCTCCACGGCCCCAAGGCTGCCCGCTACCCGGGCCGTCCGATAGAGGTGCACGCGATCCGCGTTGACCCGCCCGTCGATGGTGCCGTGACAATCGAGTTGCTGCAGATCGGCCTCTCCGGTGAACCGACCGGTAGCACCAAGCTCAAGGTGATCACCGCGCAGCGAACCATCTACGGTCCCATCGAGACGCAGGAAGCCGCTAAAATGGATCTCGCCGGTAATGGTCATCTGCTCAGAGATGTGTGAATCGGGGACGCTTCGCTGGGTCATCTGACGTTCCCTCCTGTTGCGGCCGAAAACCGGAAATGGATCGGGAGTGTCTACAAGTATGAACTGTTGCGGCGCCGGCTGCAAGGCAAATATCGCCATGGGGAACGGATAGCTGCCGGCACCGGTACTCTCACGATCCCGTCTCGGGCCGGCTGCTGCACTCGAGCAGCCGGGCAACCTGCGGCCAGACCGTCTCCAGCCCGAGGTCTTCCAGTTTGCCGGCTTGCAGCCAGGCAAAGGCCGAGTGCTGGATACCGGTTGTCATTGCCGGCGCATGATCGCCGAACAGCGCCAGACCGGGGCCGCGCAGATGAGCGGCGAGATGGGTCGGTCCGGTGTCGTTGCCAATGACGAAGGCGGCCTGGCGAATCAGGCCGGCCAGCGCAAAGACGTCGTAATAGCCGTCGTCGGGCACCAGCATATCTCCCGGAATGGTCCGGCATAACTCCATCTCCGCCGGTCCGGGGACGGTGACCACCCGGTGGCCCAGGATCAGCAGGCGCTCGGCCAGATCCGGAAAATACGGCCACCGTTTCGCGTCATGGGCGGCCGATGCACCGGGGATAAGAACGATATAGCCCGGTACCAGACCGGCCCGGCGCAACACGTCGGAGACATCATCGGCCAACCAGGACACATCACCGCCGCGGCTATGACGAGTCTCAATGCCGGCCAGCCCAAGATGACTGGCAAAGTGATCGGCGGCACAGCAATCGCCCGGCCGCCGTAACTGCCACGTGCAGCCAGGAGTGTCGCCCAACCACGGTACCCGGGGAAACAGCCAGCGCCGATAAAAACGGGTGCGGCCGACCTGCTGCAGATCATAGACTAGCTCGATCCGGAGTGTTTGCAACCGCTTCCGCAGGTCGAGCAGGCCGACCAGATTGAAGCGGGAAACCCGGGGATCGATGAAGACCCGGTCCACCCAGGGACAGCGCTCCATGTAGCGACGATACGGCGGCGTCGTCATCACCGTGATGAAATCGCCTGGGTGGTGCTCGCGGATATCACGCAACGCCCCGTCGGCCTGGACGAGATCACCCAGAGCGCCGAGCTTGATAATCAGGATCGTCCCCATTAATAGGCGTGATAGGCTTTTTCTTCGATGATATCCGAACCGAGCAATTCGTTGACTCGATATTTCAAGGCCGCACGACGATCATTGGTTCGATAAACCTGTCGCGCCAACTCGATGAAACGCTCACCGAAGTCGTGGCGCCGTTCGCAGTCGCGAATTTCATCTTCGATATCCCAGAGCGCCTCGTTGACGCCGTGCAATTGTTCGGCCAGTTCAGCCAGTTCGCCGTCGGCGGCCCCCCGACCATGCCAGGCTGCCTCCAGAACGGCCAACTCCCTGAGGACATTGCGCCTCTTTTCGGGATCCGCCAGGCGTTCTTTTTTGATCCGTAATATGGTTATCTTATCGAGCAATTCGCCCCAGGATACCGGAATCGTCACCGACATTTTTTCTGCCCCCTGGCGGTAGCGCCGCTGCAAAACAAAGAAAAAATCTTATCTTCTTTCGGAAGAACATGCTTTGGCAGCCGTTTTTACCATACATTTTGTCTCCTGTCTGCCCATTGTCACCTTCCGCCAGCCATTCATCATAACCGATTATCATGTATCTCGCCTTCATCGACACAGCCGGCCGGCGGCGCTACGAGATCCGGCAATCGGTCTTCGATGCCGACCGACACTGCTACACGTCCCGGCTCATATTTGATCTCGGTTCCGATCCGAGCCGTTTCGTTGCCCGGATCGACGAGGATATCTGTTATTTTTCCGATGAAATATCCGATTGTCTCGCACATATCACCAACAGCGACCCGACGACACTGCTCGAGGATCTGCTCTGGGATTTTCTGCCGGCCGAGGAGCGGCGCCGTCTGTCGATTTTCCGTTATCGCGGCCGGGTCACCGTCCGTCCCTTTTCCCGGGAAGAACGCGCGGCAATCGAGCAGCAGGTCCATCTTTTCGATCGACGACGGCTCTATTATCTCAGATACGGTGGTGTCGACCAGAGCAGGCTCTCCCGGATCAACCCGAAACTCTATCGGCCGCTGTTGCAGAAAAGCCGGGATGAGCGCGAGTTCTATTTTCGCGATCTGGAAGATGATCTGCACGCCGCCGAACTGAAAACCTACGTCTTTGCCATCTTCGATCTCCAGCGCCATTTCAACCAATCCTATTCGGCAACGATGCCCGAGGCCCTGAACCAGATCGAGATCGCCGATCGTTTTATCGCAGATCTCTGCGCCCTCAACGTCGACCCTCTCTTCACGGCCGGACTGCCGCCCGCCGACTCACTGCGGGACCATCTGGTCCGCTATCTGATCATGTTCTTCGATTACGGCTACGGCAGGCGTTCGCTGTTCGACGATTTCCTGCGGGAATTCATGGGGCGGCACCGTTCTTTCCAGTGGCCGGATCGAAAACCGACGATCAGTACCGATACGGTTGAAACCATTTTTGAGATGACATGGCAGGAGTTGCAGGCCATGAGCAAACGGGAGCTGACCAGGCTCTATCGCCGCCGGGCCAAACAACTGCACCCGGACAGCGGTGGCGACCACCAGCAATTCATTGATCTCAATGCCGCCTACGCATCCTTGCTCATTCGCAAAAAAGGGTGAACACCGATGCTGTTCGGCCCTTTCCCGGTCGAACGGCGTCGGTTATACTCTCTGCTGCAGGTTTCTTCAACCGGGAGACACGAATGGTGCTCAAAGCCCTTGCCATCGAACTTTATCGCGCCCAACGGGTTGTCCACGACCTGGAAGACCAACTGAACTCCTGTTCCCTGAACCAGCAGGACGAGCTGCGCCGGAAACTGCAAACGGCCCGGGCGGAACGCGATCAACTCCGCCGGCTCATCGAGGCCCGGAAAGACCCGCTCCCCTTTCGCCGCACTTTCAAGGACCGTTTATAATGCGGTTGCTAGCGCCGCACCGCAGCTCGACTCAGGGGAAAATCGAAAGCAGAAAGAATCGAAACCAGGGATGACAGAAGCGGCTCCGTCTGATGCCGACGGCTGACGTTCGCCTCCCGGCCACAGCAGTGAATATCTGAAAAACAACCCCGGCACGGCCCCCGCCGTCGAAGCTGTTG
The DNA here is from genome assembly GCA_964620665.1 of uncultured Desulfofustis sp. Lineage (GTDB taxonomy): Bacteria > Desulfobacterota > Desulfobulbia > Desulfobulbales > Desulfocapsaceae > Desulfofustis. The sequence goes on along the minus strand of CAZUJZ010000229.1, from coordinate 905 downwards.
GAGATGCGCTCATCTGAGATATTCACCGGACTGGGCAGGGGGGAACAACCGATTCCCGGCAAAAGGTGAAGTGCTTCTGCTCCCTGGCCGATTTCAAGCTCCCCTCAAATCTGGGCATTGTCCGGGTAAACCATTTTCCCGGAAACGGACAGGTCATAGCCGACAAACTCCGTGGCGACCTGCTTGAACAGCGGGTCGTGAAGCAGATTGACAAATCGCTGGATAATCGGGTTGAAAAAGCTCTCCCGGACGATCAGCAAATCAAAACGCTCCCAACGCAGGGGCAGGAAGTCAAGCCCGAGCATTGCCGCCACCGGACGAATGGCCGGGGCTGCGTCAGCCGTGCCGCTCAAAACGGCCAGCCCTGCATCAAGATGGCGGGCGACTTCGGTCCGATACCCGTCGATTTCGTCTGCTTTGAGGTCGCAGCGGCTGATTTCATAATCGAGCAGCAGTCTGGTCCCGGTGTTGAGCGAGCGGTTGACGATCCGTATACCGGGACGTGCCAGATCCTTGACCGAATCGATCCCTTTTGGGTTCCCTTTGGCGACCAGGATACCCTGCTGCCGTTTGCTGAAATTGACGAAGACCGGTAAACGATCCATTTCCCGCTCGGCAAAGCGAAAATTGTATTCCTCGTTGTCATCCTGGAGAAGATGACAGACGGCGATATGGCATTGTCGCCGGCGCAGGGCTTTGAGTCCGCCCATGCTGCCGAGATTGGCAAAAAAAACGGGTGAATCGGGGTAACGTTTTTGACAGATGCCGAGCAATCTTTGAAAAAGCACGTCATCACTGCCGGCGATCAACAGACGCCCGTCATCGGTCATCCCCGGCACTGCGGCTCCGGCCAGCGGCTGGTTGATTACCGATACTTCCAACCATTCCTCGACAAGGTGCCGGGG
>CAZUJZ010000228.1:0-6202 GCA_964620665.1 uncultured Desulfofustis sp. | reverse complement strand
GCAGCCTCCCTCCGCCAACCAGTTTGCCCGATGATCGCTGCTGTTTTTTAAACCGCCGTGTAAGAGATGTTGTTCCGGGCCCGGGAACGTGGTACCAGTAGCTGTTATACGTCTCCGAGATGTTGATCGGAAACGAAACCATCCGTGATTTTCCGGACACCACCGTTTGCCAACGAAACTGCCGGTATTATCAAATCGTGCATCATCCCGTCGATCCGCCCCGTGTGCTTATCGTCTATTTCAGCCTCAGCGGCCAGAGTCGCGGTTTGATCAATCTCTTTGCCGCCGGGCTGCGCAGCCAGAACGTCGTCGTCGTTATCGAACAGCTCCACCCCCAGGACCGGATCGGCTGGCCGTTCGGCACCATTCATCGCACATTGTGGATGATGCTGGTCACCTTTTTCCGGCGGCGGACTCCGATTCAGCCTGTTTCACCGGCCTGCTTTCAATCGTATGACCTGGTGGTCCTGGCCGGCCCGACCTGGTCATATAATCCGAGTGGCCCGATCCTCAGCCTGCTCGATCACTATGGCAGCCGCATCCTTGCCGGGCGGCGGGTAATGCCGCTGATCTCCTGCCGCGGCTATTACCGTTATCATCAGTGGATCCTGCACCGCATGTTGAACCGATACACCGACCGCGTCGAAAAGGCGCTGGTCTTCCATCACCCGGTCCGCGAACCCTGGAGCACCATTGGTGTTTTTCTGAAATCGGCAGGTTTCCGGCCGGAGAAGATCTCTCTGCTGGCCGACCGCTACAGGCGTTTCGGCCATACCCGACAACAATTGCTGTCGGCCAGAGCACACGGCAGAGCGCTCGGACAAAGCCTGCAGAAAACAGCATCGGCCGGCCGCTGAGCACTCATTTCTTTTTCTTTTTCCCTTTCTTTTTTTTCTTTCCGCCGGTTTTGCAGCCTTTACAATAGTCCTTGTCCGGCTTGCACGTTTTCGGATCTCCAAATAGCGGACAACCGCCGCAATGCTTGCCTTTCTTCTCATATTTACCGCAACACTTCTTTTTACCATCACCCATGCGGGTACCTCTTGTTAATCAAATCACCGGCCAAGGCTGCCGAGGGAAAACAACGCCATTACCAGCAGGAGAAAAACGTTCATCAACGCAAAGAGCACCCGGTAACCCGGTGCTCGAGAGCCGAACAGTGCGGAGCCGAAGACCGCCGCCAGGGCCAGCGACGCGATGGAAATCGGCACCAGCAGCCAGGGGGGCGACAACGGCCGGACCAGCAACAAAGAGTGGACGGTCGACACCAGGGCCAATACCCAGATCAGGGCGATCAGGCAGAGCTTCTTTTCCGGCATGCTTCTGACCAGGGCCGGCAGCGGCAACGCCCGATAATCTTCCCGATACCGGAGGGTGACCAGCCAGAAATGGGGTACTTGCCACAGAGCCAGCATGGCCATAACAATGAAAATTTCAGTGGCGACCGGCGGTCCGCCGCCGGCGAGCCAACCAAGATAGGGCGGCAACGCACCGCAGACGGCGCCGGGCAGCACGGCCCAGGCGGTTCGGGACTTGAGCGGCGTATAGATACCATTATAGAGGGCGACGACGCTCAAGACGACCAGCAACGGCGCCTGCGGAGCGGGCAGGAGCAGCAGCAGCAAGGTCCCGGCTGCAAAAAGCACCGCAGCCTGTCCGAGAGCCGCCAGTCGCGGCAGTTCACCGCTGGCCAGCGGCCGGCCGCGCGTACGCCGCAGCAACCGGTCCCAGCGGTGGTCCTGATAACTGTTGAGTGATGCGGCACCGCAGGCCAGCAAAAAGACCGCAACAAACAGCGTCACTGCCGCGCCATCGAGCCGGGGCCGGCTCAGCAGCAAGCCGAAGAGGGCTGAGGCGGCCACGGCACTGCAGAGCGGCGCTTTGGCCACCCGAATCAATCGCATCGGCAGGGCGCCGGCAGAGCGCAGCGCGGTGCCGGCCTGTACTGCGCTGCAACGATTCATTCGTCTTCCTCGAGCCAGGCCCGGTATTCGGCCTCCGGCACGATTCGCAGCTTGGCGAGCATCTCGGCATGGCCGATGCCGCAGAACTCGGTGCAGAGGATATCAAACTCCCCCAGCTTATCGGCCCGGAACCAGGCATAGGTGTCCATGCCGCGGACCGCGTCGACCTTGATGCGGTAGGACGGGATGTAGAAACTGTGCAGCACATCCCAGGAGGAGATATTGAGTTTGACCGCGCGGCCGTGCGGGACAACGAGCAGGTTCTCGGTCTCCTTGTCGTTGGGATAGAGGAAAATCCAGGAAAACATCTGACCGGCCACGTCGATTTCCAAAGCATCATCAGGAACCTGACGCAACCCGAGATAGGACTGCCAGCCGACGTAGAACATGGTCAGGGCGATCAACGTCGGCAGCACCGTCCAGACCACCTCCAGGTTCAGGTTGTCCCGGATATCCGCCGGCACCGGATGCTTGCTGCGCCGATATTTGATGACAAAGACGATCATCACCACGGTGATGCCGATCAGCAGCACGATCGAAATACCGAGAATGTACCAGAATGCCAGGTCAACGCCTCTTACAGGATCCATACTCCTCCGCTCTCCCCAAGCAAGTTACCGAAACGCCACATCCCAGAAGGTGAAGCTGATCATGATCGCCAGAAAAACCACGGTGCTGATAAAAGATACTTTGATCACCATCCCTTCATACTTGATGTGCATGAAAAAAAGCAGCACCAGCGTTGCCTTGCAGGAGGCGACAAACAGGCTGATCGGCACATTGAGAAATCCCCAGTCGACATAGGACACACCGACGGTGACCGCCGTCAGCACAACCAGGCCACCGAGAATGAAACCGAGAAAACGGTAACTCAGCTGGTGTTCATGCTCGTCTGTCACAATCTGCTCCTTCGTTGCCATCACAGCACCAGATAAAACAGGGGAAAGACATAAATCCAGATCAGATCGACCAGATGCCAATAGAGCCCGCTGTTTTCCAGCAATGCGTAGCGCCGGTCGTTGACCCGCCCTCTGATCACCAGGACCAGCGAGATCGACAGCAGGATCATGCCAATCACCACGTGCAGCCCGTGGAGCCCGGTAATCGTATAATAGAGACCGAAAAAGATATTGAAGCCGGGTGTCTCGGAGAACAATCGATCGGAGTCGGGGTACAGGCCGTGTTCGAATTTCGCCCCCCATTCAAAATACTTGTTGATCAGAAAGATCAACCCGCAGCCGATGGAAAACAGCAGCAGACCAATGGCCTGGCCGATTTTGCGGCGCTGAACGGCGGTGATGGAAGCGGCCACGGTAAAACTGCTGATCAGCAGGACCAGCGTATTGATCGTGCCGATGACCCGATTGAGCTCCAGCCCGGCGGCGGCGAAATCCTCGGGATAGTTATGAAAATAAACGGCATAGAGCACGAAGAGCCCGCCGAAGAGGATGATCTCCGAGTAGAGAAAGATCCACATACCGATGCGCACGCCGGTTGTGTCGATCGCCTTTTCCATGGCTCAGGTCCCTTTTTCCCGTTCTGCGGCACGCCTCAGCACGTCGGAAAAATCGTAGGGATAATCGAGAACCTGCGGCTGCTCGATGAAATTGTGTACCGGTGGCGGTGACGGTACCGCCCATTCCAGCGTCGTCGCTCCCCACGGATCACCCTCGGCCCGCTGCCGGCTGACAAAGCTGAGCCACAGGTTAACAAACATCAGCAAAATACCGGCGACGAGCAGGATACCGCCGAAACCGGCAAGGAAGTTGCCGGTCTCAAACTGCGGCAGGTAATCGAAATAACGGCGGGGCATCCCCTGCATGCCGAGAATGAACATCGGCATGTAGTGGAAGAGAAAGCCGACCGTCGCCAGAACAGTACCGATATATGCGCGCTTAAAGTTGTACATGACGCCGAACATCTTTGGCCACCAGAAATGCAAGGCGGCAAAAAAAGCAAAGCCGGTACCGCCAAACATCGTGAAATGAAAATGGGCGACGACAAAATGGGTGTCGTGCACGTGGATATCGGTTCCGGCCGCACCGAGCACCAATCCCGTCAAACCGCCGACCGTAAAGAGATAGATGAAGACCAGGGCCAGCAACAGCGGCGGCGTCATCAGGATGGACCCCTTGTACATGGTCGACACCCAGGAAAACACCTTGATCGCGCTCGGGATGGCAACCAGGAAGGTGAGCAGCGAAAAGACAAAGACCGACACATCGCTCATGCCGCTCGTGTACATATGATGGGCCCAGACGAGCGAGCCGGCGATGGCAATGGCCAGCGAGGAGACGACGATTCCTTTATAACCGAAAATCGCCTTGCGGGAAAAAACCGGAATGATTTCCGAAATCACTCCCATGCCGGGCAGGATCATGATGTAGACCGCCGGGTGCGAATACATCCAGAACAGATGCTGGTAGAGCAGCGGGTCGCCGCCCCGGTCCGGATCAAACAGGCCGATATTGAGAAAGCGCTCCAACACCACCAGTACCAGCGTGATCGACACCACCGGCGTGGCCAGGATCTGCACCCAGGCAGTGGCATAGAGCGACCAGGTGAACAACGGAATCTGCAGCCAGCCCATGTCCTTGACCCGCATGCGATGCACCGTGGTCACGAAATTGAGCCCGGTCAGCAGCGACGACATGCCGAGAATGAATGCGGCAGTTACCGTGAGCGATACGTTGGTCTCGGTGGTGACACTGAACGGCACGTAGAAGGTCCAGCCGGTGTCGGCAAAACCGTCGCCGGTAAAGAGCGAGACGATGGCCACCGCCCCGCCGATCATATACAGGTACCAGGACAGCAGGTTCAGCCGCGGGAAGAACACATCGTCGGCGCCGATCTGGAGCGGCAGCAGGAAATTGCCGAAGATCGCCGGAATAGCGGGGATCACGAAGAGAAATATCATGATCACGCCATGGAGCGTAAAGACCGCGTTGTAGACATCGGCCGGCATGATCGTCTCGCCGATGGCCATCAATTCCACCCGCAATGCCAGACCGAGCAGCAGGGCAAGCGTCAGCCAGAAAAACACCGCCCACAAATACATCAACGCCAGCCGTTTATGATCGTGGGTCAGCAGCCAGGCCCAGATGCCTTTTTGCCCCGGAGGCGACGACGTATCGAAAAACGATGCGTGTTCAACCGGAGCGTGTCGAGAATCACGATGTTCAGTCACGGTGCTCACCTGCCCCCCTTTTTCTCAGAAAACGAATGAAAAAGAACGCCAGACCAAGGCCGAAAACGCCGAGGATCAGCAGTTTGACCGCCTCGAAAACTGCATTGGAGGCTGTCGGGTCGTAATTGAAACAATAATCGAGGAACCGCTTGATCGAGGTGGCAGGGCTCCCTCGCTGTGCTTCGGTCAGCGCGATCTCGATATCGCCGGGGATAAACGTCCCATAGACATATTTGATGATCATACCGCTCTCGGCGAGAATGACCAACATCGACGGGTGCAGGAACGTGCCGTCGGCCAGTTTTTTGTAGGAAAAGCCGGTGGCCTCGAGCACCGCATCGATGGCCGCCCGGTCGCCGGTGAGAAAGCGCCACTGATCCGCGGGAAAATCATCATCGAGCAGATTGAGGTAATTGGCTTTGGCGCTGCGGGCGGTTTCCGGCGTCTCCTCGTCGTCGAAACTCAGCGCGATGGCACGGTAGTCACGACCGGCCTGCAGCTTCATCCGGTCCATCGCAATCGCCAGGTTGGCCAGATTGGTGCTGCAGCTGTTCGGGCAGGTGAAATAGATGGGCAGCAGGATTGTCGGCTTGTCGATGAGACTGCCGAGGGTCACCACCGTGCCGTCTTCATCGAAAAAACGGCTCTCCAGGGGCAGCGTCGTCCCGGTCTGCTCGTCGACGCTGATGGTTCGCGGCACAGCCGGGTCGGCCGATTCGGCGGCAACCGATACCACTGCCGGCAACAGGGCCAGCAGCAGCACCGGCAGCAGATATCCCGCCCGGATCACCGGCATCATCACCCGCTCCGCATCATTTCTCGGCACCGGTGGCCAGATTGACCGTTTTCGTGCCGCGATAGCTGTGCCGCGGCCTGAAGCTGTCACGATCCGGACCGTAGGACATCAGCAACACGGTGTCGCCATCGGCGGTCAAGGCTCCGTCGTACTCGTCACCGGAGGCCATCGGCAGCGTGAACTCAATGGTCGTCATGCCATTCTCCTCGCTGGCAGCGACCAGGGTAACATCATTGGTACCGCCCAGCTCGGTAT
>CAZUJZ010000227.1:0-6216 GCA_964620665.1 uncultured Desulfofustis sp. | reverse complement strand
TGATGCCATTGCTGGTCATCGATGAATCCTGATATTCTGAATTGATCACCACCCTTTACGGTAATGCCACGGCCTTCGTTCATATTTTTTTCCAACTCAACCTTCTCTGCTTCATTCAAACTATTGAGGTATTTCGTATAATCTATACTTGAACAGAGCCATTGATCTCCTGAACGATCACGGTGCCGCTCTTCAAGATCAACTGCCGCCTGAAGCATTTTTTCTCGTTTTCCCTCAGACTGCTTTTGAAAGTAGTTTAGAGCCTTGCTGGCCAGGATGTATTGGAACCAATTTTGAAACTTTCCTGCGACTCGATTCGGATAAAGGCAACGCCGATAATCTATACGCTCCATCAATATCGCATACAGAGCAAACTCTGATGCTTTTTGCTCTTCGCCAAGTTTTTTGTTGTAGAACGCGGCAAAAGCCGGATAACGAAAATTTTCTGCATCGGTTATCGACTTCTTCGCCAACCAGTCTGCGTAGTAGGCTTGTTCTTCCTGATCATCGATCTTTTCCAACTTTTCACCGAGCATTTCAAACAGCTGCACTTTCGATGGCGAGGTATCGTATGCATCAAGGTAGCTATATATTTTCTGCCTCTCAGAAATGCCATTGTCTCCATGCGCCGTTGGAGAAACACGAGAATGTTCTTTTGTCTCTTCTCGTACGGGCTCGACAGATTTATTGGCAACACAGCCGAGATTGACGGCCATCAGACTGGCAAGCAAGGCGATAAGCAGGCGTGGGGATCTCATGTATTCTCCTGTTTGATTCAGGGTTATGGCTGTCTTGACGTTTCAAGACAGCCTGGAGCGGTTAGCGCTGGCCGACGACGAGTTTGAATTTCTCGAGCAGCAGCAGGTAATCGTAGTGCGCGGTCTTGTAGGTCTTTAAAGACCGGTAGTAGTCCTGTTGGGCGTTGAGTACGTCGAGCAGGGCTTTGGCGCCTTCGTCATAGGAGGCCTGGGTTGATTCCATGGCCAGTCGGCTGGCCTCGCTCGCCTGGCGATAGGTCTCGATCAGCTCCCGGGTGCCGGTAATACTCTGCCAGAGCGAGCTGAGCGACCTGGCCAGTGCGTTCCGCCCTGCCTGCACCTGCCGGGCGGCCGAACGGAGCCGTCGTGCGGCGGCAACCGATGCGGCAACATCCTGCCCGCCGGCCAGCAGGTCCATCTGCAGACGCACACCGATATCGGTTTCACTGCAGTCTTCTCCATAGCCGGACAGGCCGCCGTCCGGGCTGCGATCGCGATAATCCGCGAACAACACCAGGGCCGGAGTGAAGCGGCTGAGCGCGATGCGGCGGTTGATCACCGCCACGTCATGCTGGAGTTTGCTGATCTGCAGATCGGTGTTCGTTTCCGATGCCAATTGCAGCCACTGAGTGAGTGGTGGCTCCGGCAGCTCCGGCGCGGGGGGCAGGTCCGGTGGGAACTGGCGGCTATCCACCGCCCTGCCGATCACCTCCTCCAGGTCGGTCAGTGCGTTCATCAGCGCGGTTTTGCCGGCGATCTCGGCGGCCAGCGCGAGACGATAGCGCGCCTGGGCATAATGACGATCGGTTATCGTGCCGAAACCAAGGGCCAGCTTGTCTTCGGCGCTCACCACGTGTCGCTTCAGGGCCGCGGTTTCGGCCTGGTCCAACAGAAGACTCTCGCGGCTGGAGAGCACCGCGTAATAGCGCTCGCTGACACGCAGGCGCAGATCTTGCTCCGCCTTCTTTTTCCTCAAATCGGCAATGTTCATGTCGACCAGCCCTCGTCCGGCAACACCGGCCTTGCTCAAGTCAACCAGCGGCTGCTCGACGGCGATGGTGATTTCCGCTTCGTTGAACGAGGCGATTGCGCCTGCATCTGCATCTGCAACTGCTGCCTGCCGCTCCGGGTGCAGGGTGTCACGGCTGTGGGCATAGCTGCCGACCACCCGCACCGTCGGCCCGTAGCCGGCCACCGCCTGCCAGCCCTCGGCGGACTGGGCCGCGGCATCGTGCAGCTCCGCGTGATACCGGGCATCGTGCCGGCGAGCCAGGGCAATCGCCTCTTGCAAGGTCAGCCAGGACGCCTCGGCCGCGGCCGGCAGCAACAGATACAAGACCGGACCGAATACCCGTGCGAATCGCGACCAAGACCAGCCCCGGCAGCGCCGGCTTGAACGACTGCCACGGGCCATCGTTTTCCGGAGCGATGAACGGGCGCCGCTCACTGTTTTGTCGTCTCCGGGTCAGCTGTCGCCATCTCTTCGGATTGCACCAACGGCGGCAGCAGTCGATGGGTGAGCCCGCCGTTTTCCGGGTCCGGCGCCAGCAGATGGATTTCCCGCTCGGGGAAGGTTTTTCGCATATCGGTCAGAACCGTCTCCACACCACCGAATGGAGCGACGATATCAATGAGCCAGAGCCGCTCTCCGGATGCCCAGTCTTCGGGGCGAAGCCGGCCGCCATTGCCGAGCAGCCTCTTCTCCACCGCTTCGCTGAGAAACGCCCAACTGACAAAAGAGATCGGGTATTCCTGCTGCATGTAGAGCTTGCATTGGCCGCTGACCAGTGGCGGAATGAGCAGCCACTCCAGGTCGCTGATAAACTGGTAGCGCCGGTGGGGCGACTGCAGGTAGAGCATGATCACCGGACCGAGGGCCGGCAGCCGTTTGACCAGTCTGAGTGACTGTGCTTTGATCTGTTCCCGGAGCGCCTCGTCGGCCATGGAAGATTGTTCGTTATCCGGTGCCGATTGCCCGTTTTTCCTGGTCTGTTGCTGCTCTGTCGCAGCTTTGTCGGTTGGTGTCATCGTCACATCTCCCGCAAGCTTTGATCCCGATACCGCAGGATCGGACCGAGAAAGTATTCTATTACCCGCCGCTGGCCGACTTTGACATCGGCCGTTACCGTCATCCCCGGGGTAATCCTGCCGGTACGGCCGTTCACGGTATTGGGCAGTTCATGACCGGGCAGGGAAACCCGCACCGGATAGACCGGGCCGAGTTCCTGATCGAGCACCGCATCACCGGCCACCCATTCGATCGTTCCCGGCAGTGCGCCGTAGCTGGTGAACGGAAACGCCGCCACCTTTACCGACACCGGCTGCCGCGGTCCGACAAAGCCGATATCCTTGTTCAAGATCTTGGCCTCGACTTCAAAGCCGCCCGCCGTGGGGACGATCACCAGCAGCGGCTGGGCGGCGGTGACCACGCCGCCGACGGTATGGATGGCCAATTGCTGAACCAGACCGTCCGCCGGGGCTCGCAACGCAAAATGGTTCTGCCGGTTGCGCGCCTTGGCGATCTGGTGATGCAGGTGCTCGCACTCGTTCCGGGCCTCGGTCAATTGGTCGAGCAGGTCGCGTTGATATTCTGCCCTGACCAGCTCCTGCTCCTGGCCGGCCCGATCGAGACGGGCTTCGACTTCTGCCAGCCGGCTCTGCATGTTGGCGAGGTTGTGGCCGGCATCGTTGATCTCGATCCGTGCCTGCAGCAGTTCGGCGCCCGAGATCAGCATCTTCTCGGCCAGCAGCCGCTTTTTCTCGTAGAGCTCCCGCGCCAGCGGCAATGATTCGCCGAGCCGGTCGACCTCGGCGATGATCGCTTGGCGCTCGGCCCGGCAGCGTCTGATCTCGGTATCAAGGGTGACCATCCGCTGGTGCCGCGCCGCCAGGGACTGATCGAGCAGGCGCAGATGGAGCGCGGCCGTTTGCGGATCGGCATTTTTCGGTGGCCGAAAAAGTGCTCCATCCCCGTGCAGTTGTGCGTTCAGACGAAGCACGGTCAGCTCCGTTTTTGCCAGTTCTTTTTCCAAGGTCTGCAAATCCTCGCGGTTGGCGGTACTATCCAGCGTGACCAACGGATCGCCCTGCTTCACCGCTTGTCCGTCACGCACATGGATGGCGGTGACCAGACCCGGCTCCAGGGCCTGCACGACCTTGACCTTACCGGTGGGCACCACCATCCCCTGGGCGCTGACGACGATATCCATCCCGGCCCAGCTCGCCCACCCCATGGCGCAGGCGGCAAAGACGATGATAATGATCACCATTGCCCGAGAAAGCGGCGCCGGGGGACGCTCGAGCACCTCCAGCGTGGCCGGCATGAATTCATAGTCGCGCCGGGCCGCCCGATCCCGGCGAAGTCGCCTGGTCAACGCGCTCAGGGTGTTCCCGGTCGGCGGCACGGTAAGGGTGGTGGCGGTCTCTTGCGGCTGCGCCGCGCAATTGCGCTTTTCGCCTTGCCGCCGGGCGCACTGACCCGGCCGTGGCTGACGGGTCGCTCGCTCATTGGCAGGCATAGCGCCCCTCATGAATGCTGTGCAGCATCGCATACCGCCCGCCGGCCGTGAGCAGTGCCTCGGGAGTATCGTTTTCGACGATCCGGCCGCGCTCCAGGGTGATGATCCGATCGGCGTGGCGAACGCTCGATAATCGGTGGGCGATGATGAACACCGTGCGGCCGTCACAGATCTGTTGCATGTTCTGCTGAATCAACAATTCTGATTCGTAATCGAGTGAGCTGGTTGCTTCATCGAGGATCAGCATACGCGGGTCGGTGGCCAGGGCCCGGGCGACAGCCAGTCGCTGGCGTTGCCCGGTGGACAGCTGCACGCCCCGTTCGCCGACCGGCGTGTCATAGCCGTTTGGAAAATCCATGATAAAACCATGCGCACCGGCCAACCCGGCAGCCTCGATAACCTTTGCCAGCGGCAGGTCCGGGCCGTTGAGGGCGATATTGTCGCGAATGGAGCCGTTGAACAGCACCCCGTCCTGGACGACAACGCCGATCTGCCGGCGCAGCCACGAACCATCGGCCATCGACAGATCGACACCGTCGATCAGCACCCGGCCGCTGCGGGGCACATAGAGGCGCTGCAGCAGTTTAGCCAGGGTGGTCTTGCCCGAGCCGGTGCTGCCGACAATGCCGATCACCTCCCCGGCCTTGACGGAAAACGAGACCTCGCTGAGCACCGGCGGACCATCGGGGCCATAACCGAAGGTGACCCGGTCGAAGATGACCGCTCCGGCAATGTCGGGCAGACTGACCCGAAACGGGTCGAAACCCGGCTCAGCGGGGCAGCGAAAGATATCGCCGATGCGCGCCACCGAAATCCTGACGTGCTGAAACTCCTTCCAGATCTGGGAGAGCCGCACGATCGGCGCCACCACCCGGGAGGAGATCATATTAAAGGCAATCAACTGACCGACGGTCAGATTGCCGCGGAGCACTTCCTTGGCCCCGAAATAGAGGAGCAGCACCGTCAAAGCCTTGCTCGCGACAGCGGTAACCTGGTTGACCAGGTTGGCCAAGTGGCCGCTCTTGAAACCGTTTTTTACATGATCGGAAAGCCGCACCTCCCACTGTTCCCTCAGGCGCGGCTCGGCACCACCGGCCTTGATCGTCTCGATCCCGGAGATGGTCTCAACGAGAAAGGACTGGTTGTCGGCGCCGCTGCTGTAGGTGTCTTCCAGCCGGTTGCGCAGCAACGGCGTCAGCACAAAGGAGGCGGCGAAGAGAAAGGGCAGGCTGATCAATACGATGAGCAGCAGAAACGGGCTGAACAGATACATCACCAGCAGGAAAATGCCCACGAAGAACAAATCGAGCAGCAGCATCAGACCCGAGCCGGTGATAAACCGGCGGACATTGTCCAACTCCCGCATGCGGGCGATGGTGTCGCCGACCCGGCGACTCTCGAAGTAGCTGAGCGGCAGCGACATCAGGTGCTTGAATACCGCCACCCCGAGCATCAGGTCCATCCGGTTAGCGGTGTGCGACAGCAGGTAGGTGCGCAGCCCGTTCAGGACGATCTCGAAGACGGAAACAACCACCAGGGCCAGGACCAGGACGTCTAAGGTGGTGAGGCTGTTGTTGCTGAGCACCTTGTCGATGACGATCATAAAGACCAGCGGCGACAACAGCGCAAAGAGCTGGACGAACAATGAGGCCAGCAGGCAATCCCGGAACACCCCGCTGTATTTCCGGGCCGCGCGAAAAAACCAGCCGAGCCCGAAGCGCTGCTCGCCATCCGCCGGCCGCTCCGCCCGCTTGAGCAGCAGGATTGCGCCGCGGAGCTGCTGCTGCAACCGGCCGAGATCTTCCCATCGGGGCTGCGCCCTGCCCTCCTCCTGCACGAGGACCTGCCCCTTGTCGGTATCGAGACGGGCCAGCACCGCATACCCGCCGCCGCGGCGGCGACGATCCGGGCGCCCTGTTCGGCCCAGTAGCCGTTGCCCA
>CAZUJZ010000226.1:0-6248 GCA_964620665.1 uncultured Desulfofustis sp. | reverse complement strand
CCGAACCGAGGACGGACGGTTCCGCCTCCTGTCGGACGAGGTGGTCAGCGCCGAACAACTCGCCGATGATATCGACCGGATCGCGAGCCAAACGGGGACCTACATGCTGACCGAGTTCCTCGAGAACAGCGAAGGGCTACGCGAGATCTGTGGAGACACCGTCGCCTCGGTGCGCATCGTCATGCTCGTTCGCGATGGCGAACCGGAGTTCTTCAAGGCCCTCGCGTTGCTTCCTGGTCCCGGCGCGCACGTCTCGAACCTGAAGGATTTCTCCACGGGATCGGTCCCGGCGAAAGTCAACCTCCAGGATGGCACCATAGAGGAAGTCTTGCTAGGAGCGGGCCCGGAATGGAGAACGACCGACCATCACCCCGTGACCGGCGTGAGGCTGGTCGGCCGCGTCCTTGACGGGTGGAGTCAGGTAAGGAGTGTGATGCTGGAGGCTTCTCGCGCCATGTCTCCGTTTCGGATGCAGCACTGGGACATGGCCCTGACCAGCCGAGGCCCGGTTATCATGGAGATGAACTTCATCGGCTCGCTCGACGGGTGCCAGATATTTGGTCCGCCTGGCCTATATACAGAACAGTATCTAGCTTTTCGGAGTTCTTGCTTGATCGACGATTGAGACTGCGGCGAAAATATGCGAGGGCGCGCAGCGAACGTCAGCCCGCAACTTCGCAACCGTGCAGTCGTGCGACTGAAAGCGCTCATGTTCCAAGACCAAGAACTCTAAAGGAACCAAGGATCGTGGTCGACAGCAAGAATAGTTGAACTGTCCTCAACTAGTAGGACCGAGCAATGCGCGTAGCAGAATGATACATCACAAGAACGCTGTCCGCCGGCACTTGAAGAAGACGCTCAACGCGAACATGGCATGCAGACCTGTCGAAGGAACCAACATTTCCATATCCTGTTCTCGCACCGGCGCTGCCTGTCGACTTGCTCCAATATGTCGCCTAGCCGCGTTGTGGGGTGCATGGGGTGAAGCAACGACGGATTCACGGAAGGACGATGGGTGAATAGCATCAAAGAGCCAATTCATGTCTTCTGGACTGGTGGCTGGGATTCGACCTATCGTGTAATTTCGCTCCTGGACCAAGGCCGGTCGGTGCAACCGCACTATATTGTCGACCACGAACGCCGGTCGTCCAAAAAAGAGATCGATACAATTCTGTTTCTTCGGGATCTACTCAAGAAGAGGAACTCTCAGTTTGGCTCATTATTGCTTCCTCCAAAGAAGGTTGACAAGTCCTCCATTTCGCGCCACGAAGATATTGAGAAGGCCTACCTTGACGCAATTCGTGATTCCTATATCGGAGTTCAGTACAAATGGCTTGCAGAATATTGCAGAGATGAAGGCATAGAGGGAATTGAAATATCAGTGCAGAATAACCCGCACATTAGAGAGGTTCACGATAGTCCAGCGTACCCATACTCAATTTTATTCGCCGGTCTTCACTTCCCTCTGATTACAAGTACGAAATTGGACATGAAAGACTGGGCGGAAGAGAATAACTATCTGCAAATAATGGAACATACGTGGTTCTGCCACAATCCCCTTCCCTCCGGAAAGCCTTGCGGACAATGCCACCCTTGTATTACTGTAGTTCAAGAAGGGATGGGATATCGATTGCCACTATACAGCCGCTTTCTTTATCATATCCGCTTGTCAGATCGGATAAAAACGTTGCTAAAGGGTTACCCTAGCCTGTACGCGTCGTTGTATCGTGCGAAACATGCACGAAGAGATTAGCCCCTGGAATAGGGTTAGCAATGAAAGATCAACCGATAATTTTAGGGGGGTGAAGGCTGTCAAGGACCGCTTCCGAAGCAATCACGAACTCGACACGGGGCCCAAATATCTCGGTTACCAGTAGGCCGGGTACCTGCCGACACTCCACAAACCAATCTAAGCGGAGTTCCCTGGCGGCACAGGACGCCGCAAATCTGTTTTCAACCCGGCAGGTCTACTATTGATTTCGCTAAAAGCTGTTGGCGATCTAATGCTCGGAGACCACCCCCTCATGGTCGGTCGCGGAATCGCGGAACTCTATGATCGACGAGACGCCATTTATCCCTTCGAGGCAGTTTCTCCGATTTTACGAGATGCTGATGTTGTCTTCGGCAACCTCGAGGCTTCGTTCCGCGACCTTTCTTCTAACCTGAGCCGACTAGAGCGTGCTTGTGCCTGTGATCCCAGTATCGCGGCGCGGTTGCGCGAGACCGGCTTCACCGTCGTTTCTGTTGCCAACAACCATAGCCTGCAGCATGGTGCCGAGATCTTTACTGCCACAGTCGCGACTCTAGAGCGTCTAGGGGTCCAGGCCGTCGGCCTGTGCGGGCACACTCACAAGTATTGCCAACCGGTCGACGTCGTCGTCCGCGGCTTACCACTACGACTTCTTGCCTATTCTTTACGACCTCGGCAGTATTTTCGGGAGGAGCCTCTTTATGCGGAGCCCGAGGAGTCTACGATAATTGCCGACGTCGCCAAAGGCGCGTCTTGCGGACGCATCGTAGTAGTCAGCATCCATTGGGGCGACGAGTTTTCGCCACGTCCATCTTACGAACACGTCAACCTAGGCCGAGACCTCATTGATGCAGGCGCTCGCATCGTCATTGGGCACCACCCACACGTGCTGCAGGGCTGGGAAAGACGAGGCGCCGGCGTAATTCTATACAGCCTTGGTAATTTCGTCGCAGATATTTCCTGGAATGCTGAAGTGCGCCGCTCTGTGGTTGCTGATTTGAAAGTCGACGAGAATAGCGTGGTCGACGTGACGCTCCATCCAATTGTAGTTGGACGGGATTTTGCACCAATGCCCGCCACTGGGAAGATGGTGGAAGATATCTCCTCGTTTCTCTCATCTGAGCGCAACTGGATCGAAGGGCACCAGAACCGATGGGACACTGCAACTGATCGCCGTTACCGACGTCGATTGAAAGCCGCTCTGTACAAGTACCGCCTGCAGAAGTACATCTTCACCTTGAAAACTCTCGGAGAGATCGATCCCGATCACCGCGTGGACATACTGAAGCGATTCATAACAAGCCGTCTGGCGGGCCGATAGGTTGTGCGGTGTTGGCAAGTTTCAATTCACAGGCGCCTGTGACAGTGAACGTAGATCTGTCTTTATTTTTGTTGTATCTTTAGCGCTACCTTGAACAGTCTAGGCAGACTTGCATTCTTCACGATAGGGCTCTCCATGAACATATGTTTCGTCTACAAAGAAGACTATCCTTGGGACGTTCGGGTCGAGAAGATCGTCATGTCTCTTGCACGATCGGGTCATGACGTAACAGTTGTCGCTCGGAATCTCAAACATCTGCCGCAGCGCGATAACAGCCAAGGTTTCGCAATCCGTCGCCTTCCGAGTTTCTCTCGCATGGGCCGACTTGGCGCAACACTTAGCGCCCCGCTCTTTTTTAGCCCGGTGTGGTTTACTGTTCTTAGCAATGTTATTCGCGAAACGAAATCGACTATTATTGTCGTACGTGATCTTCCTTTGATGCCGCTGGCGATAATGGCAGGCAAGGTTCACAGATGCCATGTCATCTTCGACATGGCCGAGTGCTATCCTGAAATGTACCGCTCCATCTTAGAATATAGCCCACACACACTCCGCTCTTGGTTCCTGAAGAACCCGACACTTGCAAGTTTTCTCGAGAGGTTCTCCGTCCACCGGTCCAGTCACACGTTTGTGATGATTGCGGAGTCGCGAGACCGGCTGATCCGATTGGGCCATGACCCGACGCGAATTACGATTGTTTCGAATACACCTGGACGCCCCACACGACCGCCGAGATCCCATGTTGCTCATTCGCGCTTGCGACTTCTGTATGTAGGGTTCATCACTCGCATCCGAGGCCTCGACAATATGATCCGTGGTATTCGCTACTATCTCGACAATAACCCATCCGGACCGGATGTAGAGTTCGATGCTGTGGGCAAGGGCAACGCGATTCCAGAGTACGAGGCGCTTGCCGAGAAACTCGGATTGGCCTCAAGGGTGCGGTTCCATGGCTGGAGCGAGCAATCATTGATAGATGAGTTGTATGCGGCAAGTGATATTGGGGTGCTAACCTATCGCGTGTGTGCCCACTGGAACCATACGATCCCGAATAAGCTATTCGACTATATGCGGGTCGGGATGCCCGTGTTGGCGACAAACGTTCTGCCCATACAACGGATCGTTGAGGAAGTCGGATGCGGAATGGTCTGTCAGGACGGAAATGCAGGGTCTTGTGGGGAAGCATTGGCAGCACTCGTCGATCCAGCAGCGCGCAATGAACTTGGCCGCAACGGTTATGACGCCGTTCGCCGTCAATATAATTGGGAAACTGACGAAGCTCGGCTGCTTCAAGTAATAACCCAATTGCAGTAGGCATCTAGCCAAATGCTGGTGGCCATTTCCCGTTAAGCTGATTCCCGGTATCTTCCCACGAATGATGATCGCGTGCGCGCTTTCTCATTTACACCGGTCCGTCGCTCCTAAGGATCGAGAGCAGAACGCATTGGCGGTTCTTCCAGGTCGTCCAGGAAACCCGCACCTTCGTTTTTTCTGGACTCGATTGCTGCGTTTTGCCAAAATCGATTCGCTATCTCGTTCACCCCTGCGTCGATTACGAAAGCAGTTTACCCATGAACCAATTCGACTATTTTGAGATTTTCCGCTCGTCGATCGACCTCAAGGATAAGCACGTCCTTGAGGTTGGAGGCGCAGTTCCTGTTGAATTAGTCGAGAAAGCAGGAGTGTCTTCTTGGACAGCCCTAGACGTTTCGCAAACGCGTCTTTCTCGAAGCGGATTTGGGAAATCAGAAACTGGTGCATATCGAGTATTGAATCTTGATATTGCAGATCTTGACTGTAAGGAAGAATACGATGTTGTATACTCCACAAATTGTTTCGAACACGTCGGCAGACTAGCCCTCGGGCTTGACAAGATTTACGCTGCACTAAAGCCGTCGGGCCTGCTCTTTACTGTCTTTGCGCCAATCTGGTCATCGAGATACGGACATCATGCGTTCGTGCACTGGCGTGGGCGGAACTACACGTTCAATGATCGCGTCGTGCCTGACTGGTACCATCTAACACATGACGAAAATGAAATGCACGAGTTTCTGTGTCGAACTCATGATTCTGAATTCGCCGACGAGATGTGTTATTGCACGTACCATGGCACTGACATCAACCATCTAAATGACAGCGAATATGAAACCCTCATCGCGCGTTATGACTATTCCGCAATATTCAAACTCCGCCTCAGATCATTTTCTCGGCCATCTGAAGAAACGCGAATGCTTGCAATGAGGCGCCACCCGTCGATCCGCAACTTGGAGACATTGGGCTATTTTTGGGTCCTGAAGAAGGGCCGTCCCACATTCAAGGAACTTAGTCGCTTCTACGTTCGTGGTGCACTGCAAATCGGCTGGAGGCGCTTCCTTAAGAATTAGCGATCACAATGGATATACCAAGTCGGCACAACCAAGCGTGACCTAGTTTTCCCGTTCTTGGAACGCCAAGTCGGTTGGCTCTGATGGTGGCCCCTCGTCATCGCCTCCCGCAATCTGAAACCCGGTGGCAACCCGTTCTCCGTGTTGGTCGAAGACGAACAAGTAGAGATTGCTACTCGCCGACAACGCCCCCGGATTCGCTGTAACCACTATACTTTCGCCAGTCCATTCAGTAGGAATCTGGATCTCGGAATGTGCCCCCGGCTCCATGGTGGGTGAGGTTGAAACGATCACCCGCGCTGGGGTGATATCGATGTAGACGTCTGTCCAGTCAAAAACGTAACCCTCAGTACGCCATTCCTCTCCAGCGTCCAGACCCACGAGGTCCACGAAATTGAGGGGCTCGGGAGCAGTGTAGACAGTATCGTGGATCAAGTTGCCACTAGTCCACGCTTTGATAACCCCTCCTCCGTTCAAAATGTCACCGGTGCCGTCGACCATAAGTTCAAGGTTCTCCCACCTACCAGCCTCCCCTGCCCAGTTGCCCCAGTCTGTATCTGCCCCAGTGGACGTCATATGCATATTGGTCCAAGAGACCCGGCCATTTTCGCCACTGGTGTTCCTCCAAACCCGGATGAACTTATTGGATCCGCCCTCCTCAAAATTCACCGAGGTGCGGAACCACCAGTTCACATAAATGTAGTCAGGAACCTCGACCCCAAGATCGACGAAGTGCAAGTACCCTTTGGTTATAGTCCGATAAGTCGCACCGCCGTCCACCCTGGGATCCGAG
>CAZUJZ010000225.1:0-6299 GCA_964620665.1 uncultured Desulfofustis sp. | reverse complement strand
CATATAAAACCCGATGACTGGGAGTCACAACGAAGCATGAAACGTTGTGGTTTCATATAAAAAATCAGTTACCGAAAAGCTCAAGCGAACTCCGTGCTGCAGCAATCATTCGTCACCGCGGCGGCTGCCGTGCTTTTATTGCTGTTGACAGTCTTTTATCAAACCAATTATTGTTGCGCTTCATTATCCCTTAACACATACCAGCAATGAGGAAGCACATGTGGAAATCAGTAGCGGCCGCTCCGGCGGACTCGATCCTCGGACTCACCGAGGCCTTTAGAAGCGACAGGAACCCCAACAAAGTCAATCTCGGCGTCGGCGTCTACATGGACGATACCGGTACGACTCCGATCCTGAACTGTGTCAAGGATGCCGAACGCATCCTGCTCGGCGCTGAAAACAGCAAGAGCTACCTGCCGATTTCCGGCGATCCCGAATACGGCCGCCAGGTCCAGCGCTTGATCTTCGGAGAGGATGGTGAGGTCATCGACAGCGATCGGGCGGCGACGGCGCACTCACCGGGCGGAACCGGCGCCCTGCGCATCGGCGGTGAATTGATCAAACGGTTCCGGCCGCAGGCAACAACCTGGCTCAGTTCACCGACCTGGGCCAACCACCAGGGAATTTTCAGCGCCGCCGGCTTCCCGATCCGTCAATACCCTTATTACAATGCCGAAACCAAGGGGTTACGTTTCGACGAGTTGCTGTCGACACTGCGCACCATCCCGGCCGACGACGTCGTCCTGCTGCATGCCTGCTGCCACAACCCGAGCGGCGTCGATCCCGATGACGACCAGTGGCGGGAAATTGCCGCCATCGCAGAGGAGCGGGGCTGGTTGCCGTTCCTCGATTTCGCCTACCAGGGGCTCGGCAGCACCATCGAGGAAGACCGCAGGGCGGTGACTGAATTCGCTGCGCGCGGCATCGATTTCTTCGTGGCCAGTTCCTTTTCCAAGAACTTCGGCCTCTACAACGAGCGAACCGGCGCGATAACCGTGATCTCCCCGAGCAGTCAGGAAAAAAACGTGGCGCTCAGTCACCTGAAATCGACGGTGCGGGTCTGTTACTCCAACCCGCCGGCGCACGGCGGCCTGATCGTCAAGACCATCCTTTCCGAGCCGACGCTGGAGGCCACCTGGCGACAGGAACTGGCCGCGATGTGCGGCCGGATCGTTGCGATGCGCCGCGCGCTGGTCGACGGATTGGCCGCCCGCGGCATCTCCCAGGATTTTTCATACATAACGAAGCAGCGGGGAATGTTCTCGTTCAGCGGCCTGACCGATGAAACCGTGGCCTGGCTCAGAGACAACAAGGCCGTCTACGTGGTCGGCGGCGGCCGCATCAACGTTGCCGGCCTGACAAGCGCAAACATCGATTACGTCTGCGATTCTATTGCGGAGGCATTGGCGTCGTAGCGCGGCAGCCGGAGAGAGAACCGACCAGCCCTGCCGGCCACGATGGCTCTTTTCATTGTTCGTTGCGACTTCCGGGCATCGGTTACTCTTTAAAAACCAGCTTGCTGCCCATGTGGCCGGCCAGACCGACGGCGCCGACCATCACCACGCCGAGCAGCAGGTAGATCCAGCGGGCCGGTGAAGTGAGCACCTGCGGGTCGACCAGGCGCCAGGCAATCATCGCGATCAGGCTCACGGAAACGACGATCGAGGCCGTGATCTTGGTCGCGAAAATTTTCGTCATCACCTTCTTGTAGCGATTCTTCCATTCCAGATAACCGGTGATCAATACCACCGGCATGATCAGCAGCACGAAGACCAGGTTGTAGAAGGCCGCCTGTTCAAACGTGGCAACGCTGAACACCAGGGCAATGACGAGAAACACCAGGGCCAGCGGAAGCACGCCGTTAGGGGTATGAACGCTGATCGGGTGCAGGTGGTATTTGAGCACCAGCCCGGCGATACCGGTTGCTGCAGGTTGCCCGCCGGTCGCTGCCGCCGGGGCGGCTGCTGTCTCCGAACCCGGAGAACTGCTCGATTCCGGCTCCGACTCATCAACGAGTTCCTTGAAATATTCGGCACCCGCACCACAGACCGGACAGACATCCGGCGGTGCATCCCCCTCGTGAATATAGCCGCAGACCGTACATTCCCATTTTTTCATGCGCGCGTCCTCCCTGATTATCCCTATCACGCCGGTATGACCCGGCTTTACTATCCTACAAATATCCGGAAATGCAGTTATTCTACCATACCACCGGTCGTTCTGCCAGCAGCAAATCGGTACCGGCAGGTCGCGATAGACCAGGCGGCTTCAGGGGGCCTGGATCGAGACGCGCAACCGGCAAACCGCTATTCGTCCACGGCCAATTCCCGGTCGATCTCGTCGATCCGGGCCTGGGCCTCTTCCCAGCGCAGCAGCCAACGATCGAGACGGCGCGTGCTCTCCTCGTAGTCGGCGCTGACCGCACTCCAGCGCTTTTGATCCTGGTAGAGATCCGGATCGGCCAGGGTCTTCTCCAACTGCTCCTTCTCCCGCTCCAGTTTGTCGACCTGCCGCTCAGCCTCGCTCAGCTTCTTCAGCCAGGGGCCGGCCTGATCCTGCCGTCGACGGCGACGTCCGGCATCCCGGCGGCGGCGTTCCTTTCTGCTGTCCCCGGAGGCTTCGGCCGACGGCGCCACCGTTTCTTGTTTTTTTTCCCGTTCCGCCTGACGCTGCTCGAGTAGCTGCTGATGAGCCAGAAACTCGGCGACGGTTCCCTCGTGAACGGTCACCGCGCCGTCTTTGACTTCAAGCACTTTGTTCACGAAACAATCGAGAAAATAGCGATTATGCGAGACGACGACGATGGTGCCGTCATATTGGCGCATCGCTTCCTGGAGCACCTCCTGGGAACTCATATCGAGATGGTTGGTCGGCTCGTCGAGAAGCATGCAATTTGCCGGGATCGCGATCATCCGGGCCAGGGCCAGGCGGCTTTTTTCACCGCCGGACAGCACCGATACTTTCTTGTCGACATCCTCGCCGCGAAAGAGAAAGGCGCCGAGCAGCGAACGCATCCGGGTGGTGGTCTGATCTTCGGCGGCATGGGACAGAGTCTCCAGCACCGTAAAATTCGTCGGTAGTTCCTGGGCCTGATGCTGGCCGAAATAGGTGAGCTGCACCCCCGAGCCGAGCCGGCACCGGCCGCTATCGGCCGGCAGTTGGCCGGCCAGGATGCGCAGCAGGGTCGATTTACCGGCGCCGTTCACCCCGACTACGGCAACCTTGTCACCACGCTGCAGCAACAGATTGACCTCTCTGAAGACCGGCTTCCCCTGATAGCTCTTACTGACATCCTCGACCATCAGCACATCCCGGCCCGAATGCGGAGCCGACGGGAAGGAAAAGCGGATCTGCTGTTCGTCTTCGGCGAGCTCGATCACCTCCATCTTGTCCAGCTGTTTGAGCCGGCTCTGGGCCTGCCGGGCCTTGGTGGCCTTGGCCTTGAACCGTTCGACGAAACGCATGGTCTGACGGATCTGCGCCTGCTGGTTGCTGTAGGCCGCCTTTTCGATACGGCGCCGTTCCTCCTTTTCCCGGACGTAATAAGAGTAATTGCCCTTGTAGACGGTCAGCCGGCCCAGGCTCAACTCCCAGGTCTGCCGGGTGGTTCGGTCGAGGAAGGCCCGGTCATGGGAGATTATCACCATCGCCCCGTCATAAGACTGCAGGAAGGATTCAAGCCAGGTCAACGAATCGAGATCGAGATGGTTGGTCGGTTCGTCGAGCAGCAGCAGCGATGGTGCCGCCAGCAGCATCCGGGCGAGCAGCAATCGCATCACCCAGCCACCGGAGAACGAGGCCACCGGCTGCTCCAGATCCTCGTCACGGAAACCGAGACCATGCAACACTTTTTCGATCCGGGTCCGGATCGTGTAGACATCATGTTCCTCGAGCCGATGTTGCACTTCACCCTGCCGCTCCAGGATCTGCTCAAACTCCTCGCTGTCCGGCGCGGCGTTGGCGAGTCGGTGGTTCAACTCCTCGAGTTCGCGCTGCAAACGGAGCACGGTGGCAAACGAGGTCTCCGCCTCCTGGTAGATTGTCCGAGTCGAGTTGATCACTCCGGGTTCCTGCGGCAGATAGCCCACCGAAAAGTGGCGGGCGCAGGTGACGACCCCGTCGTCGGTGGCCGTCTCGCCGGCCATGATCTTCATCAAGGTGGTCTTGCCGGTGCCGTTGACCCCGACCAGACCGATACGATCGTCGGGGTAGACCACGGCGGAGAGGTCTTTGAACAGGTGTTTGTTGCCGTAGCGGATATCGAGATGGTTAACGGATAGCATGAAGAAAAGACCCGCGTGCCAGCGTCCCGTCGAGCCTGACCGAGACAGCGGCCGATTCGGACAGGGCGCCGAGACGCTTGAGATTGATTTTACCGGAACCGACGAAGGCCGAATGGTCCCGGGGAGAAATGGTCAGCTCCACCGTCCGGCCCGGCCCGGCGGAACACAGCAACCGCCGGGCCTTGAGATACCAGGCGCGGCTCGCCACCAGTTCACCAAAGGCAGGGTGATACGGACCGGCGAGAATACGGGACTGCAACTCAGGCGACGGCTGCAGTCCCATGCGGATCACGGTGATCCCCGCTGTTGTCAACAGCTGATGGGCCCGGCCGGTCAACGCGACCGCCCGGGCCAGACCGAGCGGCTGCCACTGCTCCCGCCGGGACAGCTCCGCCAACCCGGTACCGGCCAGCACCAGAGTCGGATAGAGGCGGACGAAGGCCGGTTTCAGCTCCATTACTCGGCGTACGCCGGCCAGAAACGAGGCGGTGGTCTCCCCGGGCAACCCGACCATCAATTGCAGGCCGACGGTGCAGCCCCGTCGGGCCAGAATCCCGGCCGCGCGTTCGGTCGCGGCAACATCATGACCGCGTTCCACCCGGTGCAGCACCGCATCGTTCATCGACTGGGCGCCAAGTTCCACGGTGCGAACACCGTACGCACTCAAAAAATCGACGATCTCATCGTCGATGCAATCCGGCCTCGTGGAAACCCTGAGAGAATCTATTTCCCCGCTCCGCAGATACGGCTGCGCCGCTTCGAGCAGCAACCGGCGCTGATCTTCTGCAAGGCAGGTGAACGAGCCGCCGAAAAAGGCGAGCTGCACGACCCGGCGTCGCCGTCGATAGCCAAGCCAGCTGTCGATGGTCCGGCGAAGCCGGCCGCCTTGATCCCGACTGTCCGCTCTATCCCGATCCCGGCCGGCAATCGTCCATTGATCGCAGAACAGACAGCGATGGGGACAGCCACGGTGCTGGATGAAAAACGGGATGATAAGCATCGGCTCAGAGCTGCTCCCTCTTCTCCCAGAGCAGCAGTGCGGCGGAGGCGGCGCGCTGCTCCGCTTCCTTTTTCGATCCGGCCGTGCCGCTGCCGAGCACTTCATCGTGAAACAGCACCGAGACACTGAACTGTTTGCGGTGCGACGGACCGTTCTCCCCGTCGAGCCGGTACACCGGCGCCTCGTTATGACGCTCCTGCAACACTTCCTGGAGACGACTCTTGGCGTCGCTGAGCAGCAGGTCCTGTTTCTTTTGCTCGATCGCCCCGGCAAACAAGTGCTGCACGATTTCGGTAACGGTCGTATAACCGCTGTCCTCGAAAATCGCGCCGATCACCGCCTCGAACGCGCAGGAAAGAATCGACGACTTATTTCGTCCGCAGGACGCGTCCTCGCCCTTGCCGAGGCAGAGAAAACGCCCGAGATCAAGGGCGCGGGCCATCTCGGCGAGATGGCCTTCGTTGACCAGCGACGAGCGAAACCGGGTCAGCTCGCCCTCGCGCATCTTCGGATAGCGATGGCAGAGCAGATGACCGATTACCAGATCGAGCACCGCATCGCCGATAAACTCCAATACCTGGTTGTCGTTACCGGCCTGCGCCTGCTCAAAAGCGTAGGAGGGATGCACCACTGCTTTCTGCAGCAGACGCAGATCGGTAAAGCGGTAACCGAGGGTAGTCTCGAGCGCGGCGAGCAGCTCCTTGTTCTGCTGTACCAGCGCATCAACGGGGATTCCCATGGTAGTGTCCTCTCGATTCTCCTGTATCTTTCCTCTTGTCAAAAGCATGATCTATGGTATAAAGGACCTTCTTCGCCTGCGGCATGACGGCGGCGTAGCCAAGTGGCCAAGGCAGTGGTCTGCAAAACCATTATTCAGCGGTTCAAATCCGCTCGCCGCCTCCAGTAAAAAAGTTAATTTTTTACTTTTAAAAATTTTTTTTCAGGTTACAATTTAATATTTAGCCGGGGTGTTGGAATTGGCAGACAACTCGGACTTAAAATCCGGTGTTCCGAAA